>CAZAAC010000052.1:0-14900 GCA_964483155.1 uncultured Lachnospiraceae bacterium | reverse complement strand
GGCAGGTAAAGGTAAGTGTTATCAGAGAAAGCAGAGTCGTAGACTATGCGAAGTAATTTTTAGTAGTAATTATGAAAAATGAAAAACCAAAAAAATGAATTGACCTTCATATGTTAGAGTTAAAATTCTAACATATAGGAGGTCATTTTTTTATGTTTAGATATTCACCGGAACAAAGATGTGAAGATTTTACCAACGAATCTTAATCTAGTCTATGTACTTTGTAACTTCTATTTTATAGAATTAGTGAGGATAAGGCGAAAAAGAAATCGAGAAGTCGACAATTTTGTCTTGAATGATATTCACGACAGTAAATTGATGGGGGAATGCGCTATGGAAAGATATCAGGCACCTGCAAATTATCTGATGGACGATAACAGCGGCCTATACTATAACAAGATGATTATAACGGACAAGTATGGAAACTCAGTATGTCATACAATTTGGTTTAATGCTGAAACGGGTGAATATTCACAAGTAAGTAGTCCAATGAAACAATCATCATGTAAAAACAAGAATACGGGAAAAAAGTCCATGATTGCAATCGGATGCACCCTTTTTATATTGATATTTGCTTTTTTAATCATGCGAGGACTTGCACTGGGAACTGATACTGTGCTTACTTCTACACAGGTGATGGAGGAATTGGATATTTACACATTTGAGGATACCACATTATCTCCAATGCTTTATGAGGGAAATCTCGTAAATGAGGGGGTAATGAGTGATGATGCAACAAGTGACGACCAATAAAAAGGTGTATCAGATATTAATGGACAGCAAGAGGACATCAAGTACAGAGAGGAACTTGTGCATATGAAAAGAAAATGTTTACGATATTTATTGAGTGTCTTAATACTTATGTGCATTCTTGGAGATACTGTTGTCTATGCACAGGCTGATACAAATAGAGCAGAGAACAGCACAGAATCGAACCAGAATATGAGTGAGCAGAACATCCGCGAACTTGGTGGTTTTTATGCAGAAGCACTAGGGCTGGTATTTTATCCGGATCCAAAGCATGACAATCATTTGTATGCTATTAACTTAGAGACAAAGAAAAAGATTGCAGTTACAGATTTTATGGCAGTGAATCTGTGCGTGGTGAATGATGCTCTTTATTTTACAGATGTTTCGATGTCTGTTTTGGAGGGAGATGAATTCTATGATGAGATTACCCGTATGTTCTATGGTGGAAATTTATACAGGATTTCCTCGATTTCTAACATGGGTCAGGAACCGGTAGTTGAACAGATTGGGGAAGAGGGATGTGCTTATTATCAACTGTCATCCGGGGAGGATTGTTTATATGCATTATCAGGTGATAGTTCTTCTGAAGCAGCAGCTATGGATTGGGCATATTTTAAGCTTGATTACAAAGGAAATAAAATTGGTTATTTGACATCTGGGGAAGAGGAAACAATTTTAAGTGCCGTTTCTGCGGATGGTTTTTTGTATATGGAAGTACAACGCCTTGGTGAAAATGGGTTGAATGATGGATATATACTAAAGATAGATAGAGATTACGGCACTGGGAGTGTCGAGTATCTGCTTGGACAGGATCTCCATGTATATGAAAATAATATCTATTTTATTAGTACACAAGATAGCTACCTTTATGAAATCAAGAGCGAGAATATGGTTGCAAAGAAGATATCCTGCTGTAAACTGATGAGTTATACAATAAAAGAAGGAGGTCACATTTCAGCTGTGTGTGCAAATGGGAAGACGGGTGCATTCCTGTCACAACAGGAGGGCTTCTTACCATTTCAATACTTCTATACATATTCAGTGAATGGGTGGTTGAATTATATTGAGGCTACAGGAGATGTTCCAGAACTTGAAAAAAAGAAAGTGGATATTAAGCACGTTCTTGAAGTAATAAAAGCCGGCGTGAAAGGAAAACCACCGATAAAAGAGCATATAGTAGATCAAGAGATACCCTCCCAAAAGGGTGGTAGTACGACCACGCCGTCCAGAGAGGATGATAAAGAGAAGAAGGATAATAATGAGGAGAAGGATAACAGTAAAATGCCAAAGGGTGTATTACAAGGCGGATCCGGTGTTGGAGAAAAGGCAGGAGTAAATAATACTCTTGCCCGAAGGATCAGTAATCGGGGACTGGAAGAGGTGGTGGAACCAGTGATGGAACCGGGCGTGACGGATCCTTGTGTGGCAATCGATATGCTATATGCCCTGATTAGCGGCGACGGTATGGGAGCACCCATTTTTGATGTTTATGATGATGCATCTAAAGAAGCATATGTGCGTCATTTGAATGATGGAGAGTTAGGTGATTTAGATAGGATTGATTTGTCAAAGTCACTTGCTAAGAAGGTTGGTGACATACTGGGTGCTGAAGGAGTTTCTGAAGCTAAATACAAAGCCATAGAAAGCGCAACAAAGGATATTATTTCTAGTGTCGTTTATAGCCGCGAGCTTGTTCAAACGACTGAGGATCAAAGCAGTGCCTATGTTAGAGTGCATGTAACAAAGATGATTGACATGAATGATATCAATTCATCCGATAACATTCTGCGGGAAGAGATGTTTAATTTTATCAATCAGAGTGATTATAGCTTAAGTGATATAAATGGAGCCAGGAGAGGAGATATGCTGGCGGATTTTATTATTTTTGTATTACCAAGGCTAATACAGGTGAATGATGTAGATTATACCTTTGATATTCTTTGCACGAAGGATGTTACACTTGGCTGGGTAGCAGATCCGGGAGAGGAACCAGGAAAAGGTGGGGGACAAATATTCCAACCGGAGCAAAGTGGTTTGATGACGGGTGAATTGACTGATTCAGCTTTTGCAAGAATTGACGAAGAGATAAAAGCAGAAAAAAGGAAACAGGTTGCTTCCTATAAAGGAGTAAAAGCATGCAAACTCAGAACATATGCTATAACAAAGGTGGCGCAGGACAGAGAAACGATAGAGCAATACATTTTTAGAAATATAAAGTTTTGGAAGAAGGAGAAAAATCAGAATATAGTTTACCGGTACCAAAATGATTATGCCGAAATCAGTGAATATCTTCCCGGTTATCGAAATTGCTCGGATATAGCAATGGAACGAATCGAGATAAAGCCACAGCGTGACTATCTAACGAAGATAAAGAATCGAATTGAGAATTGGTTTATTAAAGAATGGTCGAAGGAGAACGCTGAATTTGATTCGCTTAATGAAACGGAGTGGTTAGATCATAACAGACTTTATGACCCGATTGATACAGATGATGACTACATGTAAATGAAAAGCAGATTCATGATTTAGTCAATTCCTATAGTGATATTAGTTTGCAATAGTATATTAATTTTGCAGGTGTAAGAAGTCTCAGGCTAATACAGATAGGGTGTGATGCTTGATGACCTTACATTTTGGTTCTATGCAAATAAGCCAAGTGATAATGATAATGATATTGAGATGGCAGTGATGCTGTTTATACAGGAGGATTAGATATGGCTAAGTATATGGCACCTGAAGGTTTCTTTTTGGACGACAGCAGTGGGCTGTATTATCAGACAGAAATTGAACAAAACGAACGGGGAATAGAAGTACAGTGGGTGACTTGGTTTAATACAGAAACAGGAGAGTATAAGCAGGAGAGTTATCCGCTACAACCAGAGGAAAAACAGCATAAAAAACCAGTTAGAAACAAAAAAACAACCATACTGTTAATTGCTGCAATGATATTAGTGGCTTTGACTGTTATTTTTGTTTGTATATTTATCATTCCACATTTTCAAGAGCAAAATAGTCAATCAAATCAGAATGGTGAATGGTTGGATATAGAAAATCAGGTTTCTGACAGTATGAATAAAGAAACACAACAGTATGAAAGCAAATTATCAGCAGGTGTTGGTACTGTTTTAGATGACAGCGACGTAATGAATCAGACAAACAATAGAGAAGCATCAAATGAAACTGAAGAAACACAAGAGATAGCTGCAGAGTTGTATGAACAATGGCCAAATTTCCCACAGGTGAATATATATTATATGTATGCCAAAGAGGATGCTGAATATGTCTATTTTTTAAGAATGGATGATCAAAATTGGAGAGATAGAACACCGGAAAGTAACATGGGTTCTCTTTATCGAATGCCAAAGGATAACGCAAGTGGAGAAATAGAAAAAGTATTAGCGCCTTCTATGGATGGTTTGGCGAATATAGTTTCCTTTACAATTGGCGGAAACTATATTTATTATTGCACGACAGAAGGTGATGTTTTCAGTTATTTTCGTATCCCTAAGGATGGTGGGATATGTGAATATATATTTAGTTCGGACTTTTCGTATTTGTCATACTATGATGAAAAATTGTATTTGTTGTGTAAGAATTGGGATACAGGAATGACGGAAATCAGAGCATGGGACGCGACAACAAAGGAATTCAAAACAGAATCTGTTTCGTGTATGGATGGGTTTGGAGCTATTGGTGGAGCACATCAGGAATTCGAGGTGTTTGCGCCTTTTAGCGTATTAGATGGAAAAATGTATATAGGTGGCTGTATGGATTATAAGGTCTACCATGGATATTATGATTTGCAGACTGGAACAATCACTAAAGTGACAGAGACTGAAATGCCAGAGGAAGAGTACGAGAATAATGCGCCAGGAAAAGGCCTGAGAAATGGATATAACGCACTTTTCTTTGGCAGCAATTTGCTTTATACACAATATGCAAAACGATTTGTTGCACGAATGAACAATCAATTGTTTATCCGTGATAAAGACGGAGTATTTGAATGGTACCAGATTCCTGATACATTTTCGGGGCAGATGGATGAGATGATTCCCATTTTGCAGGATGAATGGATATTAATGGAACAGTTTCCTTATGCCGTTTCTGGAAGTTATATCTTCTTTTCGGATTATATTTATCATTACAACGGAAGTAGTATTACAGTACGTGACTGGAATGATTATACTGACAGCACACAAAGATACCAGACAGAATAGTAAGAAATAATAATAAAAAAGAATGGAAGGTGTAAAAATGTATGTATTTGATTTTCTGAAGAGACTGTTTAAAAAGAATAATGTTGGAACGATTATCTATTTGTGTATGAATCTTATAATGTACATAGCGCTTATGGGAGGTTTTGCTTTGCCAGAGATGATACCTATAGCTCTTTTTACATATTTGATATGTCTATGTATAGCATTATCACCTGTTGGAGAGTTCATTTTACGAATACAGTGTGGATGTAAAAAAATTAAAAAAGCGAAGTATAAGGATCGATTAGAACCACTGTTTTTTGAGGCGTATAGAAGAGCAAAATCTCTTGATCCAACGATTTCTGACCATGTAAAGTTTTTTATGAGCAAAAGCATGGAGCCGAATGCATTTGCAGTTGGAAGAAAGACAGTATGTGTGACGAGAGGCTTATTAGAATTAAGCGATGAGGAGATTCTTGGAATTCTGGCTCACGAATTTGGTCATATTGCCCATAAAGATACAGACATACTATTAGTCATTAACGTTAGCAACTTTCTTTTGACGGCAATATTCTTCATTGTTAGGGTAATTGTATCATTTGTTATTATTCTGGCAGGTGGAGAAGAGAGGCCGATTGGAAGTCTTTTGACAAGTTTTTTCATTGATTTATTATTGGTATGGCTTATGAGTCTTTGGACGAAATTGGGAAATTTATTCCATATGAAATCTTCTCGCATGAATGAATATCGTGCGGATGCTTTTTCTTGTGAATGTGGATTTGCCCAAAATCTTTACCAGGCACTGTACCATCTGGAGCAGACTTATGGAGGAGGTTCAGAAAAGGGAGTTTTTGCAGCTTTAGGTGCATCCCATCCAGAAACAGCAGACCGATTAGATGCGATTGAAGAATGGAAGCCGGGTTCATTACAACCGGATGAACCAACAACACCGGGACAATTAGAAGAAAAGATGATTGAATTTAAGAATAAAGCAATTCAAAAAGGTGGAGAAGCGATGAGCGCCGCAAAGAGTAAGGCCGAAAATATTAAAATGCCGCAAGTACAGCAGAAAATACCCAAGATGCGACCTATAGACGGACAGCAGCAACCACTGGCACCACCACCAATACCGCAAAACATGAGGCGCCCACAGGAAGAGCAGCAGCAACCACTGGCACCACCACCAATACCACAAAACATGAGGCGCCCACAGGAAGTGCAGCAGCAACTGCTGGCACCACCACCAATACCACAGAACATGAGGCGTCCACAGGAAGTGCAGCAGCAACCACTGGCACCACCACCAATACCACAGAATATGAGGCGTCCACAGGAAGAGCAGCAGCAACCACTGGCACCGCCAATCCCAAAGAAACTGCAACACTCACAGGTTACGATTGAGAAAAAGCAAGATGAAATAAAAGAACATCTTCAATCAGATCCAAGAGTAAAGGCGGTTGGTGGAATTTTAGAGGAAGATGATTACTGTTACGGCAGATATGCAGGAGAAGGGATTTTTTATTATGGTCAAATTAAAAAGATTGAAGATGAAACAGTTGAATTTAGATTTTTTGATGGCCTGTCTGATCGAATAAAATTTAACAAATTATATACTGTGGACGCAGCAATTGAAGGTCTTCGATCTTTTGCAAACTGGAATAGTCAGGGAGCATATTATCCCTGCACCATAATTCGAAAAGAACGAGGCAGAGTGACAGTTCGTTATGAAGAGGGACAAAGAGCTGAGGAGACGATACCATATATGCAACTAAGATTTTTGAATTGGTAATGGAGCATATTACAGAGAACCAAAGAGGATGTTGTAGAGGTATATATAGAATTACTGCAGGAAGAAAAATAGTATTAGTATAGAAGGAGGATGACTGAATGTATGCAGCACCTGATGAATTTGAATATGATGAACAAAGCGGACTATACTATTCTCAGTTTATAGCGACAGATGAAAATGGGGAAAAATGTCAGTATGTGACATGGTTTCATTCCGAAACAGGTGAGTATTCACAGAATGTATATTCGATTAATCAAATATCCGGATTGAATGAGGACGAAGCAAATCAGATGGAGGAAAGCAAGATGCCGTCTCTTTTCCCAGCACCTCCAGAGCCCGAGATAGATCTTAGCGAATACTATAGAAAGCTAAAACTTCAATCGAGGCAGGATATAGGTAATAGATTCTGGAAGAACATTGTGACTAAGAAGTATTATGTTCTTGTTGCAGTTACCATACTCGTAATTATTGGTTTTAATATCTGGAAGCTTGGTGAAAATTCTGATGAACAACAGAAGAAAACTGATGAAGCTATCCATACGCAGACTTTTATTGAGGAACAAACTGATGAAATGCAGGAAAATGTAGAAGCAATCGTTCCGGATGTTCAGGTGTCTGCAGAAACAAATGGTGACAAAAGCAATTTGATGGACGAGGAAAATAAGCAAAATAATATGCAGGAAATAAATAATGTGAATCAAGAAGAACAGGAGAAAATTGAAACCGAAAAAGAAAAAACAATTTCAAATGAATTTCAAGAGTTTCAGTATGCAGGGCTCTTTGTTTGTTATGATCCGCAGATGGAAGGATTTGAACCATGGATAGAATTGCTTGAGGATGGAACTTTTATGATGCACTTGAATTTGGGGGATATGATGGCAGATGTATCAGGAAACTACTCCTGGGATGAAGAGGAAGATATCATCATCTATCTATATTTTAATGATATGGGTGGAACTATGGCAAGTGAGGCGCAAATGACGATGTCCAATCCTGACACATTACATTTTGAGACGTCAGGATTCGGATTAATGGGATATGGTGATAATGAAGGATATTTCGGAAGACAATAAATGAAATGTTTTGCTTTAGTACACAGATTGTAGTATGCGGTATGAAATATGGTGGTAACACTCAATACAATAATATGCCTTAGACACTTCTACAGGACAGAGCAAAACAGAGTAATCAGACTGATGTTACTGTGAAAATGGTAAGTTAAACATCAGTCAATACGCAAAACAAAAATTAAGAAAATGTGCAGCTACTCTTTTTTACCAGATATACATAAACCAAAAAATTCCTTGGACACAGATGCATTTCTCAAAGCAGATTTATTCAGTAAATTTATTATTTCAGCTTCCGTATATGAGGCATTCAGAGAGGTCAAAAATCCGGGACGAATTTCTACGGGTTTCGTATACAAATAGATTCCCCATTTGATGATAGGATTGACATTTCGCCTCATATCGGCAATGCAATATAATCCACCAGGTTTCAGTACTCTAGATATTTCATTAAAAACCCTGATAGGATTTTCCCATTCATGTAATGAACCATTAGAAAAGACTGCATCAAAAGTTTCATCTTGCAAGGGCATCTGCATAGCATTCCCTTCAACATAACTGGTTCTTTCTTCAAAGCCATATTCTTTTGCGTTTTTCTCAGCCATTTTTATCATGTCACGACTGATTTCACATCCGGTAAGTTTTGAATCAGATGACTGTTTTAGCCATTCCAAGCCTATATACCCAGGTCCTGGACCAATTTCTAGTACATTGCCTTTTGTAATTCCTGCTTTATAAAAGTTTTCAACATTATTCCAACCTTTATCACGCATTATTCTTGCGAAGCGGTCAAACACCTCAATTGTAAGTTCTCCCTGAATACCTTCATTTGTTTCAATAATTCTTTGCTTTGACATAATTACGCCTCCTATAGGTTAAGCATGGTTAGTGTTTCCAACGCCCAATCAAGCTCAGCCTGATAGTGGCGTTCATGATGACTAAATATAATAATAACCATAGTCTTCATTTCGTCAGGTATAAACAATAGTGTCTCATTTTTGTGATTTTGAATGGAAGCTATTATTTTATTAAGCTTCTTAATATAAGCATCTAGGTGTTCAGTGATTTCTGAAATCTCTAAATACTCTGAAAAATAAAAAATTCCATCTGTGGGAAAGGAAGGGCGATAATCAAATACAATAAGCTCTTTCAGCATATTTTGAAACACTTCCATCCCTCTTTCTGTAATGGAATAAATAGTCTTCTCAGGTCTGTTGCCGTCCTTTTCATTATTAGAAGAGAGAGATCCATCGGCGGCCATCTTTTCTAAATGATAGTATATGGTTGGAAGTTTGATTTGTGTAAAATCAGAAAGTTGTTCGCTGATTATTTTTTTTATATTATATCCATGCTGCGGCCCATATCTTTGCAGCAAACCAAGTATATACAATGGTATCATATTAACATCCTTTCAAATTGATATAATCAGTACTGACTATTATTATACTCAGTACTGATTATTTGTCAATTAGTTTTTGAATAAATTTCAATTAATTATTGACAATTATTACGATGAAGAATAATATACATATAGTGTAAATTACGATGAACGTAATATAGAAAGTAAGGTGGTAATAATATGAAAGAAGAAATCAGTAATGAAGAAATAAAAAACATTGATAAAGTATGGCATGAGTTGATTATCGTAATGCAGAAAACAAGTGACGAACTATGGAAGAATAAGCTTGATGGCGCATCAACCATTGAAATAAGTATACTTAGTATTGTTGAGCGTAAGTCCGATGTCATTCTTAAGGAAATTGTGGAGATTTTAGGAATACCAAGCAGTACACTTACAAGTGCGATTGACCGGTTGGAAAAACGAGACCTTTTAAGAAGAGTAATTAGTCAAAAAGATCGACGTTCTTTTGGACTTGAACTAACGGAGGAAGGCAGAATTGCCCAACAGGAACATCGAGAAAGTGAAAAGGTGTTATGGAAAAAAGTATTAGGAGCTTATGAAACTTCCAGTGAGCGCATGGAACTTATTCGGCTTCTACAGATTTTGGCAGATAACATGAATGGAATAAGAAAGGAAAGTGGGAAAGATGCAGAATAAAACAGCAAATGGATGGCGCCAGTGGATGTTGTGGATATTTCGTTAAAGGATTTGAAAAAAGGCAAAGTGGTTTGTATACCGGGAAACCATACAAAAATATTAACACATTTACTAAATATAATGCCCAGAAAGAGTTATTACAATTTTATGTACAATTTCAGCTGTAAAAACTTTAGAAAGAAGGATATAATAGAATGAGTAATAGCACAAAATTTTGGGATAAAATATCTGGAAATTATGATAAACAAGCTGAAAAGATATTTTCTGATGCATATAAAAGAACGATTGAGTATACAATAAAGTATTTAAAAAAAACAGACACTGTATTAGATATAGGATGTGGGACAGGTATTACAACTGTTGAAATAGCTAATTATGTAAAAGAAATATGTGCATTGGACTTATCAGACAAAATGTTGGAGATTGCAAAAAAGAAAGCACTTTCTAGGAGCATAGATAATATTAGTTTTTATCAAAAGAGTATATTTGATCAGGATATAAAAAACAAGAGTTATGATGTAATTATTGCATTTAATATATTGTGTTATATACAAGAGGATAACGATTTTATTGAACAAATATACGAGCTCTTGAATGACGGCGGCATCTTTATTTCAGTTACAGACTGCTTAGGAGAAAAAGAAACTATTTTAAGTAAACTACAAAAACTATTAGGGCAAATTGGTATTATTCCGAAGATGAATATGTATTCTATACTTGAATTGAAGAATAAGATTGGTAATTGTAAATTTGAAATACTGTTAGGTGAAAATTTACATACTAACCCACCAAACTATTTTATTATAGCTAAAAAACTTACTTAATCAAAGAAAATATAATAATAAATGAGAGGCGGTATTTCAGTATGGAAATTTGTTTTAGAAACAGCATCGCATTGGTAAAGGATATCTTGCGTTCAAAGCATTTTTACGAGGACATCATGGGACTTAAGATTAAAAAGGAATACGATACAATTATTATGTTTGAGAATAACTTTGTCATTCATAGGGCAGATGTGTTTTATGAATATATTAACAAGTCTTATCAAGGTGAAAAAATGGGGCATGATAATGTAGATTTCTATTTTACTACTTCGGATTTAGATGGTTTTCTACAGAAATTGAAAGCAGAGCATGTGACATTTATTCATGAAATCAAGAGGCATGAATGGGGAGAAAGGGTGATACGTATTTATGACCCTGACGGACATATTGTGGAAATTGGAGATGACCATCAAAAATGATGGAACCTACTCTATGTTAGCAATTAAAAAGGAGAGAAAAAATGTCTTATAGTTCGAAATTATCTACTACTTTTAATGAAACAAAGTTACGAACGGAGAACAAGATTAGTGAGTTATCAGGGATGTGTTCTACCTGCACTGAGAAGTGTACTGGGTTGTGTGAGATTGGCTTATCTGCAGTCAGGGGATTCGAAGCAGCATATCCGACAAATACGACTACGCAGCAATTTGCATCGGAAAAAAACTACCCTTTTGACTACTCACATTTTAATATAAATGGAAGAGTTTTTGGTGCTATTGGGGCAGAAGGTGATGCGGATCTTATTAATGTGTATTCAGCTGATTTGTCATGTACGATAGGGTATGAAAAAAAGATAGCGCTAAAAGCGCCCATCATATTGCCGGCGATGGCAAAATTAAATTGGAAAGATTATTATGCGGGCGCAGCCATGGCTGGAATTTTAGTAGTCATAGGTGAGAGTGCTGCTAAAAATGATCCATTATTAGAACATGATGAGAACGGAAAGGTAAAACATGCACCTTTGATTGGAGAAATGATTGCATGCTTTCGAAAATATGAAAGAGGATATGGAGATATTGTTCTTCAAATCAATGCGGATGATATTGTTTTAGGGATACCAGAATACGCGTTGAAAACCTTTCATTTAAAAACATTAGAAATTAAATTTGGTCAGGCAGCAAAAGGAATTCAGCATGTTGCTCCTGTTTATCACTATGATGAGGCCTTGAAAATTAAAAAGAATGGTTATTTGATATTGCCAGATCCCATGGATAAGGATGTGATTGAAGCCATTGAAAATGGTGAAAGTATTCATTTCATGCAGTACGGTCGATTACCGATGTGGGATGAGTCTAGTCTTGCAGAGATGATTGCAAAGTATAAATCATTGGGGGCTGAAAACATTTTCTTCAAAATGGCAGGTTTTGATATCGCAGATATTAAAAGAGTCTTAAGAATTGCTTCAGATAATAAAGTCGCTTTAGTAACATTTGATGGTGCTGGTGGGGGAACAGGTCACAGTCCTTGTAAAATGATGAATGAATGGAGCTATCCAACAATTGAATTAGAACGTATTGTTCATTCTTTTATGTCAGAATTAGAAAAAGAAGGCGTATGGTTACCTTCTATTGCTATAAGTGGAGGTATTGTTTTTGAAGACACAGTATTTAAAGTCTTGTCACTTGGAGCACCTTATGTTAAGTTGGCTGCAATTGGAAGAGGAGCCATGGCTGCAGCAATGTCTGGTAAAAAGGTTGGGGAAATGATTGAAAAAGGTGCAGTTCCTGAAATGTACAAGAGCTTTGAGCATACAGGAGAATCCATTTTTTTAGAGGCAAAAGCAATACGAAATATTTACAAAGATATCGAAGGTCAAATTTCTACAGGAAGCATTGGGCTATATTCTTTTATACAACGAGTTAATTGGGGGATAAAGCTTTTAATGACCTTGAACAGAAAATTTAAGTTGGAGCTTATAGATCAATCTGATGTCATTCCATTAACCAAAGAGGCAAAAGAATATATAGACGAAATCAGACAGTAGCCAGTTTTATATAGCTTCTTTAAAGAGATTAACATCATTGCTTTATAAATGGATAGTTAAGGATAGGTCAGTCAATGAATATAGCATTGGCTGATTTTTTTGCATAAGATTAAAATAGTTATTGACATATGCCCACAGCGTAGTATACTAACATTGATTAATGACATATGCTCATAATAAAAAGGAGGAATACTACTATGAAAATTGCAATATCAGCTACAGGTAATACGAAGGAAAGTCTTCTTGATAAAAGATTCGGAAGATGTGAGATTTTTCAGATTTATGATACAGAAAATAATTCTTATGAATTTGCTGCTAACAGCGGTGTGTCCGCATCAGGTGGAGCTGGAATTAAAGCGGCAGGTCAGATAATTGAGGCAAATGTAGACGTAGTCATAACTGGAAATTTAGGACCAAATGCTTTTGAATTAATAGAAAAAGCAGGTATCAAAGCTTTTAGTTGTGATGTTCTTCCAGTATTTAAAGCGATTGCGTTGTTTCAAAAAAATATGCTTTCTGAAATATCAAATGCAGGCATTGCACATCATGGAATGAATTAAGAGAGCAAGGTGAATGTTATGAATATAGCAGTACTTAGTGGAAAAGGAGGAACTGGGAAAACGACAGTATCAACCAATCTTGCAATGACGTTAGGTGTTAGTTATGTGGATTGTGATGTAGAAGAACCGAATGGATTCCTATTTTTGAATCCTTCTATCCAAATAAAAGAAGAGGTATTTGTAGAATATCCTGTTATTGATCAGCAGAAGTGTGTGCTGTGTGGTGAATGTGCAAAGGTATGTCAATTTAATGCATTAGCCAAAGCTGGAAAAGAAATTATTGTATTTGAAAAATTGTGCCATGACTGTGGCGCGTGTAAACTTGTGTGTAAGGCTGATGCGTTATCGTATGGTAAACGAACAATTGGCAAGCTAGAAAGCGGAACAGTAAAGTCAATTGATTGCTATAGAGGAGTCCTAAAGGTAGGAGAACCTATGGCGGTACCGGTAATTAGAAAGCTACTTGGTGATTTACCACAAGAAGATCATTTGATTGACTGTCCACCAGGAACCTCTTGTAATGTTGTGAATGCTTTAAAATATGCAGATGCCGCCATACTAGTTACAGAACCATCAGAATTTGGACTTCATGATTTAAGAATGGCTGTTGAACTTGTTAAACTTTATAAGATACCATATGGAATTGTAATTAACAAAGATGATGGCAAGGAAAATATGGTAAAGATATTCTGTAAACAAAATGATATCAATTTACTCGGAGCAGTCCCATATAGTATGGAGGCGGCGGTATTATATTCAAACGGAATTATGCTTTATGAGGATACATCCTATAAACCGATCTTTGATGGAATGTCAGAAAAGATTAAGGAGGTGTTCCAATGGAGATAGCAGTCTTAAGTGGAAAAGGTGGAACAGGGAAGACAACAGTAGTAGCGGCTTTATCTGAACTAGCAAAGAAAGTAATAAAAGTGGATTGTGATGTAGATGCGCCTAACCTTTATCTTTTTTATAAAGGAATGGATATCGAAAAAAAGAATTTTTATGGCGGCAAAAAGGCAAAGATTAATAATAGTCTTTGTATTCATTGTGAAATTTGTGAAGAAGTTTGTAAGTTTGGTGCAATTAAAAATTCTGAAATTGATTCCTTTACCTGTGAAGGCTGTGGTGCTTGTGTATTAGTATGCCCACAATATGCAATAAAACTAGAAGATGAAAAAACAGCTGATACATTTATAACAAAAACAGAAAAAGGAATCATCTCAAGAGCTATTATGGGAATTGGAAGCGACGGTTCTGGAAAATTAGTTACTTATTTGCGAAAAAATGTGAAGCGTTTTGTTGAAGATGATACAATCACAATTTTGGATGGATCTCCTGGAATTGGATGTTCTGTTATTGCATCCATAACGGGTGCAGATGTTGCACTTATTGTTACAGAACCTACAAAATCAGGGCTTGATGATTTGAAGAGAATTTTAGAGCTATCTGAACATTTTGATACACTAGTAATGGTTTGTGTAAATAAATATGATATCAATCCTGATATGACTGCTCAGATTGAAGGATATGCAAGAGAAAAAAATCTGTTTGTTGCGGGTAAAATTCCTTTTGATGAAACCGTTATGGAATCAGTGAATACATTAAAACCAATAACGGACTTTAAAGACAGTATTGCGCGAAAAGCAATTGAAGAGATGTGGGTTCGAATGA
>CAZAAC010000051.1:0-15155 GCA_964483155.1 uncultured Lachnospiraceae bacterium | reverse complement strand
TACTTCGCATAGTCTACGACTCTGCTTTCTCTGATAACACTTACCTTTACCTGCCCTGGATATTCAAGTTCAGATTCAATCTGCTTTGAAATATCACGTGCAAGTAATATCATGTCCGCATCAGAAACTTGTTCAGGAACTACCATAATACGAATCTCACGACCTGCTTGAATAGCAAAAGATTTGTCAACGCCCTTGAACGCGTTGGTTATATCCTCTAGTTGTTTCAATCTGTTAGTATATGTTTCTAGTGTTTCTCTTCTTGCCCCTGGCCTTGCTGCCGAAATAGTATCAGCTGCCTGCACAATACATGCAATCAAAGATGTTGCTTCTACATCACCATGATGTGATTCTACTGAATTAATGACTATTGGCGATTCTTTATATTTTCTACATAAATCGACCCCCAATTGAATATGTGAACCCTCCATCTCATGATCAACGGCCTTACCGATATCATGTAAAAGACCTGCTCTCTTTGACATACGGATATCTACGCCAATTTCTGCGGCAAGTAGTCCCGATAAAAGCGATACTTCAATGGAATGTTTAAGTGCATTCTGACCATAACTGGTACGGAAACGCATCTTACCAAGTAATCTGACAAGCTCTGGATGTATACCGTGTACTCCAACTTCAAGCGTAGCGGCTTCACCCTCCTCACGAATCAGAACCTCAACTTCCTTTTGGGCTTTTTCTACCATTTCTTCAATTCTTGCCGGATGAATACGTCCATCGACAATTAACTTTTCCAGTGCAATTCTTGCTACTTCTCTCCTAATCGGATCAAAGCCAGATAGCACGACTGCCTCTGGTGTATCATCGATAATAAGGTCCACGCCTGTCAATGTCTCAAGTGTTCTAATATTGCGTCCTTCTCTACCAATAATCCTGCCTTTCATTTCATCATTAGGAAGCTGTACAACAGAAATCGTAGTCTCCGCTACATGATCTGCGGCGCATTTCTGTATTGCTGTCACAACATATTCTTTTGCCTTTTTGTCAGCTTCTTCTTTTGCTCTGGATTCAAGTTCCTTTACGAGCATTGCTGTTTCATGCTTTACTTCATCTTCAACAATCTTTAACAGATATTCTTTTGCTTGTTCGGAGGTCAAACCTGAGATTCTTTCTAGTTCCTGTACTCTTTGTTCATTCAGCTTAGCAATTTCTTCTTTTTGTCTTGCCAAAGCCTCTTCTTTTGCTGTACTTGCGGCTTCACGTCTTTCTAGATTCTCAAGCTTCTTATCAACGCTTTCTTCTTTTTGCTGCACACGACTTTCTAGTCGCTGTAGCTCTTTTCTGCGTTCTTTGGTTTCTTTTTCAAGTTCACTCTTTGTATGAATGGACTCTTCTTTTACTTCCAAAAGAGCTTCTCGCTTCTTAGATTCAGCTGTTTTAAGAGCTTCGTCTATTATCTCTCTTGCTTTTTGCTCAGCATTTCCGATTCTAGCCTTATCCGACTTCTTTCGGTTGCTAGCAGCAATATAATAGGTAATAGGCGTTACTACAACTAACGTGACCACCACAGCAATAATAACTGCTATCATGGTACAGGAGCACCTCCTTATGAAATTTTCATTGTACTTTATCCATATAGAATGTTATGTAAACACTCTAACAAACGAATTTACAACAAGTAAATTTTATACTGTTTTCTATGTTATGTCAAGTGAAATCGAGCGAAGCGCCTTATCTATGTTATCTATCGCAAATCCTTTATGATATAAAAATGCATATAACTTATTCTTTTCCAGATAGGATAAATCTTCTACCTGCTTACAACGTTTCCGAATCAATTTACCTATTAATTCCGCATCTCTGTCTTCGGCAAGGTCCAACTGTTTACTGATAATATCTTTTGAAACACCTTTTTCCAATAACTTCCTGCAAATTTCATGCTGACTCATTGACATTGCCTTACAATGAATATAGTTCTTTGCATAACGTTCATCGTCAATATAATGATACTGCTTCACATATTCTACAGCTACATTTATAATTACTTCTGGATACAAATTTTCTCTCAGTTTTCTACGTATATCTGCTTCAGTCCGATCAATTTTTTCAAGCAAATGCATTGCTCTTAACTTCGCGCGCTTAGTCAGAACCACTTCCATGATTTCATGCTGCAGTTCTTCCGTAAATACTACGCCCAATTCTATTGCATAACGACGCAATTCACCCTTGTATAATACAAAGGCGAATTCATCATTCAAATATATTTTATATTTACTTTTTATATACTCTTCAATCTTTGTAACAATTAATTGCATATCATGCTTCCGTCTTGTCAGATTTTGAAGTCTTTTTCGTAGCAACAACCTCATTTGATGGCTTTGTAGATGTCTTTTCAGCTTTTTTACCTGCTTCTTGCTTACTAGCTTCCAGTCCAAAATGTACACGCACTTTTTCTTCTACCTCAGCACAAATAACTGGATTTTCTTTCAAAAATTGTTTTGTGTTTTCACGCCCCTGTCCAATCTTCTGGTTATCATATGCATACCAAGCACCACTTTTATTAATAATATTAACATCTGCGGCTAAATCTAATATATCCCCTACTGTAGAAATCCCTTCTCCAAACATGATATCAAACTCTGCTTCTCTAAAAGGTGGGGCAATTTTATTTTTTACAACTTTAATTCTCGTTCTATTTCCAATTACTTCGCCACCCTGCTTTAATGTTTCTATCTTCCTAACATCCAATCTCACTGATGCATAGAACTTAAGCGCACGTCCACCTGTTGTGGTCTCAGGATTTCCAAACATAACGCCTATCTTCTCACGTAATTGGTTAATAAAAATAACCGTACAATTTGATTTACTAATAATAGCCGTAAGCTTTCTAAGAGCCTGAGACATAAGTCTTGCCTGCAATCCCATATGAGAATCGCCCATATCTCCATCTATCTCTGCTTTCGGAACCAGTGCTGCCACAGAGTCAACTACTATTATATCAACTGCTCCTGACCTAACCATAGTTTCCGTTATTTCCATAGCCTGCTCGCCATTATCAGGCTGGGATATATATAAGTTATCAATATCTACACCAATATTCTTTGCATAAACGGGATCAAGTGCATGTTCTGCATCAATAAAGCCTGCAATACCACCTCGTTTTTGAACTTCTGCAATCATATGTAGTGTTACAGTAGTCTTACCGCTGGATTCTGGTCCGTATATTTCAATCACTCTTCCTCTAGGAATACCGCCAAGTCCCAATGCAATATCTAAACTTAACGAACCCGTAGGGGTCGTCTCTATATTCATATTTGTTCCCGAATCGCCCAGTTTCATAATTGCACCTTTGCCAAACTGCTTTTCAATGTGCATCAGTGCTGCATCCAGTGCCTTTAATTTGTCTTCCTTTTCCATCTCAGCTCTCCTTTTCGGTTAGAACGTTTGTTCTTATTAAATGATAAAACATCTGTTCGATTTTGTCAACCCATATTTGCCTGCTTTTTATATCTTTTTTCTTTATAAATACTTTCAAAAATAGGTTGCCATTTCAATTTCATTTTTCAAAATTCATTGTGTCATAACTTTCTCATATTATATGTCCTATAAAACTCTCTTATACCATTGCAGAATAAAAAAATACACTTGTTTGAAAAAATTGGCTGAACTGCCAGAAAACGAACAGAAATAAAAATTTGGATTGCTACCTGTTTCTATCAAATATCCATTAATGCTATTATAATAGCACAGATCTCTTATGCAGGCAACCGTAATCTGCGCTATATTTATAAGCAATATTTAGATGTTTATATATACTTCATTATTTTTTTTTCGTTTTTTCAAGAATAATTATATTGTTATTATCATTTTGATATTCCAACAGATAGAGGCGCGTCAGTGTTAATGCTGCCGCTACAGTATTTTCTCTTATTTTTGCTCTGTTTCCGCTGAAATGGTACTCCTTTACTCTCACTTTTCCGCAGATATTGCATGCAATGTATGTAAGTCCTACAGGTTTTTCTGTGGTACCTCCGTCTGGACCTGCTATACCTGTAATGGCGATGGACACATCTGATTTCGCAGACTGTGCACCTCCTATTGCCATTTCTTTTGCCACTTGTGAGCTAACCGCACCATATTTCAAAAGTGTTGATTTTTTAACACCTGCATGTTTTCGTTTTGCTCTATTGGAATAGGTTATCATACCTTCATGAAATGATTTAGAAGCCCCAGATACATTGATAAGTCTCGCCGCCAGCATACCTCCCGTACACGATTCTACTGTAGACAGTGTTAACTGATTTTTTCTAAGGAGTTTTATGACTGTCTGCTCTAGCGTTACTGCAGAATCGGTCGCATAAATATTAAAACCGATTCTTCTTTTCAACTCCTCTACAACTGGTTTTACAATTTTTTTTGCATCTTTTTCACATTTTGCCATTGCCGTTACGCGTAAGTGAACTTCACCCGTCTTTGCATAAGGCGCTACTGTCGGATTAGAGGTTTCCATCAAATCCCGAATTATTTCTTCTACGGCGCTTTCTCCAATACCGCAAATTTTTACTACTTTTGAAAAAATAGTATTAGGTGTTTTTTTATTTAAAAAGTCATATACATCTTTTTCAAACATTGGGATAAGTTCATTGGGCGGTCCCGGAAGAAGAACTACTGTTTTTCCATTTTCCTCAATGATAATACCAGGTGCAGTTCCATTATCATTGTTTAAAATAATCGCACCTTCAGGTATCAAAGCTTGTTTCCAATTATTATCTGTTATCTTTATACCACGCTTGTCAAATAATACTTGTATCTGCTCCTTCGTATACTCATCCATGTACATCTCTTTATGAAATACTTTAGCTACGACCTCTTTTGTAAGATCATCACCTGTTGGCCCAAGTCCACCTGCTAAAATAATGATATCTGCGCGACCTAAAGCAGTATGTACACTCTCCATCAATCTATCTTCATTATCTCCTATCGTACTCTGATAATAACAGGATAATCCAAGAATCGCACACTTTTCCGCTAAATAAGCAGCATTTGTATTCACAATATTTCCTAACAGTAATTCTGTTCCCACCGATATTAATTCTACAACCATCGTCTTCACTTCCTTTTATGAAATGTCACTTTCAAAAAGTGACAGCTACATAGACATAATCTTTTTATTCTTAAATAAATAATCCACCAAAGATACTACTGTCAGTATAAGAGCAATCCATACACATAGGTTTGTTATGCTCTGTAATAAATAATTTTGAAAATCAGCGATTAACAAAATAATCATAATCATCTGAAATACCGTTTTGAACTTTCCCCAATAGCTTGCTGCTATCACAACACCTTTATCGGAAGCAATCAAACGGAAACCACTGATAATAAATTCTCTGCTAATTATAATAATGACAATCCATGCAGATAACTTTTCCAACTGAATAAGGCAAATCATAGCTGCACACACAAGTAGCTTATCGGCCAAAGGATCCATAAACTTCCCAAAGTTTGTTACAAGGTTATTCTTTCTTGCAAGGTATCCGTCCAGCCAGTCTGTCATACTGGCTAAAATGAAAATAGAAAGTGCAATCCATTTGCTCATATCCCCAACAATATTCCATAGCATAAACACCACAAAAAACGGAATCATCAATACTCTTAAAAGTGTCAATTTATTAGGTAGATTCATATACAGCCCCCTTACTATTGTTTTATATAAGTTCTCCAATTAAATCATACTCAAGAGCTCCTGTTATTTTTACGCGTACAAAATCACCACTCATCAGTTCAACATCTGTTTTGACAAATAAATAGCCATCTACATTAGGTGCATCCATATAAGTACGAGCCACATAAGCGTTTTCTTCCACAACTTTTCCCTCAACAAAGGCATACATCTCACACCCTACCATATCGATTGCCTTATCAAAAGCAATTTCTTGTTGAAGCATCATTAATTCTGCTTGGCGATCTTCCTTCAGCTCTTCAGCCACCTGGTTATCCATATCAGCTGCTGGCGTATTTTCCTCTGGTGAATACGTAAACACACCCAGTCTCTCAAATTCTACGTCATCCACAAAATCCATTAGTATTTCATGGTCTGCTTCACTTTCACCCGGAAATCCAGTAATTAAGGTTGTCCGTAGGCAAATATCAGGTATTTCTCTACGTAACTTCCATATAATTTCACGAAGCGCAGCACTGTCTGTTCTTCTGCCCATACGTTTTAGGATAGCATCAGAAGCATGCTGGATTGGCAAGTCAAGATAATGACATATTTTTGGTTCTTCCTTAATAACGCTAATTAACGCATCATCAATTTCTTCTGGATAGCAGTACATGAGCCTGATCCAATAAAGTCCCTCAATCTTAGCGAGTTTTCTCAGTAATTGTGGCAAAGACTTTTCTCCATATAAATCAACCCCATAAAGAGTAGTCTCCTGCGCAATCAAGATCAACTCTTTCACACCTAAAGCTACCAATTCTGTGGCTTCCTCTATTAAACGCTCCATGGGAACACTTCTGAAATGTCCACGCAGCTTTGGAATAATGCAATATGTACAGTGCTTATCACAGCCTTCGGCAATTTTTAAATATGCATAATGCCCACCAGTTGTGAGGATTCGTTTTGTATTTACTAGTGGCAATTCATCTACGGAAGCAAATTGATTCTCTTTCTTCCCCTGTAATACTGATTCCATTGCTTCAACAATCTTATCATAGGCTGTTGTTCCTACAATGGCATCCACCTCTGGGATATCCTGCTCGATTTCAGCTTGATATCGCTGTCCTAAACAACCAGCCACGATCAGAGCCTTGCATTTCCCTTTTTCTGAGTTTTTGTATTCAGCCATATCCAAAATCATTTGAATACTTTCTTCTTTGGCATCATGAATAAAGCAGCACGTATTAATAATAATTACGTCTGCTTCTGCCTCATCATCTGTGAATTCATAACCACTGTCATGTAAGAGACCCAACATCACTTCTGAATCCACCAGGTTTTTATCACACCCCAGAGATACAAATATGACTTTCATTCTATAGCTTATCCTCGTCATCACCGACAATTTTTACTTTGCCAGTATTTAATTCCTCAATCGCTACTGATAAAGGTTTTTTACCTTTCGCATCCACCAAGGTCTGCGCTCCATTAATAATCTGTCTCGCTCTCTTGCTTGTAGCCAACACAATCGAATATCTACTGTTTACTACGGGATGTTCCCCTTCCTCTACCTCACTATTTACTACTTCCATTAAATCTGTGTAAGACGGATGTAACATACTAATTCCTCCTGTTTTCTTCGAAAATAATAATTGCTTTAATTTAAAAATGTTTCAAATTCCTTTTCGATATTCTCAATGATGTCTTTATTTCTCTTTGTTGTAAAGTGCGCACTGACAATTGTCCCATGGATTCTCTCTACACATTCTGAAATATTGTCGTTTACTACAAGATAGTCATATTTTTCAATATCCTTTGCTTCCTGCCTGCCACGTTCCATTCTAGAAGCGATCACTGCAGCAGTTTCCGTACCCCGCTCAACAAGTCTTCGGTGCAGTTCAGATACACTTGGTGGCATTACAAACAACAACAGAGAATCTGGGAATTTCTCTTTAATAATGAGCCCTCCCTGCGTTTCTATCTCCAGTATAACATCTTTGCCAGAAGAAATCTGTTCTTCCACATAAGATTTTGGAGTTCCATAATAATTACCCACATACTGCGCATGTTCGAGTAATTCATCTTTTTCAATCATCTCTTCAAATTTTTCTTTCGAGATAAAAAAGTATTCCCTACCATGTACTTCTCCTGGTCTTGGCTCTCTCGTAGTTGCAGATATGGATAACACATAGTTATTGTAGCGGTTCATCAATTCCTTCATCAGTGTTCCTTTTCCTGAACCTGCAAACCCTGATATCACTAACAATATACCCCGTTGCTGCATCCTTTTCTCACCTTCCGCATACTGCATGATTTTGCATGCATACTTGCTACTCAATATTTTGAATCTGTTCTCTTATCTTTTCAATCTCTGTCTTTAAATCAATCGCTCTATTTGAGGTAATAATATCATTTGATTTACTAAGAATCGTATTTGCTTCTCTATTTAATTCCTGCGCAATAAAGTCGAGCTTCCTGCCGACACTTCCACCGTCTTTAAGTGTTAACTTCGTGTGCTCAATATGGCTACGTAGTCTTACAATTTCTTCATCCACACATATTTTATCAGCAAAAAGTGTTACCTCTGTCAAAATTCTATTTTCATCTATCTGTGCATCATCTAGTAATTCTTTCACCTTATCTTCCAGCTTAGTATGATAAGCGGCAACAATCTGAGGTGACCGCTCCGTAATAAAAT
This sequence comes from uncultured Lachnospiraceae bacterium, assembly GCA_964483155.1. Taxonomy (GTDB): domain Bacteria; phylum Bacillota; class Clostridia; order Lachnospirales; family Lachnospiraceae; genus JAAYYM01. Next base: position 6,837 of record CAZAAC010000051.1, on the reverse strand, counting down.
CTACATGACTCAGCATTCCATCAATTTTTGTCAACAAATCATTTTTGAGGTTTTCTCCCTCAGTGATTCTCGCTTCTACAAATTCCTCAGCTGCGCCTTTCACTGCCTTTTCAAGATTCTTCCACAACTCTTCTTCATCGACAGTCTGTTCCTCTAATGTCAATACCTCTGGATATCTCGACAATGCAGATACTCTGATGTCATTTTCAAGCGAAAAATCCTCTGCCATCTGTGCCAGATATTTTACGTATTCTTCTGCAACCTCTTTATTGTATTTTATACACACATTATTCTCTGTGAAATCTTCATAAGTAATAAAAATATCTACTTTTCCTCTTTGAATATAATTCTTCAAAACGGTTCTGATAGAAGACTCAAAAAAGCTGAACTTCTTTGGCATCTTTAGATTAATATCTAGATACCTATGATTTACTGCTTTTATTTCTACAGTAAATTTGCAGTGCACATCAGAAATCTCGCATCTTCCAAATCCAGTCATGCTCTTAATCATTTTCTTCTCCTATGGCAACTCCAATGAATACTTTGTCTATCACAATCTTACTCTTCTGCCTTTGCTGCGTACATCTTAATATTATAGAGCAACAAAAGAACTGCGTCAAGGTCGCTATTACAAAAGTTACACAAAAGTTTTACACAAAAGTTTTGATTTGACCTGACTGGTTCTATCAGTTACAATGAATTTTATATTACTACGGTATCATGAAATGAGGATAAAAATGGCACTTGATGGAATCACTATTGCAAATATTGTATATGAATTAAAGCAAACTGTCTTAGAGGGCAGGATATACAAAATTGCACAACCAGAAAATGATGAGCTTCTTTTAACAATCAAAAATAGAGACGGACAACAGCGGCTCCTAATATCAGCAGGTGCTTCTCTTCCGTTTATCTATCTTACAAAAAATAATAAACAAAGTCCCTTAACAGCACCCAACTTCTGTATGCTCCTTAGAAAGCATATTCAAAATGGACGTATTATTTCGATTTCACAGCCTGGGCTTGAAAGAGTGATTCGCTTTGACATTGAGCATCTAAATGAAATGGGCGATTTATGTAAGAAAATACTTGTTGTTGAGATTATGGGAAAACACAGTAATATTATTTTTTTAGATGATAACAGCACAATTATTGACAGTATTAAACATATTTCAAGTATGATAAGTTCGGTTCGTGAAGTTTTGCCAGGAAAGGATTATTTTATCCCATCAACACAAAACAAGTATGACCCGCTTGCTTTTATTGCGCCTTTACAACCAGATGGTACAGAAAGTAGATCCTTATTTATTTCGCAGCTCAAGGACAAGTCAATACCCCTTTCCAAAGCGCTCTATACTACCTTTACCGGCATTTCTCCTGTTATTGCGGATGAAATCTGCTATCGTGCTGGTATTGATTTTACCCTGCCTGCAAATACTCTTAGTGAAGATGCGTTTCTACAGCTATATCACCAGTTTGTCTCGCTACTGAAGGATGTGGTTAATCAAAAATTCTCGCCAAATATGATTTATGATAATGACACCCCAAAGGAATTTTCTGCAATAACATTAACCCAGTATTCTGATTTGGAATGCTTTTCTGATTCCTCTATCTCTACTATTCTCGAGACTTTTTATGCCCAGAAGAATTTAATAACAAGGATTCGTCAAAAATCAACAGACTTAAGAAAGATTGCACAGACAGCACTCGAGCGAAATGTGAAGAAATATGATTTGCAATTAAAGCAATTAAAGGATACTGAAAAAAAAGAAACCTATAAGGTCTATGGTGAATTAATAAACACCTATGGTTATGGTCTGGAGCAAGGATGCAAATCTTTTGAAGCCCTAAATTATTATACGGATGAAATGATTACGATTCCGCTTGATGAAACTATTCCACCTTCTGAAAATGCAAAGAAGTATTTTGATAAATATAATAAATTGAAGCGAACTGATGAGGCCCTTACCGCGCTAATCAAAGAAACGGAAGATGAAATAACACATTTAGAATCGATTCTTACTGCTATGGACATTGCATTGCAGGAGGAAGATCTGATTCAAATCAAAGAAGAACTTGTAGAAAATGGATACATCAAACGGCATGGAAAAGGAATTATGAAAAAGGTCAAACATACCAGCAAGCCTTTTCATTATTTTAGCCATGATGGTTATCATATCTATGTCGGAAAAAATAATTATCAGAATGATGAATTGACTTTTAAGTTTGCAAACGGTGGGGACTGGTGGTTTCATGCCAAAGGCATTCCTGGTTCACACGTAATATTAAAAACCGATGGAAGTAAAGATATTCCTAATCATGTCTTTGAAGAAGCCGCTTCACTTGCTGCTTACTATTCTAAGGGAAAAGGGCAGGAAAAGGTCGAGATTGATTATACCGAACGAAAGAATGTAAAAAAGCCCAGTGGTGGGAAACCAGGCTTTGTTATTTACTATACAAATTATTCCATGATGATTGCACCTAACATAAAAGGTATTGAAGTAATAACTGGCGCGTAGTCAGTCAATGAGCCAATCGTACAATTCTTGATATTTCATTGCTGAGACACGCCAAGAAAAATCAGCTGCCATTGCTCTGTCTATCATTTTGTTCCATTCGCGCTTTTTATTCGCATAAATATTATGTGCATGGCGTATGGTCGTAAGCATCTCATGTGCATTGTAATTCATAAAACTAAATCCCGTTCCAGTTCCTTCATATTCATTATAGGGTATTACTGTATCCTTTAATCCACCTGTTTCACGCACTATAGGTATCGTGCCATAATGAAGTGCCATCATCTGACTAAGTCCACATGGTTCAAAAAGTGAAGGCATTAGGAAAGCATCTGCAGAAGCATATATTTTATGAGATAGTGCCTCTGAATAATAAATATTGGCCGATACTTTATTACTATATTTCCAGTCAAAATGCCGAAACATATTTTCATATTTCTCATCACCGGTTCCAAGAATTACAATCTGTAAATCTTCCTGACACAGTTCTTCCATCACATAAGCAATCAAATCAAATCCCTTTTGATCTGTCAGTCTGCTCACAATTCCAATCATGAATTTTTTTTCATTTTGTTCTAGCCCAAGCTCAGCTTGCAATGCTTTCTTATTTTTTATTTTTTCTTTTCGAAAATCAATTGCTTGATAAGGATATTCAATATATTCGTCCGTCTCTGGATTATACTCTTCATAATCAATACCATTCAAAATACCACGTAAATCATTTGCCCTGACTCTCATTAAACCATCCAGACCTTCCCCATAGAAAGGCATTTTAATCTCTTCTGCATACGTGTAACTAACAGTTGTTATCGCATCTGCAAAAACTAGCCCACCTTTAAGTAAATTAGCATCCCCATATGCCTCAAGCTTGTCTGGTGTAAAGAAATACTCTGGAAGCCCAGTCATATCTCTAATTGTACTCACGTCCCATGTTCCTTGAAACTTCAGGTTGTGAATTGTCATAATTGATTTCATATGAATGAAAAAATCACCCTGGTGAAAACGTTCTTTCATAAATACAGGTACTAATCCCGTCTGCCAGTCATGGCAATGTATGATATCCGGCTTGAACTCTATTGCTGGTAAGGACGCTAAAGAAGCTTTTGAAAAAAAAGAAAATTTTTCAATATCCGCATACATCTCTCCATATGGTTTGGGACTCGAAAAATAATACTCATTATCAATAAAATAGAACGTGATCCCTTCATACTCCATCTCAAACACGCCTACATATTGTGTTCTCCATGCAAGATCAATATTGAAATGCGTAGAAAATTTCATTTCATCACTATATTCTTTTGAGATACTTGAGTATTTTGGTAGCATGACTCTCACATCAAAGTATTTCTTATCAAAGCATTTTGGCAAAGAACCAACTACGTCAGCCAAACCTCCTGTTTTAATAAATGGAACACATTCTGATGCAACAAATAGCACTTTCTTCACGTGCAAGCCCTCCTGTTATTTACCTCTATTTTTAAATAATATTTCTTTCGTATGTGTTGCTAATTTCTTCATCTCTTCGGCATTCTTCAAAACAACAGGTGTTATTTCTGCTCCGCCCAACATCCTTGCTAGCTCTTCTGTTACTTTGGTACTATTTAATTTTTCCACATGTGTCAATGTATGCTCTCCATTTGTAACCTTCGTTATCTCAAAATGCACGTCTGCCATGGCTGCTATCTGCGGCAAATGTGTCACACAAATTACCTGATGTGTTCCAGACAATAATGCAAGTTTTTCAGACACTTTTTGTGCAGTTCTGCCACTAATTCCAGAATCTATTTCATCAAAAATCAAAACTCCTATCTCATCCTTTTTAGCAAGTACTGTCTTGATTGCAAGCATGATTCTTGACATTTCTCCGCCTGATGCAATCATTTCCAATGGCTTTAATCTTTCTCCTGGATTTGTAGAAATCATAAATTCTACTTCATCGAAACCGCTGGCAGAAAAATGATTGTGCATACGTCTAACTTCTATCTCAAATCTTGCATCCAAAAAATTCAGGTCATTCAATGCTTCTTTCATTTGCTGTGAAAGCATGACTGCATTTTCTTGTCTGATATTTGATAATGCTTCACTTTTTTCAAAAAGAATATCCTTTATCTTTTCCGTCTCTTTCTCTAAAGACTCTAAATAATGATCATAATCCTGTAACTGATCCAATCTCTTCTTCTGTGCTTCAAAATAATTCAAAATCTCTTCTATAGAACTACCATATTTACTTTTCAAATAATTAATTTTATTAAGCCTATCTTCCACTACCCGAAATTTTTCGTCGGAAAATTCCAGACTGTCTATATAATCTGCTATTACTCTGTTAAAATCGCTCAGCAGATTATCAATTTCTGATAACTCCGTTTGCATTGTCTCAAGCTTTTCATCATAAATCACAATACTTCTCAGCTCACGTAATGCACGGCCCAGACTTTCTCCTGCACCATTTTCATCATCATAGCTTGTATATAAATGCACCATATTGATTGCTTCCATTATTTTTTTTGCATTGACCATTCTTCGATAATCTTGTTCCAGTGTAACATCTTCTCCCACTACTGGTAATGCATTCTCGATTTCTTCTATTTCAAATGAAGCAAGTATAATTTCTTTATTCCTTGCGGTATTATCTATATTTGCATTGCTGAATTCACTTTTCAATTTTATATATTGTTCATAGTACTCTTTTACCTGTTCTATGAGAGTCGCCACTGGCTGTCCACAAAAGGAATCCAGCACCTCCATATGCTTCTTCTTCTTTAAAAGAGACTGATGTTCATGCTGCCCATGAATATCAATTAAAATATCAGCAAGTTCCTGTAACATACCAGTCGTTACTGTTTCACCATTTACCTTACTAATACTTCTACCGTTCACAATTTTGCGCTGCATTACAACTTCATTTTCAACTGGAATATCCATTTCCCTGACAGCCTGTAGCTGTTTCTCATTATCCATTTCAAAAACCAGTTCTGCCAAAGCATAGTCAGCATTATCCCGAACTACATCCTTAGATATCTTCTGCCCTAATGCAAAATGAACCGAATCGATAATGATTGATTTACCGACACCTGTTTCACCTGTCAAAATATTAAGACCTTTTTGAAAATCTATTTCAGCTTCTTCAATTAAAGCTAGATTTTTTATATGAAGATTTACTAACATATTTTCTTCCCACCATTGGTTGATTTTTACTTTATCCCTAATTCTCTAATTTTTTCCATTACTTGATAGGTATCCTCGACACTTCTGATTGCACACATGACTGTATCATCTCCTGCAATACTGCCTACCACTTCATCAAAATGAATCGCATCAAGTGCCGCCGCAACTGCCATTGCCATGCCCGATACAGTCTTGATAACAAGAATATTCTGTGCCATATCCATTGATACAAAGCCTTCATTCAACACACGGATGTACTTTTGAGACATTTCCTTGTCTGTATGCTCAGGTCTGGTATACTTCTGCTTTCCGCTTTCATTCACGATCTTTGATAATTGCAGTTGGCGAATATCTCTTGATACTGTTGCCTGCGTCACATCAAATCCCTCTTCATTCAGTCTTTGTGCAAGTTCTTCCTGCGTTTCAATTGCATACTTATGTATTAATTCAATAATTTTTTTATGCCTATTGCTTTTCATATTTCGTTTCCTATTCTGCATCAGCTAATTTTTTTCTGAGAACATCCAGAAAATTTTCTTTGCTCATCTTGAGAATTTTAGTTGTTTCTTCTGCCATTTTAACTTTCACACAATCGCCTGTTTTAAGTTTTACCATCACTGCGCCATCAAAAAAAACCTCGGCAGTATCATTCTCATTACGCCTTCCTGGACCAATTTCAATTGTAATTTCATCTTCTGAAGAAAGGATTATACTTCTTGCATTAAGTGTATGCGCGTTTACAGGAGTGAGCAGTAACACTTTTGCATCTGGCTCTACAATCGGACCACCTGCAGATAAATTGTACCCTGTAGAACCTGTTGGCGTAGAAACTATAATTCCATCTGCCCCGTAAGTTTTTAGCTGCTTCCCATTCACATAAATAATAAATTTTACGAGTCTCAAGGGGCCGCTTCGAGTAATAATAACATCATTTAAGGCAACTTGCTTTTTCATTTCATGACCGTTGACATATGGCGTTCCGCTTAGCATCATCCGATTCTCTGCACCATATTCATCCGCAATCAATCTATCTAATGTTTGAAAAACTGCTTCTGGCTCTATCTCTGCCAAGTAACCAAGTGTACCTAAATTGACACCAATAAAAGCAATGTCTTCCTGCGCCGCGCTGATATCCGCGCCGGACAGCGCGGCATCG
>CAZAAC010000050.1:0-15263 GCA_964483155.1 uncultured Lachnospiraceae bacterium | reverse complement strand
ATCATCATCACCCACTACACATAAATTTCTATTTTTAGCCGCTAATAACCTGATTAGCTCGAACTGTACCGTATTGGTATCCTGATACTCATCGACCATGATATATAAAAAGCGATTTTGATAAGATTCCAGTACATCAGGACACTGTTTGAATAGTTCGACCGTCTTTACGATTAAGTCATCAAAATCAAGTGCATTACTTCTGCGAAGCACTGACTGATACTCCTTGTATACCTCTGCCACTCTTTTCTTTCCATAGTCTCCCATTGCATTTAGTTCAAATTCTGATGGAGAAATCAGTTCATCCTTTGCATGGGATATCATATTAAGCAGTTTCCGATCCGATAACTGTTTGGTATCAATCTGTAACCGCTTACATATTTCCTTCATAACCGTTTTTTGATCATCTGTATCATAAATTGTGAAATTAGTATCAAACCCCAGTCTGTCAATATATCGCCTTAAGATTCGCACACATGTGCTATGAAATGTTGAAACCCAAATACTTTCTGACCCATTTCCTACGATATCATCTATTCTTGCACGCATTTCTCCTGCCGCTTTATTCGTAAAAGTAATTGCCATAATATTCCAAGGATTGATTCCTTTTTTTTGAATCATATAAGCAGCTCTGTTTGTAAGTACTCTGGTCTTGCCGGAGCCCGCACCTGCCAGGATGAGAACAGGCCCTTCTATTTGCAGTGCAGCTTCTCGCTGCTTTTCATTTAACATATCGATTATATTCATATACACTACTCCATACTTGCTTTTTTCAATTCCTTACAGTATATTATATTTTATGTTTCATGTCGAGATTATTATATTCCTCTTGCCAAGTAGTAATAGAAACTATATACTATACTTATACACATTTAGGGGAGGTTACCGTTAATGAACAATCTCTTGGAGGAAATGATACAGGAAATTATCGGCGAGGTTTCAGGCATCGGACATATTGACTCTGACTCTGTTCCGAATATTGATTTATATATGGATCAAGTTACTACGTTTATGGAAAAACATCTATCTGTTACAAAACGGTTTGATGATGATAAAATTTTAACAAAAACCATGATTAATAATTATGCTAAAAATAATTTGATTCCACCACCTATTAGGAAAAAATACAGTAAAGAACATATTCTGATTCTCCTGATGATTTACTATTACAAAAGCGTCTTGTCTATTAATGATATTGAGAAAGTACTGATTCCCGTTACAGATCGTTTTTATCAGGCTGATAGTCCCTCACTGAAAATGGAAAATGTATATGATGAGATATTTGCAATGTGTGCACAGCAAACCCCTATTATTACTACACAAATCAATGATTTGATACGTACTTCAAATGCCAGTTTTACTTCTGCTGACAGTGATGACATAGACTATCTGCAATTGTTTTCCTATATTTGTCTTCTTAGTCAGGATGTCTATATGAAAACCATGGTAATTGAAAGGATAATTGATACGCTTCCCTCTCCCAAGAGTGAGCCAGAAATAAAGAAGGAGCCTAAGAAAAAATAGGCTCCTTCTATTTATGAATCGTTACTTTTTCATTCTCTCAAACACCATATCATATCCATCATTTCCGTAATTCAAGGAGCGGTTGACACGACTTATCGTTGCCGTAGAAGCACCTGTCTTATCCGCTATATCAAGATACGTTTTTTTCTCACGCAACATGCTTGCCACTTCAAATCTCTGCGAAAGCGAAAGTAACTCATTAATCGTACAAATATCTTCAAAAAAGATATAGCATTCCTCTTTATCTTTTAATTGAAGAATCGCCTCAAACAAATAATCCACTGCTTCTGTTCTGATTTTTTGATTCATCCTTATTCCCCCAAGGCTTCTCGCCTTCTATTCACTGTCGCACGTTAATACATATATATTTTAACACAGCACAGTGTATAAGTAAAGCAAAGCAGACTCGAAAGTCTGCTTATGATAAATCATAGTTCTTATACATTGACACCAAGCCTATTGAATAATTTCCATAATGAATTACTCTCCAGTATCAAAATCATGTTACTGGTGACCTCTGTTCCTGCAATATTAAATTTCTCATCTACAAATAATATTTTATCTCCTAAATCCGAGTAAGAATTAAGGGGAATTTTCAATATCTCTCCTATTGTATTACAACGCTGCACTGGTGCAGTAATGTTTACATTCATTCCCGTTAAGGTTGCAATGGAATTCGCATAGACACCAGATGTAATATTCCCCATCTCGTTCAGTACTGATGAATCCATCTCGTCAAGCTCTAATGTAAAATCAACTTCTTTAGAATAATAGGTATTGATAATTTTATGTGCAAAAGGCTGCTGTACAATATGGAACATCATCCCCTCTAAATCTTCAATGATTCCAATTTGTATTCCAATGACAAGATTATCGGTTCCTCCAAGCGCTGTAGCCGTATTATCAAAGTTCAGAAAACGAATTCTAGGAATTGTCATATTTACAGGAACACCCATCAATACTGATAATGCGGTGCAAGCATTCCCTGCCCCGATATTTCCAATTTCTTTCAATGCATCTAACTGTATATCGCTTAAACCATCATACGATCCCATGCTTCTACCCCACTTTAAATCAATGCAACTTTAATCTACATTTATATAAAAATAGTAACACATTTTTTTATATTGTACAATCGGAAAAATGAGACGTTCTTGACAAACTCGTCTATTATAGATATTATGAAATGGATATTATCAATTTTTAAGGAGGAGAATTATGAAAAACAAATTATTAAGCTTGGTTATGATTTTAACCATGACAGCTACATTAGTGGCTGGCTGTGGTAACAGTGCAGCTTCCGCTGATGGAAACACATTTTTAATCGGTGGTATTGGACCTCTTACAGGTGCAGCAGCTTCTTACGGAATTTCTGTTAAGCAGGGTGCTGAAATTGCCATTAAAGAAATCAATGATGCCGGTGGCGTCAAAGTGGGTGATACTACCTATACCTATGAAATGAAATTTGAAGATGATGAAGCAACTGAAGACAAGGCAATTCAGGCATATAACACTTTGATGGATCAAAAGATTAATGCTTTGATGGGTACTGTAACTTCAGGCGCATGTCTTGCTATTGTCGATTTGACTGCTGAAGATGGTATTCTTCAAATTACACCATCAGGTTCTGCAAAAGATTGTACAAAAAATGACAATGCTTTCCGTATCTGCTTTACAGATCCTTTACAGGGTATCACGATGGCAGATTATGCTGTTAATGAATTAGGCTACAAGAAGATTGCAGTTATCTTCAATAATGCTGATGAGTATTCAGCAGGTGTCAAGGATGCTTTTGAAGCACAGGTTGCTGCTAATGGCGGTGAAATTGTTGCCAGTGAGTCTTTCGTAACAGATGATGTTGATTTTAATACACAGTTGACTACGATTAAGGGCACAGATGCAGAAGTTATATTTGTTCCTGCCTACTATAATGATGCTACTTATATTACAAAACAAGCAAAAGAACTCGGAATGGAACTTCCTTTCCTTGGTTCTGACGGTTGGGATGGCGTTCTTGGTACTGTTACCGATGCATCAACTGTAGAAGGTGCCGTATTCTTAAGTCCTTTCTTTGCAGCAGATGAGAGCGAAGCAGTTAAATCTTTTGTATCTGCATATGAAGAAGCATATGGCGCTACTCCAGACCAGTTTGCAGCAGATGCTTATGATGCAATCTACTGTTTTAAAGCAGCTATGGAAACAGCTGGTTCTATCGAAAGTGCAGATATGATTGCTGCCATGACCTCTATCAAAATTGATGGACTTACAGGTGATGGTATGAGCTTCACAGCAGATGGTGAGCCTAACAAGGGTGCAAAATTTATTAAGATTGTAGATGGTGCTTATACCGCAGCAAAATAATAATTACATATGCTATTTTATAAAAGGAGACCAGACTGGTCTCCTTTTTGCTTGCATAAACGCCGTATTTATGATATTTTTATTAAGATATATTTGTCACACGAAAAAGGAATTTGGAGAAATTAAATGAACGTATTGAACAGTATTATTGAACAGTTTATCAATGGTCTGCGTACGGGAAGTATCTACGCACTCATTGCGCTGGGCTATACGATGGTATACGGAATTGCTAAAATGATTAATTTTGCACACGGTGACATTATCATGGTTGGTGCCTATGTGCTTTATTTGTTTGTAACGGTTCTTCATATACCGGTCATTCCAGCCGTACTAATTACGATTCTTTCCTGCGCTGTTATTGGCGTGGTGATCGAAAAGGTTGCCTATAAACCACTCAGGAAAGCACAGCCGCTTGCTGTATTGATTACTGCAATTGGTGTGAGTTTCTTTCTGCAAAATCTAATTCAGATTATTTTCGGAGCCACTCCGATACCATTTGGCTCCATAATCAATATCCCAGCCATCCGATTAGGTTCTATTACGATATCTGGCATTACTATTGTCACTTTGTCCGTTACAACAATTTGTATGATAGCCCTGACCTGGTTCATTAATAAGACCAGGGCCGGAAGAGCGATGAGAGCCGTTTCTGAAGATAAGGGAGCTGCAGAGCTTATGGGAATCAACGTCAATGGAACGATATCTCTCACCTTCTTTATTGGTTCTGCTCTGGCTGCTGTTGCCGGCATCCTGTTTATTTGTCAATATGAATCATTAAAGCCAACTCTCGGGGCGTTGCCTGGTATCAAAGCTTTTGTAGCTGCTGTTCTAGGCGGAATAGGCAGTATCCCAGGTGCTATGCTTGGTGGTATCCTGTTAGGGTTGATTGAAAGCTTAAGTAAAGCATACATTTCCACGCAATTGTCCGATGCTATTGTATTTGGTGTTTTAGTAATTGTACTTCTCGTAAAACCAACTGGCCTTCTTGGTAAGCAAAGGAGGGAAAAAGTATGATTCAGCGATTGCTCAAAAATAAAAGTGCAATGATAAGCCTTTTAATAACTATCGTTATTTATATTTTAGTCATGATTCTAGTTTCTGCCGGTCTTCTAAGTCGTCAGCTGACTTCTATTATTATACCCGTTTGTGTCAATGTCATGTTAGCAGTTTCACTGTGTCTAATTGTAGGATTTTTAGGTGAGTTGACACTTGGCCACGCCGGTTTTATGTCTATTGGTGCTTATACAGGTGCTTTGATTACCTTAAATGCGACTGCTCTTCCCGCCCCAGTTTCTTTTGGACTTGCCTTAATTGCTGGCGGACTTGTAGCTGGTATCTTCGGTGTATTGATTGGTGTACCTGTACTTCGTTTAAGAGGGGATTATCTTGCTATCGTAACACTTGGCTTTGGTGAAATCATTAAATCAATTATTAATTCTCTTAAACTCACAAACGGTGCAGCCGGATTATCCGATATTCCAAAATATGCAACTTACAAGCAATTCACTTTTGTATATATTATTATGATCTTAATGATTCTGCTCATTACAAATCTGGTCAATTCCCGGCATGGGCGTGCAATATCATCTATCCGCGATAATTACATTGCCGCAGAAGCAACAGGGATTCCCGTTAGCAAATTTAAAGTTATTGCATTTGTGATATCTGCTGTTTTTGCAGGAATATCGGGTGTTATTTATGCTCATAATGTTGGTATTCTTAAACCTGGAAATTTTGATTATAATCGTTCCATTGAAGTTCTGGTTATGGTTGTTCTTGGTGGCATGGGCAATATCAAAGGTTCCATAATAGCAGCTGTTATACTTACTCTTCTGCCAGAAGTACTTCGTGGTCTTGATGATTATAGAATGCTGATGTATGCTATTGTACTAATTACTATGATGATATTTAATAACGCAACGCTAAAAGACAGATTATTTAAACGAAAAACAAAAGCAGTCGAAAAGGAGGGTGCATGATATGGCATTATTAGAAGTCAAAAAATTAGGCATCTCTTTTGGTGGATTACGTGCTGTGGATGATTTGGCAATGTCTATAGAAGAAGGTTCTCTTGTCGGACTCATCGGTCCAAATGGTGCGGGTAAAACGACAGTATTCAATATGTTGACTGGTGTATATACCCCGACCAACGGCAAGATTGAGCTTGATGGTAAGAATATCATCGGGATGAAACCAAATCAAATCTGTGAAGCTGGCATTGCAAGAACGTTTCAAAATATCAGACTTTTCTCAAAAATGTCTGTTCTCGACAATGTTAAAATAGCGCTTCATAATCAGGTTTATTACAGTTTATTAGAAAGCTTTCTTCATATTGGTACTTACTATAAAAAGGAAGAAGCTATGAATGCAAAAGCAATGGAAATTCTTAAAGTATTTGATTTGCAGGAGCAGGCTGACTATAAGGCTTCTAATCTACCTTACGGAAAGCAACGGAAATTGGAAATTGCAAGGGCACTCGCAACTAATCCCAAACTACTATTATTAGACGAACCCGCAGCGGGTATGAATCCCAATGAAACAGCAGAACTAATGAAGACAATCGAACTAGTCCGAAAAAAATTCAAAGTTACGATTCTTCTTATTGAACATGATATGAAATTAGTTGCTGGCATCTGCGAGTATTTGTATGTTTTAAATTTTGGTACACTTTTAACAAGTGGCGCTCCCGAGGAAGTACTACATGATAAACGAGTGATTACGGCTTACCTCGGAGAAGATTAGTCTGGGTAAAACATATCCTGTTAATAAAAGGAGACACTATTTATGTCTATGTTGAAAATAACAGATTTACAAGTATATTATGGTATCATTCAGGCAATCAAGGGCATCAGCTTTGAAGTAAATGAGGGTGAAGTGATTGCGCTGATTGGCGCAAACGGTGCCGGGAAAACCACCATACTGCATACTATTACTGGCTTGGTAGATGCAAAAAGCGGAACCATTACATTTGAAGGACGTGATATTACGCATCTTCCTGGTTATAAGACGGTATCGCTTGGTATGGCTCACGTTCCCGAAGGGCGTCGTGTATTTGCAGATCTGACTGTATACGAAAACTTGATTATGGGCGCTTATACAAGAAAAGATAAAAATGAAATTGCTGAAACATTGGGAAATGTATATAAACGTTTCCCTCGTTTGGAAGAAAGAAAAATGCAGCTTGCAGGGACATTATCAGGTGGAGAACAGCAAATGCTTGCCATGGGACGTGCACTTATGTCTAGACCTCGCATTATCCTGATGGATGAACCCTCTATGGGTCTTTCCCCTATTTATGTAAATGAAATATTTAATATTATAAAAGAAGTGAGTGCAAGTGGCACTACTGTTCTTCTTGTAGAACAGAACGCTAAAAAAGCGCTTTCTATCGCAGACAGGGCTTATGTCCTCGAGACAGGCCTTATTTCTTTAGAAGGAAAAGCAGATGCACTTTTAAACAATGATTCTATTAAAAAAGCATATCTTGGAGATTAGAGGAGGAATCATATGGATCATATCATAATAGCAATTTCGCGACAATATGGTAGCGGTGGTAAGACAATCGGACAAATGCTGGCTGACGAATTAAATATCAGCTGTTATGAAAGAGAAATTATTACTATGGCCTCCGAAGATAGTGGCATTAATGAAAGCCTTTTTGCAAAAGTCGATGAGCGTATTGGTACAAACTCTATTTTCAATTTGAAACATATCTATAAAGGAAACCTGATTTCGCCTGAAAGTGATGGCTTCACGTCAAATCAAAATCTTTTTAACTATCAGGCTAAGATTATCAAACAATTAGCTGAAAAAAACTCTTGTGTATTTATTGGACGTTGTGCAGGGTTTGTACTAAAAGACAATCCTAATGTTGTAAATATTTTTGTACAGTCTAATGCTGATTTTCTATTAAAAAATGCACTAGAACGTGTAAGCTTTTCTGAAAAAGAGACACAAAAGTATATTGAGCGAACTAACAAATATCGTTCTGATTATTACAAATACTATACCGGACAGGATTGGTATGATCTCCGAAACTATGATTTAACGCTTGACAGTAGTAAACTGGGCTTCAAGGGCTGTGTTGAAGAAATAAAAGCCTATATGGCCTTGCGATTTAAATAGACATAATTAGAATTCAGTGTTTTATCTACTGGATTCTTTTTTTGCTTATTCTCTCTTGCTTATTTTTTCGCTTGCTTTTTTTTTTAATTTCATTATAATAGGAAGTTGAGTATTCATTCAAGGAGGAGTCATTATGGAAGCATTTGAAATTTTTAGAGATTTAGCGATTATATTAATTTTTGCAAAATTCTTTGGTCTTATTGCTAGAAGGTTAAAAGCACCGCAGGTAGTCGGCGAGATTATAGCAGGTCTATTGATTGGACCGAGTATATTAGGACTTGTATCTGCAACAGATTTTATTGTTATAATGGCAGAAATCGGAGTTGTTCTTTTAATGTTCTCTGCTGGCTTAGAAACAGATTTAAAAGACCTTATGAAAACTGGGCCGATTGCATTTCTAATTGCATGTGCTGGTGTCTCTTTACCTTTGATCGGTGGAACTATTCTTTATATGGCCTTTTATGGTGCTGCCGCAATTGGTACACTAGAATTCTATAAAGCTCTTTTTATAGGTGTCATTTTGACTGCCACTTCTGTTAGTATTACTGTTCAGGCACTTAAGGAGCTTGGTCACTTAAAGGGGAAGGTAGGTACTACCATTCTGGCCGCTGCGATTATTGACGATGTAATTGGTATCATTTTGCTGACCTTTGTGATTGGCGTGAAGGATTCCAATGCTAGTATCTTGAATGTTATAATAAGAACTGTTCTTTTCTTTGTTTTTGCTTTTATTGTAGGTTTTATTTCTTACAAAATATTTAAAAGAATCAACAAACGTTATCCGCACACACGTCGTCTTCCGATTGCAGGACTTGCTTATTGTCTTGCACTAGCCTATATCGCGGAACGCTATTTTGGTATTGCTGATATTACTGGCGCTTATGCAGCCGGCATTATTCTTTGCAATATTAAGGATTCTGATTATATTGCAGAAAAAATGGACATTAATTCCTATATGCTGTTTGGTCCTATTTTCTTCGCGAGTATTGGTTTAAAGACAGATATTACTGATTTTTCCTCAAGTATCCTGCTATTTTCTATTGCACTAATTTTAGTCGCTTTACTTACAAAGATTATCGGCTGCGGTCTAGTTGCACGTCTATGTAAATTTAACACCATAGACTCCTTGAAAATTGGAATTGGTATGATGAATCGTGGAGAAGTTGCCTTAATTGTATCGCAAAAAGGGTTGGCTGTCGGTCTGCTTAATCCTGTTTATTTTACTTCCGTTATTCTATTAATCATTGTATCTTCCATAATTTCTCCTATTGCCTTGAAATTCCTATATAGTAAAGCGCCTGAGCCTATAACAATTGAAACAGACTCTGTCTCCTAGCAGATTGCTTTATGAATTATAAAAGGGCGACCGCAAATCTAACAATGTCGTTAGTGATGCAGCCGCCCTTTACATACTTATCCTCTTATATATTGTTTCATAATCATTCTTTTTTTAAATTCGTCCTTTGGCAAAGGCATATCAAACAAGTAACCTTGTGCGACATCACAGGCCAGACCCTTGAGGAAGAGGAACTCCTCCTGTGTTTCGATGCCTTCCGCGATGATATCCATTTTTAGTTCCCGTGCCATTCTGATAATATTGGCAATAATAGTCTCATGTCGATTATCTTTATCCCTTTCCTTCAGAAATGACTTATCAAGCTTTAATGTATTAAATTCTAATTCCTGTAATAAACTCAATGATGAATAGCCCGTTCCAAAATCGTCTATTGAAGAGGAAATACCAAATTGTTTCAATTGCTCTAATGTCGTTACAAGATTATCATACTCATCAATATACGCAGTTTCCGTAAACTCAACTTCCAGATATTCTTTTGGAATATTCCATTTCTCTGCCACTGCATTGATCTTCTCTGCAACATCAGTGTCAACAAAATGCTGCTTTGAAAAATTGAATGAAACTTTAACAACATCAACTCCATTTTTCAGCCATTCTGAAATATCATGACACACCTTATCTAAAACATAAAAATCAATTTGCGTAACGAAACCATTATTCTCACATAAAGGTATGAATTCCATCGGCGCTATGATTTTTCCATCTCTATTCCATCTGACAAGCGCTTCAGCACCCACAAGCTTCTGGCTTGCCATACTTACTTTAGGCTGATAATATACGACAAATTCTTCGTTTTTAAGTGCAGGCTCAAGCATTTCTTCAACTGCGTTGTCATGCATGATTTTTCCACTCAATTTCTCATCAAAATATAAAATATTTCTTTTGCTCTGTTTATTAATGGCGGCATAAGTCATAGCTACCTGTCCCATAACCTGCTGGGCCAATGTCTCAGTTCCATCTAGTTCATAAACTGCCGCACGTATTGTCAAACAGCATTCTTCTTCCACCTCTTCATCTTCATTTCGCTTCACAATGATTGGGATTGAAAGAAGTCTGTCTAGAACTGTCTCTACTCTGTCCTTAAATAATAATCCAACAAACTGATCTCCACCCCATCTTGCAATTATCTCGTTATCACTAGCAAGCTCTGTGACTGTTCGTGCATAATCAATCAGTATCTGATCTCCGGCTCTGGACCCAAACTTTTTATTAATTAATTTAAAATTTTTAATATTAAAAAAGATCGTTGCATACTCTCTGCTAAGTCCCTTATTAATAACCTTAGTTACTTTTCGCATATAATCATTTGTATTGGAGATTCCTGTCAATGAATCCGTTACATAAAGTCGCAGATTTTCATCTCTCATATAATGTACACAATTTTCTTTTTGATTGTATCCTGTTGCAATTGCATAAACCATTTCCTTACAGGAATCATATCCACAGGAATGACAGTCAATACATCTATCCTTCTCCGTAAATTTATACAGACTATTATAAATAAAATTGTAATCACAATTTACATCAGGTAAAAAAACTGCTTTCTTACTATCATATGTCCTTAAAAAATCTTCTAATTTTAATAAAGCGAATTTCTTGTTGAGACGATATCTTCTCTCTTCTCTTGAAATAATACCAGAATAAGGATTGTCCATATCAAAGTCATTATTCGCTATACTAAGACGCTTTTTTTCCTGCAAGCTAAACATAATATCATCATCATGAGACAGTTTGTTTACTGTTCCCGTTCCTTCGATGCAACCCTGTCCACAGCTCAAGATATCCACGATTAGAGGAAGTTGTTTTCCGTCCTTAACCCTTCCCAAATACTCTTGTAAATATGAATATGCTTTTTCTTCACTATCCACTTGCCTGACAAGTCGGTCATATCCCATAAAATGTTCTATATTTTGCTTTAAGCCGCCAATGGAAGGATAAATTGACCCAAGACCGTTATCCTCTGTCTCTATCTTTGCATGAAATCCATTTAAATCAATGCCCTTTATATATTTCATTAATCGGGCAAATGTAACATTATAGTTCACATTCCCATTAGTTTCTTTCGCATCTATCTCGTCCTTTTTGGCAATACAAGGTCCAATAAACGCAATCTTATTTCTGTCTTGCAAGTACTTATGAATATAAATTGCGGTACAAATTAATGGCGAATGAATAGGCATCAGATTAGGAATTAACTCTGGTAGATATTTCTCCACATAATTTACAATTGATGGACAGGACTGCGATATGCCACCCTCAAAATGGTGTTCTGTAATATATTTAAGATATCCCCATGTCGCAATATCTGCTCCAAAGCTGACATGATAAATGTTTTTTACACCTATGCTTTGCAGATATCCTAAAATTGAATCTGCCTCCTCTTTATAATCGATAAAAAAAGAAGGTGCAACCGCAATTGAAATCAGCACACCGCTTTGCAAATCACTAAAAAAGCGCTCGGTATCATCACGATAGTCTCGTGCCCCATGACGACACGACTCAAGACAACGTCCGCAATGCAAACATTTTTCCTCTTCTACATAAATTCGATTATGTCCATCTTTAATTTTTGAAATATTTGCCCCCAGAACTGGACAACCTGAGATACAGCGATTACAACCAATACATTTGTCATTTGTGTAAATTAAACCCGTGTTCAGTGCAGTCATGACAACTCCCCTATAATTTTTTTATCACAGAACTCCTACGCATCTTTTTTGCCTCATACAATTTTCTATCTGCGACATCTAATATCTCTGCCAGCTTAATATCAAGTTCACATATAAATTCTGAATATCCCAGTGATATATCAATATAATATGGCTTACTCTCTATTTCATTTAATTTCTTATAACCACTATTAATATTTTGAATCACTTTTTTTACAGAACTATCCCCCTTATTCAGGAATAACATGACGAACTCATCACCACCTATTCGCCCAATGATGCTTTCACCTTCAAAAGCGTCTTTGAATATTTTTCCAACGCTGGTAATTGCGTAATCTCCCTCAACATGGCCATAGGTATCGTTTATCTCCTTAAGGTGATCTAAGTCACCAAATATCAATACTGCATGTTCTCCGACATGCATTTTATTCATGGTAATGACCCGCTCTACAAAACCACGCCTGTTTAAACAACCAGTCAATTCATCATACTCGGATAAAAAGTTAAGTACTTTATTTTTATCTTCGATTTCCTGCAAAGTCTTCTCCAGCTTACGCTGTGTCTTATTCTGCATATTGCTAGTCTCAAGATAACGAAGTGCCGCTCCTATCTGCATGCTTGCAAAATACAGCATGGGGATATCTTCTGGGCTGATTTCTCCAATCAGTATTCCGTATTGTCTCTCGGCAGCAAATATATTGTAGCAGAACAGACAACAGTTCTCATTATCATTATAAAAAGACATGAATCCAGTTTCCATAGTGACTTTTGGGCGTTCCTCCAATGAAAAAGCTTTCACTTTTTCTCCTTCATGATAAGCGGCCAAATACATTTCTTCTGGACATTTCCACTCATCGTTTTCTTTATGAATAATAGGTCTCTTCATTAAATAGAGATATGCTTTCCTTGTTTTAATAGCTTTTAACTTTACGATGATACCCTTATATAATGCCTCTTCATCATCTGTAGTATTGACCACATCTCTTACAATAAGCGGCATAAACCAAACATCCTGACGGAAGCTTTCCATTTTATCTTTACTACTCTGTATGATATATGCTTGGATATATGACTGACAATCACGTAAAAGACTCGTGAGTTTCTCCTTGATTTTAGGGGCCTGTACTAATAGTCCTAGTGTCTCAAAAAAATCAAATATTGCTTTTGCCAGTGCATCCAAAGAAATATGTTTTCCATATTTACCATAGAGCAGACTTCGTAGCTGAAAAAGCATATTCTGTTTGTCAATCATAGAAACATCTTCGTATAGACAGGCCTTAATCACAGGTGTTACAAATATCCGCAATACCTGTGTTACATATATTTTGATTTGATCATTCACATCTGTTAAAATAATATCCCGAAGCATTTGCTTTATCATTGCCTCAGTATATGCCTCGATATTGTTCTGTGTTATTTTGCTCCTTAAAATACCTGCCTGTGCCCGCACAGTTTTACAACCACAGGAGCCTCTTTTTTTCACGATACCCGGGAACATAATTGCCTTTGGCTCACCACCCATGCACAAATCTACTGCATTTTTAAGCGCTAAATATCCCATGTCATAGGCATTCTGCTGTATCGTTGTCAATGGAGGGTCCATAGTCTTTGCCGATTCCCAATCATCATATCCTGTAATGGCAAAATCTTTACCAATGCTAATCCCTCTTTTGCTACATTCTCTATACGCCGCCGATGCCATTACATCATTAGCACAAACTAATGCTTCTGCATCTGGATTATGATCCAGCAAATTCTGTACCTGTTTCTTGACATATTCAGAATAATCTCCGACCTCCATCATGTTTGCAGTAACTGGAAGATTATGTTTCTTCATAACATCCAGATAAGCCATTTTCCTCTCAATTGCATCTGTGTTTTCTTCCGGTCCGCCAAGATAGATCAACTTCTTATAGCCATGGTCAATAATTAGATGTTCCATGCAAGAACACATTCCTCCATAATTATCTGACATGATATAACTTGGCTTTTCAACATCCTCCCTATCCTCAAGTAATATATGTGGAATCCCTTCGAAGCGGCTCAAAAACAAATCCTTATCATTTTTATCAAGAAAGATACATAAAGAACCATATGCAATAATCAATGCATCCACTTTACCAAGCCATGCAAAATCATATATTGTGTTAAATTGATAGTCATAATCTTTTCCTGAATCATCTCCAAATAAATCCGCAAAAAAATAACTGCTATGAAGTCCTATATAAAATAGCACATTCACACCAAAATCTTTTGCAGCATGATAAATACCCTTCATCAAATCCATCGTGTGAGGAGACATAGCATTACCGATGAGAACACCTATCGTATACTTATCATCCTCTTTGACATTTGGGATTTCTGTTTCATATAACATGACTTTGCCCCCAATTGACAAAATTTCCGCCTGCTACTATAATAACATATGAAACGGGCGGTGACAAGACATGAACAAAAACACTGTTTTTACAATCGATGATACTTTAGCGTGTAGTAACTTATTCTGTTCTTATCTTCAATCTCAAAATCGTGAATTATTACAAAATGCATTGCTAGAGTTAAGAATAAAACTCAGTTCTTCTAATATATTATATCGAAATCAGCAGTTATTACTTATAGATCTATATATGAATATGAAACAAACTTTTTTATGCAAATACCAAACGACAGCAAGTGTTTTCCCACGCAATTACTTTATAGTCGAAACAATTATGAATGCAGACAATCTTCAAGAGATACTGAACTATTTTCACAGTCAGTTTGAATTGATTATGAGTAGCATAGGCGGCCATGCAAACAACCATGCCATGTACGATATTATTTACTATATTAATCACAATTATCAAGAAAATATAAAACTAAGCACACTAGCCTCTTTATTTGGTTATAATAGCTCCTATCTTGGCAAGTTATTTAAAAAATGTATTGGTGTATCCTTCAATTCTTATTTAGACTATGTAAGAATATCACGTTCTAAGGTTCTTTTACTACAGTCGAATTTAAAAATGTATGATATCTCAGAGCAGATTGGTTACAAAAATGTTGATTACTTCCACCAAAAATTTAAAGAACATGTCAGTATGACGCCACTTGCATTTAGAAAAAAATCGTTGCCGAATAACTAAGGCAACGATTTTTGATTTAGAAATTTCTATTTGTTTTACTAATTTGCTTCTTTTCTTTCTTAGCCCTTCACTGCACCAGCTACCATTCCTTTGATAATCTCT
>CAZAAC010000049.1:7437-15434 GCA_964483155.1 uncultured Lachnospiraceae bacterium | reverse complement strand
CTTTCTTTTGCTTATAAAAATTTAATCCACAAGGTCATTTTGGAATCTTGAAAGATGCTCATAGGGAAGAATAACTCTTCCGCGATAGAGTCCACATCCATCATTGATAAGGGAATTGTTCACTGCGGAAAACATATTCACATCTAGTTTCGATAGTTCAAGTTGCTGCAATTGCATTCCTCTTTCATAGGCCTCATCAAAATAAATATATTCTCCTTCTGGGATTTTATCTCTTCTAGACCTTTCACTTTTTTGTTGTTCTTCATAGCCCAAATGGTTAGCAGGTCCAATCTCAGCATAATCATCCATTTCTTTTGTACGCAGTTGTACTTCAACATAACAGCGAGCAATATTATCGTAAAATGTTATATGCAAGGAACGATACCCATACGGCTTTGCGTTTATGATATAGTCTTTATAGTATGGACTTACACTATTTTTTAACAAGGGTGATTTCTTTTCACCTACTAAAGGCGATATTTCTGCAGTAAAACCTTTTTCTTCTAAAAAACCAAGCATTTTATTTGCGATATCATATAGATATTTTATTTCTTCCTCGGCGTAATTTTCACCTTCTTTTAAATGACATTTTGGAAGTGAGATTACAATTCTATATGCAATCAAGTCTCGAAAACAATTGATACAGTTTTTCAGTTCAGGAAGTGAAGGATAATTACCATATTCCGTGTAATAATTATAAATATATTCCACGATGTATCCATTAAATTTTTCTTCTGCTCTAATCAATGATTTAATTCGGCCCTTAAAAGTAAAGGCAAGAAAAGGGTAGTCATTTGCCATTAATTTATAAAATTCCCTAATCCTTTGAGACTGAGACGTCAAGAATTCGTTGTGCTGTAATAGTTCTGCGATTTGAATCAGAAAATTGCAGTGCACTAGATCAATTGGATTATTCGTTTCTTTTGCTGATTTTTTCAAATCCTCCGCATATCTCTGTATAATCTTAAGAACCGTATCTCCAGAGTATAGATAATCATTTAATTTCTTCATAGATATTTCTTCCTTTCCCTGCAAAATCATGAGATGCCCTTTTTTCGAAGTATAAATTTAAACACAATATAATGTATTAATAAGTACATTATGATCGATAAAATGAGAATTCTCAAGAAATAATATTCGCTATTATACATATCTCTGTGCCCTGCCATCACCAAAATTGAACTGAGAAAGTATGATAGTGGTAATAATGTAATACGCAAGCTTATCCTGCTCTTATCTTTTCCTCTTAAGACAATACATAAGACTATTCCTACTGCCATTAAAAAAGCGCTAAAGATAAGAAAATAATTCAGTACTAACCTTGGTAATGTGACCATTCCACCAGTTTCCCCTATAGTATTACTTTCAGCGGAATAGATCAACAGATCTCCATTTTGATAATTTTCTGCTGAATAATAATAAATTTTATCTATATTCCTATTTGATTCCTGGTTATCAATTGTTACCGTTCGCTTTCCACTATTAGAAAAGTATTGATTCCAGAGCGTATTCCAACAGGTCATCGAATAATATGTCATATCCTCATCATGCAATGATTCTATACTATAGCCAGCAACCTCATCCCCTAATGTAAGTGAAACAGTTCCATCATCATTGGGCGTAATTGAAACGATCTCCTGACTATACGCCAACGAAATCGGACTATTTAAATGACTAACCGTTAGCACAGCAATCACAAGGACAATCAGACCAGATAAAAATGCAGTTTGGATATTCTTCCTGTCAATTTGTTTCTTTATCTTCAGTATCACATTTGTATTGTTATCTGCTGGTATAAGCATTTCTTTTTTCATGGATACCAGCTTATTACTGCAGTCTTCACAATTTTCAATATGCTCTTCCACCATTTTTTTTGTAGCGTCGCTAACCATATTTTCTACATAAAGTGGAAGTATATCATTTATAATATCACAATTAATCTTATTCATCACTAATCCTCCAGTTTTGATTGAATTTTATTTTTTGCACGATGATATGTGACACAAGCCCAATTTTCGTTTTTACAAAAGATTTCTGCAATCTGCTTAAATGTCAATTCGCCAAAAACCCTTAGGGAAAATACTTCCTTATATGGTTCTTCGAGTTCATGCAATATTCTATGAATGCCAATCATGGTATCTTTATCCATTAGATCCTGCTCAATATTTACTTTTGTCTGTATATTTTCATTTACGATTTCATAAGGATCAATCAAATGATTTTTCCGTAAATACGAAAAATATGTATTCTTAGCAATTTGACACAACCACACTTTAGTATCACATTTCTTTTGGAACTCATCAATGGATTTTATTGCTTTAAAAAAAGCTTCCTGCGTTAGTTCTTCGGCAAGGCTATCATCCCTAGTTAATCCCTTCATATATAAAAAAATATATTTGAAGTGTTCCTTGTAAAAACCTTCAAGCTCCGTCACAAAATCACCTCCTCACATATAAGACTCTCAAAACCTTACTATCTTACAATTTATTTTATTTTTTTTAATCTGCTCTTGATACACTACTCTCCTGAGAAATATTCTAATAATTCCTTGTACCGGTCTTGTGCTGAATAGCAGGTATCTATAAGATATCCTCTTTCCTCTGGAAATTCTTTTAGCCCCTTGTAATAAAACAATTTATGTTGCTCATCAATAATAAACGGATCAATTTCATTTTTTAAACACTCTTTAAAAATAATCATCCGTCCAACTCTTCCATTTCCATCTTGAAATGGATGAATTGATTCAAAACTATAGTGAAATTCTATGATATCCTCAAATGTTATTTTGGAGATTTGATTATAATTAATTAGCATTTTTGCCATTTCGCCTTTTACTTTTGAAGGTACGACTGTTTTTTGATCTCCAATCATATTTGGCTTCTCTTTATAGTCACCCACATTAAACCATTCTTTTCTACTATCTGAAGTATTATTTTTCAATATTTTGTGGAACTCTTTTATAATATCTTCTGATAATTCCTGATCTGCTATGTCTAACATATAATCAAAACACTGAAAATGATTTATTGTTTCAATAATATCATCTATCGAAGCTGTTTCCTCTTTTTCCGTAGCGATTGTATTTGTTTCATAAATATATCTGGTCTGGTCTTCTGACAGCATACTACCTTCTATACGATTTGAATTATATGCTAATTTGACTTGTGTTTGATGATACAAGCCCCCCTTTAACTTCATACCTTTTTCTTCTCTAAGCAAGTTAAGCAGTATATTATCAGTAATGCTACTCATCTCCATAATATCTCCTGGCTGGCAATTTAATGTTTTGCATATTTCATCTATTATTTTGATTGAAACATTCTCATTCTTTGAAAGTTTTGCCATTGTAGTTGATGACATTCCTACACGTTTTTGCAACGCAGTTTTAGAAATATTTTTTTCTGAAAGCAATTGAAATAACTTTGTATACTGAATTGGCATATAATCACACTCCTTTCGTCTTCTATCAATTAGTATAACATGTTTCTTTACTATTATAAAGATGATTTGCTATTTCTTTATAATAGTAAATTTCATAACATATAACATAAAAGGACAGAGATGCTAAAAACCTCTCAAGGCAATTGTCTTGAGAGGCTCTATTTGTTTTGCATTGTAATAAGATGTCCCGCATCGCAGTAATTCTTTTCTCTTTGAAAAGAGAGTGTAATTGATATTGCCCACGTTGAAATAGTTGCCTGTATTTGTAGCAAAGTCAGCGAAAATGTATCAATATCTTTAATCTTAACTAAGATATTTCCATTACTAACACACCAATCAAAGCAGCACCCACTAAAAAACATAAGACAATTCCAATAATTCCAGCCATTTCAGTGGCTTTATAATTTTTCCGTATATCTCTCCAGTCTTTCATAGGTGCCTATCCTTTCATGTCTGTTTAAATAATACTTTTCAAATTCAAATACCCGTTTATATGGTTTTGTTGTACCTTTCTCAACCAACATGATTTAGATAAATACTATTGATATCTTCTTGCCTTCTTTTCTCCTTCAATTATTAACATTCCTTCATTCACCATTTCCTTGAGTAGTCGCTTTGTTGTGGAATCAGCAAGCGCTAGTAGTTCTCTTGCTTCTCTATTACTGATAGATCCATTTTTCTTAACAAACTCAATGATTAGTTCCTTCCTTTCAATATCTATCGGCTTTTTATCGGCTTTTATCGGCTTTTTATCGGCTTTTTCTTCTGACCGATAAAAACAAACCACAAATCCAGACTTAAGCATTTTAAATTCATACTTTACACCTGCCGCCTCACACGCGTCTGCAATACGTTTCAGCCCAGTTCCAAAACTCTCTATATCTTTTGAGTAATACAGAATACGAGCAATTCTAGGGTTCCTTCTTACCGGTCGTTCTGGATTGTCAATAAAATCTTTTGGTTCGTATCCATCAGGAAAATGACCCGGATTATAAATTTCAATTCTATCTTTATAAATTGCAACTTCATTACTTTGACCCGTACTATAATCTTTATGGCAAAAAGAATTCAATAAAGCTTCTCTAATTGCATCCATGGGAACCTCTGGAATTTCTTTCCGTTCCCTTGAGCCATCAAATTCAACTTTCCAGTGAATATTATTTTTTATATAAGTTTCAGCCAAATCAACAAGTTTTGTTACTGGTCCATGATGACGTTGAATATCATTAAAGGTTTTTCTTTCCGTTGTGGCAAATATCGCCAACTGTATATCCTGTGTAATATCATCACTAAACAATACTTTACCTGCATTTAGCAGATATTCATCTTGTGTCAGTTCTAATTGATTCAACACAGTCCTTTTATCTGTATAAGATATGGCAAGTCTGCCAACTTCATGGGAATGATTTGTGTATTGCCTTAATAATATTTCATCTACATCATCAATCTTTTTATTAGAAACTTGATTTTCCCACTTATTTTCCTCTAACTGGTTTCGTCGAATATACTCTGATAATTCCTTTGGTGACATAGTTAAATCTTCATCAGCCACACGTATTTTTGCAACACCAGAAGCAAAATATGGAACGTCATTTCCTTCAAATTGTACATAGATGCAATCTCTATTATCTATTGTAACTTTTCTGACTTCTGGATAAATTTGGGGTTCAATAGAGTTTCCGATTTTTTGACTTACTTCTCGCAATGATTCTTCTGTGACAATTTGACCTATAGGAGTTCCATCGTTCTTAACGCCAAAATATAATTCTCCTTTTTGGTGCTTATTAAGAATCGCACATATGGAGTTCATAGCTTCTTTTAATTCCCCAGTAGATTTTTTAAATTCAAGCGTTTCTGTTTCGATTCCTAAATTCAAGATAATTCCCCTTTCAAAATTATTCTAAATCAGATCAAATAGGCTTATTTGTCCTTCTCTAATTGATTTTACAGCTCTCTCCGTTATTTTATCCTCTTCAGTTATTTCACTACATAATATAGGTGAATGAACGTCATATAGCTCTCTATTTTCTTTTACTCGCTCCACACTGTAGTTTGCATAGCAATACTTACATCCATTCAAACAGGTATTATATGTGCCGATTTCAACACTCTCGACACATCCGCATTCTTCTCTTTGATTCTTATCCTTCTCCACTTTAATAGAACAACCTATTATTTCTTCTATTAGTTCTTTGTCCACGCAACTGCTATGCTTAATTCCACAAGAAGATAAATCAATGAGTTCCGAACATGTCTCAATTTCCATCCCATTAGTTGTTGCAATCTCAGCCAGTTTTTTTGAAAAAATAATTAAATCTCTTTGATTTTTATCTATCGTTTGAATGTTTCTCATATTCTTTTTGGTTTTTGCATACAAATCTACAAAACTAATTACTACCCTTGTACAATATCCATTTAAACTCGATGCAATTTCATGAAAAGCTTTCAAATGATATTCTTCAGAATATGTTTCTGTAATAACAATTGGATCATATCGCCAAACCACTTTCTCTTTGCCAATCATCTTTGATAACCTCTGAAATATTGGAGTCATTTTATCTTTTTTATGTGGCAAAGCTGGCTCCATATCTTTTCCATATCCAGTAAGCGTAAATTGAAAGTAATATTTATAGTCTTTCAATTGCTCTAACTTATCTAACATAGGCTCTGGATTTTTTGTCCAAAACACAATACAGTCAACTATTTCAGGCGAAATATCAATTTTACTTACCTGATGAATATTCATTGGGTTTCTTACGTATAGATACCCTTCTTTAATTCGATTTAAAAACCATTCTGAATAATAATTAGGAATATCTGTTCTTCTGCTAACACTTAGTATCATTCTTTACATCCTTTCAAATTCAATAACCTGATAGCATATCTTCCTATTTTTAATGTGGGCCATCGATTTGATTTGGGTTTACAATCTGTATTGCAGTTTTGACCTATTTCAGAAAATTGCTTGCAACGAGTATTTAAAGTTTTAATATAGTTTAATGAATCTTCCGGAAATACGAATTCATTATCATAAGTTGCAATTTCTTCATGTCTCAAAATTTAAATTTCTTATATCATACATGCGCAAAGTATTCATTCGATTTATGTAAAAAAATTTATTTTCACACAAAAAATGCTTATAGTTCTATTATATCAAAACAATTTGAAGATACAACAAAATTTTACATATGTATTCTTATGTGATTTTTTCCATATTAATTACAAACTCTCTTTTGAATCCTTTCTATCAAGAATGTAATCCATCTACTTGGCTCTTTCGTTTGCCCAAAATCAAATTCTGCGTAAGAACGTGAAACTGATTCCGCATAAAATTTTCCATCTATCGCTTTTGATAAAACATAATTCAGCATATCTTGAAATTCAGTTTTATCTATCGCATAAGGATATAATGATAAAATATCTAACACCCTTAAGATACCGTATTTTGTTGCTGGGTATTTCAGTTTCAAAAATTGATCTCCTATCCCAAATCCATATGGACGCCACGGTTGTAGTCTATTTTTCCAGTGTAACAGTAACAAATCAATTGCACCTTCCAATTGGGGAGCTTGTCGAAACCGCTCGTACTGAGATAACAGCATCAGCAGATTAAGATTATCCATTGGGCAAGATTCTGAATCTTGAAGTTTCTTTCCAACAGCACGATTTAATGCGCAATGCCAGCCACCGTCTAAACGCTGAGATTCAAGAGTTTTATCAATAAATCTAAGAATATGAGGGTCATCCTGATAACCCATTTTCACAAGAGAAGATATAACAATTGATGTTATACAATAATAGCTAGGTTTCATACCATTTTGCAGAATAAATGTGCCGTCCTCCAACTGTAGCTCAAATAGGTTTTCTACTTCCGACTGCAGATTAATATCTTCAATACTAAGACCTATGTCCGCAAGAAAAAATAAATCCCAAAATGCATTTCCCGTACTAGTATATGAAATTTGACCCGATTCGAAGGCAGGAATACCCGTGTTATGATTTTTAAGTCTTTTAATAATTTCTTGAATTTTTCTTTCCGACGTAATAGCAGTTATATCAGCAGTTTTATTAAGCAACTGCGTTTCCGCGACTGATCGTAACCAAAAATCACCACAATATAGCCAGTTAACAGTATCACTAGTCATACATTTCTCCAATCTATAAAGAATGCTTTTCATCATTCTATAATGAATGCTTTTCATCATTCTATAATGAATGCTTTTCATTATCTTTAGGATTACACAAGTAAATTAAGCTGTCAACGAATAATTGAAACCAGTTCTCCATAGGAGCTATTTCACATCCAATCGAGCTACTCTTATGCTACCTCAAATACAAATAACAACTTATAAATCCTTTCTATTTCCCCAGTCATTTCTTGCATTTTAGCACTTTTGAAGTCTATTTCCCGTTACTTGCGAACGCAAGCATGAACCTCGATTACGCTTTGCTTCATCTCGGTCATTTCTTGCATTCTAATGAATCAAAGCATATAAAAATGGCCCTTGGAAAGTAAACTTTCCAGGGCCATTGTATATGCTTTGATTCGCAAGTAA
>CAZAAC010000049.1:0-7337 GCA_964483155.1 uncultured Lachnospiraceae bacterium | reverse complement strand
GCCCTTGGAAAGTAAACTTTCCAGGGCCATTGTATATGCTTTGATTCGCAAGTAACTGCTTATCTCTTTGAAAATTGGGGTGCTCTACGTGCAGACTTAAGACCGTATTTCTTTCTTTCTTTCATACGAGGATCTCTTGTGAGATATCCTGCTTTTTTAAGAACTGGTCTGAATTCGCCGTCTACTTTAAGTAATGCTCTTGCTATACCATGTCTGATAGCGCCAGCCTGTCCTGTGTATCCACCGCCATGTACATTTACGAGTACATCAAATTTACCTACTGTTTCTGTTGCAACGAGAGGTTGGTGAACGATAACTTTCAAGGTTTCAAGTCCTAAATACTCACTAATATCTCTCTTATTTATTGTAACTTTACCTTTTCCCGGTACTAAGTAAACTCTTGCTATTGATGATTTTCTTCTACCTGTTCCGTAGAACTTTTCTTGTGGTGTCTTTGCTTTAGCCAATGTTATTTCCTCCTTTCAGTTCCTTCGATTAAAAAGTTAATACTTCAGGTTTTTGAGCGATATGTGGATGCTCAGCCCCTGCGTATACGAATAATTTATTATACATTCTTCTTCCCAAAGGTCCCTTTGGAAGCATTCCCTTAACTGCAAGCTCAATAACCTGCTCAGGCTTCTTATCCAATTTTGTTCTTAATGTTGTTTTTCTCATACCACCAACATAATCAGAGTGATCATAGTAAATCTTTTGATCTAATTTCTTACCTGTTACATTGATTTTTTCTGCATTCACTATGATTACATAATCACCTGTATCTGCATGTGGTGTAAAGATAGGCTTATTCTTGCCGCGAAGAATCTTAGCGATCTCTGATGCCAAGCGACCTAGTGTATATCCTGTGGCATCTACAATATACCATTTTCTTTCGATTGTAGATTCATTTACCATAAATGTCTTCATTATGATACCTCCGTAAAACTCAATTATTTAGTTTCTTTAAGTCAGCACTCTGTCCGGAAGTGCCTTCTTATTTATCAAAACGTCTTACCGGGGCTTTGGTGAAACGTTTATTGTCACATTAAAACATTATATTACACACACCCGCGTGTGTCAATATGGAAAGTGCAAAAAATCATATTTTATAAGTGTCAAGCCATGTGCTGGCACGGTTGCTCCTGCTAATTCGCGATTCTTACCTGCTAAAATAGTCTCTATCTGGTCAGGGAGGTATTTCTCTTTTCCTATATCTAATATAGTCCCTACTATGATTCTCACCATATTATACAAAAATCCATTGCCTGTAACCCTGACTGTAAGCAGCTTATCCTGCTTATTTACCTTAAGGTCGTATATTGTACGTACTTTACTCTCTACCTCTGTATTTATGCTACAGAAGCTTGTAAAATCATGCTCTCCAACAAAACACTCTGCCGCCTTCTGCATTCGCTCCAGATTAAGCGAATTATATACAAAATAGGAGTAGTATCGCTCTGTTGGCATTGGAAATTTATCATTCCAAATCTTATATTCATAGGTCTTCCTGCTTTCCACATGCCTCGGGTGAAAGTCCAGTGGTACGCTCTCAGATTTGTGTATCTTAATATCGGCTGGAAGTTTTTGATTCGTTGCAAGAGATATTTTTTCTGCAGAAATTTTTGTATTTGTATCAAATACTGCAATGTTTCCTAATGCATGCACTCCGGCATCTGTTCTACTCGCTCCAATCACCCGTATCTCTTCTCCTAACAATGCAGACAGGTATTGATTCAGTTCTCCCTCAATGGTTGCTTTATTCGGCTGTACCTGCCATCCATGGTAATTCGTTCCGTCATATGCAACCGTCAACATTATCCTAGTCATATATAATTCACCATAATTACACTTACAAAATAAGTTAAAATTACAATATAGGCCACAAAATCCCTTTTTTGATAAATCAAAGGTTTCATCTTTGTTCTGCCCTCACCACCACGGTAACAACGCGCTTCCATTGCCATCGCCAGATCATTTGCTCTTCGAAATGCTGAAACAAATAATGGGACCAAAAGTGGCACCAGACTTTTTGCCTTATTAATTAGATTACCGCTCTCAAAATCAGCTCCTCTGGCCATCTGTGCTTTCATAATCTTATCTGTTTCTTCTAATAAAATCGGAATAAAGCTCAATGCAATCGACATCATCATCGCAACCTCATGGACCGGTACTTTAATCAAGCGTAATGGATTCATTAATTTTTCCATACCGTCCGTCAGATTATTTGGCGTTGTGACCAATGTCATAATTGACGACCCTATAATCAAGTACGTTAGTCGAACCATCATAAATACTGCTGTTCTAATTCCCTGTTTTGTAATCGTAAATTTCCAAAAGCTCACTAGCGCATCACCTGGTGTCAAAAACAAATTGAAAATTACAGTAATCAGCATTAGGATTACAATTGCTTTCAACCCTTTTATCATAAAGGAAAATGGCACTTTTGAAACCTTGATTGTCATAACCAGAAAAATAGTCGCAACCACATAACCGTATATATTATCAAATAAAAACAATGAAATGATAAACGCCAAAGTGCCCACTAATTTTACACGTGGGTCCATTTTATGTAATATAGATTCAACAGGATAATATTGTCCTAACGTAATATCTCTTATCATAAGGTTTCCTTACACTTTTCTGTGTTCGATTAAAAATGTCTGCCATAAACTCTTAGTATTTCTTTTTTGGCTTCTTCAACGGTTAGTGCTGTTGTACGAACCGGTATCCCTCTGTCATGAAGTTTGTTCATTACATATGTTACTTGTGGCGCTGAAAGTCCTATCTGCTCCAGCTCTCTGTAATTCATGAATACGTTACCCGGCGTATCATCATAAGCAATTTCGCCTTGATTCATAACAATGATGCGGTCAACATATTTTGCCACTTCTTCCATGCTATGTGAAACTAAAATGACTGTGATGTTCGTGTCTTTCCTAAGTTGTACGATTAGTTCCAATATCTCCTCACAGCCCTTTGGATCTAAGCCTGCT
Organism: uncultured Lachnospiraceae bacterium; assembly: GCA_964483155.1. GTDB lineage: Bacteria > Bacillota > Clostridia > Lachnospirales > Lachnospiraceae > JAAYYM01. The sequence continues at coordinate 4,347 of CAZAAC010000049.1, read as the reverse complement.
GTTGGCTCATCAAGGACCAGTACCTCTGGTTGCATTGCCAGAACACCTGCAATCGCTGCTCTTCGTTTCTCTCCCCCGGATAAGTCAAATGGGGACTGATAAAAATACTCATCTGCCAAACCCACTTGCTTTAATGCCGTATAAGCACGCAGTTCTACTTCTTTCTTTGATAGTCCAAGATTTTTGGGGCCAAAACATACATCCTGAAACACATCAATTTCAAACAATTGGTGCTCGGGATATTGAAATACCAATCCAACCTTGCTACGCAGTTTCTTCATATTATAATCATTATCATAGATATCTTCGCCATTATAAAAAATTCTTCCACTTGTTGCTTTTAAGAGACCATTCAAGTGCTGAATCAGTGTTGATTTACCAGAGCCCGTATGCCCTATCAGCCCAATAAATTCTCCATCCTCTATTTTAAGGTTGATATCTGATATTGCCATATTTTCATATGCATTCCCTTTGCTATATATATAGCTCACATGGTCTATAATTATTGACATAACGCCTCCACTAACTCATCAATAGACAAAATGCCCTCTGGCAAAGACATGCCTGCCTTATTCAATTCATAAGCCAATTTTGTGACCTGTGGCACACTAAGACGAAGCTCCTCCAGCTCATCTACTCTGGAAAATACTTCTCGCGGTGTCCCCTGCATTACAACTTTGCCATTTTCCATAACAAATACCTTATTTGCAAAGATTGCTTCATCCATGTTATGTGTAATCAAGATAACTGTTATCTTCTCTACATCATTTAATGCACGCACAGCACGAATAACTTCCTTACGTCCCACTGGATCAAGCATAGCAGTTGGCTCGTCTAATACGATACATTTCGGATGCATTGCTACAACTCCTGCGATTGCCACCCTTTGTTTTTGTCCACCTGATAATTTATTTGGTGATTGCTTACGATATTTAATCATGCCAACCGCTCTTAGACTCTCATCGACGCGCTCCCAGATTTCTTTCGTTTCAACACCCATATTCTCGGGTCCAAATCCTACGTCTTCCTCTACCATGGCTCCTATGATTTGATTGTCTGGATTCTGGAATACCATCCCAGTTGTCTGACGCACGTCCCACATCTTATCGCTTTCTGATGTATCCATACCATCCACCCACACAGTTCCTTCTGTAGGATATAAAATAGCATTCATATGTTTTGCCAAAGTAGACTTACCTGAACCGTTACTACCTAGAATGGCAATAAAATCACCGTGCCTGATGTCCAGATTAACTTTGTCCACTGCACGTACCACTCCATCAGCATTTCCATCTTTATCTCGCCGAATGTATTCAAATACTAAATTCTTTGTTTCGATGATTCCCATGAATTAGATCCTTTCACTTTGCATGATACAATAATAGGGTAACTATCAGAAACAGTCACCCTACTATTATATACAACTAAACTAATTCAATCAACACTTCCATTGCTGCATCGCCCTTACGAGGTCCGATTTTTATGATTCTTGTGTAGCCACCTTTTCTGCTAACATACTTTGGTGCTATCTCATCAAAAAGTTTTCCAACAATATCTGCTTCTTTTGTATTTTTCTTCTTACCAGCAACTTCAGTAGGAACTTCGGTAATTGTATATAATACTTTAAGCATTTGACGTCTTGCATGTAATCTTGATGGTAAATCTTTTTTGATTTCTTTTTGTATTTCATCATAAACAGTGATTTTTTTGCCGTCTTTTTCTTCTTTGATTCTCTTTCCAGTTTTGTCCTTGCGGGGAACCTTCGCAGATACTTTAACGACTTCAAAATTATCTTTTTCTTTTACTGCAAGAGCAATGATTCCATCTGCAATCTTTTGAATTTCTTTTGCTTTTGCTTCCGTCGTAACAATCTTTCCATGATAAATCAAATTTGTTACCTGATTTCTAAGTAATGCTTTCCTTTGGCTAGAAGTTCTGCCAAGTTTTCTGTATTTTGCCATGATAATACTCCTTTTGGAATGTTCGGCCATGCACTTCGGACTTACTTGCCGGACTATTTATTAGTTGCAGCCAAGTCGCACTCATCGGATTTATCGACTCAGCAAATATTTTCAATGCCAATAGGTATATATAAGCCTACTGCTTATTCATCTCCAATATTTAATTGTAATCCCAGCTCTTTTAACTTAGCCAAAACTTCTTCTAGTGACTTACGTCCAAGGTTACGAACTTTCATCATATCTTCCGAAGTTCTGTTCGTTAGTTCTTCAACGGTATTGATGCCCGCTCGCTTCAAGCAGTTATATGAACGAACAGAAAGTTCCAATTCGTCAATATTCATCTCAAGTACCTTTTCTTTTTCGTTATCTTCCTTCTCTATCATGACTTCAGCTGTCTTAGCACTCTCCGACAAATCAATAAATAATAATAAATGCTCACTAAGCACTTTTGCAGCGAGACTAACTGCCTCATCTGGTGCTAAAGTTCCATTCGTAAATACATCAAGTGTCAGTTTATCAAAGTCAGTAATCTGGCCTACACGTGTGTTCTCTACATTTAAATTCACACGCTCTACGGGTGTATAAATAGAATCTACTGCAATAACACCAATTGATATATCCTCATTCTTGTTTTTATCGGCACTAACATAGCCGCGCCCTTTGGTAATTGTGAGTTCCATAAATAATTTAGAATCTGCACCACCATTCAATGTTGCAATTACTAAATCTTTATTTACTATTTCAATATCCTGATCGACCTGGATATCTCCTGCTGTCACTACTCCCTCGCCTTCAAACTCAATATAAGCGGTCTTTGCCTCATTCGTCTGACTTAAATTTCTAATAGCCAAACTTTTGATGTTCATGATAATTTCGGTTACATCCTCTTTTACGCCCGGTATAGAAGAAAACTCATGTAGCACGCCCTCTATCTTAACCTGACTTACTGCTGTACCAGGTAAAGAAGATAACATAATTCTTCTAAGAGAATTTCCGAGCGTCGTTCCGTAACCTCTTTCAAGAGGTTCAACCACAAATCTTCCGTACTTTTTATCTTCTGAAATCTCAGCGATTTCAATCTTCGGCTTTTCAAAATCAAACACTACAAAGTACCTCCATTCTTAAAAAGAATTCATTATTTGGAATATAACTCGACGATAAGCATCTCATTTACAGGAACATCAATTACTTCACGCATAGGAAGTTCTTTCACAGTTCCTTTCAAATTTTCCTGATCAACATCGAGCCATGCTGGAACTAATCTTCCACCCGTAACTTCAAGAATATCTTTGTATCTTTGTGATGACTTACATTTTTCCTTTATAGAAATTACATCGCCAGCTTTTACCAAATAAGAAGGAATATTAACAACCTTTCCATTTACAGTAATATGCTTATGACCAACGATTTGTCTTGCTTCTCTTCTAGTCCTTGCAAATGCCATTCTGAAAATTACATTGTCGAGTCTGGACTCTAAAAGAATCATCAAGTTTTCACCTGTCATTCCTTTCATCTGATCAGCTTTTTTATAATAATTTCTAAATGGTTTTTCCAATACGCCATAAATAAACTTAGCTTTCTGCTTCTCTCTTAACTGAAGACCGTACTCACTAACTTTTTTATTTGCTCTTTGCAAATTTCTCTTTGATTTTTTATCAATTCCTAAGTACATAGGCTCTAAGCCTAAAGATCTGCATCTTTTTAAAACAGGAACTCTATTTACTGCCATTTACGCTTCCTCCATTTATTGTTTACAGTAAGATAATGATTCTTTCTTCGAACCATTTCCGACCTTCTTCCAACTTGACTTTGTTATTAAGTGCCGACTATGTCGTATAAAACTAAACTCTTCTACGCTTAGGTGGACGACATCCGTTATGTGGTACTGGTGTTACGTCTCTGATACTTGTTACTTCTAATCCACATGCTTGAAGTGCGCGAATTGCTGCTTCTCTTCCTGAACCAGGACCTTTAACCATAACATCTACTGATTTTAAGCCATGTATTAATGCTGCTTTCGTAGCTGTTTCAGCTGCCATTTGCGCTGCATAAGGAGTAGATTTCCTTGAACCTCTAAATCCTAGACCGCCTGCACTTGCCCATGAAAGAGCATTTCCTTCAACATCTGTCAACGTAACAATTGTATTGTTAAAAGATGATTGAATGTGAGCCTGTCCGCGTTCAACGTTTTTTTTGACACGTTTTTTTGTTACTTTTTTGGTAACTTTCTTAGCCATAAAACTAACCTACTTTCTTAATCATAATTAATAGTATCTTATTTCTTCTTGTTTGCAACAGTTCTTCTTGGACCTTTTCTTGTTCTTGCATTTGTCTTGGTTTTCTGACCACGAACAGGAAGTCCTTTTCTATGACGGATACCTCTATA
>CAZAAC010000048.1:0-15501 GCA_964483155.1 uncultured Lachnospiraceae bacterium | reverse complement strand
TGCGTCGCAATTGGTGATATTGATGATTTCAAATTAATCAATGATGAGTATGGTCATGAAATAGGAGATGTAATCCTTTCAAATATTTCAAAAATAATAAAGAGCATGACACGTGAGGATGATATCGTATGTAGATGGGGTGGCGAAGAGATTGTAATCGTAATGCCAAGTATGCCACAAAGTCTTGCCTTTGAGAGAATTGATTTAATAAGAAAAAAAATTGCGAATTCACAACTTGTCAATTCGTTTGAACAATTAAAGCCGACTATGACATTTGGTATCTGCATGAATCATGGTGAATATAATTTAGAAAAAATAATAGCGAAAGCAGATCAGTTACTCTATATTGGAAAGAAAAGCGGCAAAAATAAAGTGGTTGGCGAATAAGAACCAATGCTATAAGGCGTAGGTTCTTTTTTTATGCTTTTTTAGCTACTAGTTCATTGCGTAATGATTGATTATTTCTTTCCTATAAAATACTTTTATATTTTTTTAATATATGCTATAATACAATATATTGTAGAATATGTGCATAATAAAAGCACATTTAGATGCGAGAGGTATATATGCTTGAATTTGTAATCGTATGTGTGGCTGTTATTTTAGTAATAGGCTTGGCAGTATCAATATATAAAGAGAGTAAAGAATTTTGTATAACTTTTTATGACTATTCTTCTGAAAAAATATTAATGGATGAATATAAGCTTGTATTTTTATCGGATTTACATAGCAAAGTATTCCCATATGAAAATCAGCCGCTTTTAGATGCCATTGAAGAAATGAAACCAGATGCAGTTGTTTTTGCAGGAGATATGGTAAATGCATCTGGAAAGATTCCGCTTGATTATGAACCAACATTAGAATTTATCAAAAAACTATCTGCCAAATATCCGATTTATTACGGAATTGGCAATCATGAAGAAAAATTGAAGAGAAGTACTCATTTATCAAAAACAAATTTTGAGCATTATACAGATGCACTTTCTAAACTGGGTGTTCATATTATGGAAAATGAAGTTGCACACATATCTCAGGCAGGAATCGATATTTACGGGCTTATATTGGAGCATAAGTATTATAAGAAGGGGATTACAAGGCACATTCCAAAAGAATATATGGAGAGCAGTCTTGGAAAGGTCAATAAAGAAAGATATTCTATTTTATTGGCACATAATCCCGATCAATTTCCTGGGTATGCTGAGTGGAAACCAGATTTAGTGCTGTCAGGTCATATACATGGTGGCATCGTACAATTACCGATTGTAGGTGGTGTTGTATCGCCACAGTGGAAGCTGTTTCCGAAGTATGATGCGGGAGAGTTCCATGCAAAAGAGACAATTATGATATTAAGCAGAGGTATTGGTTCCCATACGATTCCACTTAGAATATGGAACAGAGCCGAAATTGTATGTATACGTATTCGAAAAAAGGAAGTTATAAATAATGCTGGATAGGGAGAGAAGTCATGGATTTGAATTTTAAATTGCAAACATTCGAAGGACCACTTGATTTATTACTGCACTTAATTGATAAGAATAAAGTTGATATTTATGATATTCCTATTGTTATGATAACGGAGCAGTATATGGAGTATATAAAGCAAATTGGTACGCAGGATTTAAATATGATGAGCGAATTTTTAGTTATGGCGGCCACATTACTGGATATTAAGTGCAAAATGCTTTTACCAAAGGAATGCAATGAAGATGGTGAAGAAGAGGATCCGCGAGCAGAGTTGATTCAGAAGCTCATTGAGTATAAAATGTATAAGTATATGGCCTATGAATTAAGGGACAAACAAATCAGTGCTAAAAGAGTCGTTTTTAAAGATGCTACGTTTCCTAAAGATATTTTGAATTATGCACAGCCAATTGATTATGAGAAACTGGTGGGCGATATGGATTTAAGCAAGCTTAATCAAATTTTCAAACAAATCATGAGAAAACAGGAAGATAAAGTAGATAAACTTAGAAGTCAGTTTGGTAAGATTGAAAAGGATGAAATTGATCTCGAGAAAAAAACATTATATATTGAAAACTATGTAAAAAGTCATGACAGATTTAGCTTTAGAAATCTCATGGAAGAACAGGCCACTAAGATGGAAGTTGTTGTTACATTTCTTGTTATACTTGAGTTAATTAAAATGGGAAGAATTATAACGGTACAAGATGGAATCTTTGATGATATAATTATTATTTCAAAAAAAGTAGCCTGAAATAAATTTATGTATTAATATATGTTTCATTAAGAAATATGCAGAAGGAAAAAGTAATGAGCGAACTTATGTCAAGTGAAGAAATTGATGATATACTAGATGCCATGATTACTGTAGATACAGGTGAAATTGTGGAGGCGAGTATAGCTGATGAGCAATTGCCTCCGGTAGATAATCCAGAGGCGGTTCTTGAGGCCATACTATTTTCAATGGGAAATTCTGTGGATTTAAAAAGACTTGCTTTGTCTATTAGACGTGAACCGGAAGAAACTAAAATCATCCTTTATCATATGATGGACCAATATAAAGACAGCAGTCGGGGAATTACTATTATCGAATTAGAGGATGCTTTTCAGATGTGTACAAAGGATGAAATGTATGAGTATCTTGTTAAGGTTAAGAACGCACCGAAAAACTATGTATTGACGGATACTCTATTAGAGACGTTATCTATTGTTGCCTATAAACAGCCTGTTACGAGGCTTGAAATAGAAAAGATACGTGGAGTGAGCTGTGATCATGCTGTAAATAAATTGATTGAATTTAATTTGATTACAGAGTTGGGTAGGCTTGATGCACCTGGTCGGCCTCTGCTATTTGGCACAACAGAGGAGTTCTTAAGATCCTTTGGCGTCAAATCGATTGATGAGTTACCTATTTTAAAGCAAGACAAATTTGAAGATTTTAAGCGAGAAGCAGAGGATGAAATACAACTTAAATTAGATATATAGATTTAAGGGCTTGTTTTATTTCAAAATTTTGTTATAATTCATGTTAGGGGTTTGAAAAAAATATTTTGTTTCATGAATGGAGTGTGAGGGGTATGTCTTCTAAGATTGATACAGAAGTATTAATAGGTGGAAAGGTATTTACGCTGAGTGGATATGAAAGCGAAGAATATCTGCAGAAGGTTGCTACTTACATTAACAATAAAACGGCTGAGTATAATAAAATTGATACGTTTAGGCGTCAACCTCTTGACACACAAAGTGTTTTACTGCAATTGAATATGGCAGATGATTTTTTTAAAGCAAAGAAGCAGATTGGCATTTTGGAGGAAGAGATAGAATCAAAGGATAAGGAATTATACAATTTAAAACATGAGTTGATTTCTACCCAGATTAAGCTTGAAAATGCAGAAAAGAATTCTAAAGGTGCGAGAGAAGAGATGAATGATCTGCAGGCACGCATCATTAAACTAGAGACAGACTTGGGTCATAAAAAATAAAATCTGATAAAAGTATAGTATGGTTCATGCTTTAGTGAACTTTATGAAAAAGTAGTTGTATTGGGAGGGGCTGTCGAGAGACAGCCTTTTCCACAATTATTAGGAGTATGATGAGAACAGAAAAAATAGAATTACTTGCTCCCGCTGGAAACTATGAAAGCTTTCTTGCTGCAATAAATGCTGGAGCAGATGCCGTATATCTCGGTGGCGATAAATACAGTGCGAGAGCATATGCAAATAATTTTACTGAAGAAGAACTTCTTCGGGCGATTAATTATGCTCATTTATATGAAAAAAAAGTATATCTTACGGTTAACACACTGCTAAAAGAAAACGAACTTGCAGGTCTTAAGGATTATTTGAGACCTTATTATCTGGCAGGTCTGGATGCAATTATTGTGCAGGACATTGGTGCAATTGATACTATTAAGTTTTACTTTCCTGACTTAAGTATTCATGCGAGTACACAGATGACAATAACAGCCTCTGAAGGTGTTCAATTTTTGCAAAAGATTGGTATTAAGAGAGTTGTACTTGCGCGCGAATTGTCATTACAGGAAATCTCTATGATTCATGAAAATAATCCCGACATAGAAATTGAATGCTTTATACATGGTGCTCTATGCTACTGCTATTCTGGTAAATGTCTTTTTTCAAGTTTGATTGGTGGAAGAAGTGGAAATAGAGGACGGTGTGCACAACCATGTCGATTACCTTATACAGTCATGAGGGGCACAGATAAAATAAGTGATACGAAAGAATCTTATCCTCTCAGTACAAAAGATATTGCTACGATAGAAATATTACCACAATTGATCAATGCAGGCATTTCTTCATTCAAAATTGAAGGAAGAATGAAACGGCCAGAATATGTTGCAGGTGTGACCAGCATATATAGAAAGAATATTGATAGTATTTTTGAACGTCCTACAGACGAATATTCTGTGAAAAAAGAGGATTATAAAGAACTAATTAGTCTTTATACAAGAAGTGGTAGTAGTCGAAGTTACTTCGAGCAAAAAAACGGTCGTGATATGATTACACTCGAAAAGCCTAGTTACGAGACTGGAAATGAAGAGATATTTAAAAGAATTTATACACAATTTGTTGAGACAAGTAAAAAACTATCTGTAACTGCCAGTATAAATCTTCAAGCAGGAATGCCTGCAAAACTGACACTAGTCTATAAGGGGCAAGAAATAGAAACCTATGGACAAACGGTTGAACTGGCACAAAACAAGCCTCTCAGTCAAGAGGATATATTTAAACAAATCAATAAAACAGGGAATACACCTTTCATCTTTGAAATGATAGATGTATTTATGGATAATCATATTTTTATGCCCATAAAGGCGTTAAATGATTTGAGAAGAGAAGCAATCAAACAACTAGAAGAAAAAATATTACTGAAGTATAGGCGTGATTATAATGAACCCTATTCACTGCAAGACAAAGCAATCAATATAGAATTGGATGCACATAATCATAAAAAGAAGCCACAATTAAATGTCTCTGTTGAATCAAAAGCAGTTTTTGACTCGTTAGTTAAAATAGAGGCTGTTAACAGCCTGTATATTCCTTGCTGGGACAGGGAAATAATACAGTCAGCATTAACGCTTGGACAAGAACATCATAAAAACATTTATATTTCGTTACCCGTGATATGCCGAGCACATACGATGAAGCATTTACGTGAGTTGGAAGATATTATTATTAATAATAATGTTTTAATTCATAATTTTGAATCTTTACAATGGTTAGCGGAGATACCATTTCATCAAGAAATCATTGCAGACTTTGATTTATATGTTTTTAATGAAAAGTCCTTACATGTATTGCAACATATGGGATGTATAAGACAAACGGCATCTGTAGAGCTGAATGAGAAAGAATTATGGAAATTTCCTCGAGATACTATGGAAATGGTAGTATATGGTTACCTTCCGATGATGATATCAGCCCAGTGTGTTCAAAACACGTTTGGTGGCTGTAGTAAGAGTGATTTTGGAGAAACAAAGCAAATATGGAGTCTCAAGGACAGATATGGTAAAAAACTGCAAATAAAAAGCAACTGCAAAGAATGTTATACGATAATCTATAATAGTGTACCACTGTCTTTGCATAATGAAATCGATAAATTGGCAGGTATGGGTTTTGATAGTCTCAGACTTATGTTTACAACTGAAACAGTTGCAGAAGCGACTGCAATTACGAAGGAATACTGCGACAGAATAGCATTTGGAACAAATAATAGAAAAAAAGAATTTCTGATAGCAGAATATACAAAGGGACACTTCGCGAGAGGTGTGGAGTAGCACATGGCAAATATCATAGTAGAATTTTCCAAGTATGCAATTATAATCTTTATGGCATTTTATACGCTAGAGTGTTTTATTGTGTTCCGTTATCATTCGGAGGAAGAACGGAATGGGATTTATATTCGACAAAATATTCTGATGTTTTTGATTCATTTCATTTCATTTGTTGTATTATGCCTTGCAACAAAGAATTCTATGCTGATTATTCTGTATGCGCTCCAACAGCTTAGTCTTTTTGCTACAATTGCCTTGTATCGTGTCATTTATCCAAGAGCGAACAGATTGATTATCAATAATATGTGTTTATTAATGACGATTAGTTTTATTATTTTAACCAGAATATCTTATGAAAAATCAGTGAAGCAGTTTAAAATTGTAATATTTTCTATTATTATAACTATGTTTATTCCCTATTTGGTCAAGAAAATAAAAATAATTAGTTTGTTTCCTCTGGTTTATGGCTTTTTGGGAATCGCTGCTTTATTAATTGTTATGATTCTTGGTAAAGTGATTAATGGTTCCAAATTATCTTATTCTATAGGTGGGTTTTCGTTTCAACCATCAGAATTTGTAAAGATACTATTTGTTTTTTCGGTTGCCGGACTTCTCAGCAAATCAACCGAGCTAAAACAGATTATTCTTGTAACCATTATGGCAGCTCTTCATATTCTTATTCTTGTTTTTTCGAAAGATTTGGGAAGCGCACTTATTTTCTTTGTTGCATACGTTATCATGCTATACATTGCCAGTCGTAATTGGATTTATCTTTTAGCCGGTTTGATTAGTGGTGGTTTTGCATCTGTGATAGGATATCAGTTGTTTGGGCATGTGCGGACTAGGGTACAGGCCTGGAAAGATCCTTGGAGCACTATTGAGGAGGCGGGATATCAGGTTACACAATCACTATTTGCGATTGGAACGGGTGGATGGTTTGGTATGGGGCTGACACAAGGTTCACCCGATAAGACGCCTGTTGTAGTCTCTGATTTTATTTTCTCGGCAATATCTGAAGAACTAGGAGGAATCTTTGCAGCGTGTCTTATTCTTGTATGTGTAAGTTGCTTTGTTATGTTCATGAACATTTCAATGCGTCTAGTGGATACCTTCTATCGTTTAATTGCAGTCGGATTGGCCACAATATATGGATTTCAAGTATTTCTCACAATAGGTGGAGTAATTAAGTTTATTCCATTGACAGGTGTCACATTACCACTTGTAAGCTATGGTGGAACCTCTATTCTGACGACGCATATGGTATTTGCCATAATACAAGGGCTTTATATCTCAGAGCCTAAAAAACTTAACCTTAAAGCGAAAATTGATTCTGAGCAGATTATTAATTAAGCAGGAGTGACTTATGTTGCATTTTAAAAAAAATCATGAAAAATCAAATAATTCTAATCGCGAAATTGCAAATATAACATATCTATTTGTGGCATTATTTATTTTTATGCTTGGCTATTTTATGTACTATATTGGTATAAGTAGTACCGAAGCAATTAATAACACCTATAATTCGCGACAGGAGCTGCTGGCAAAAAAGGTAATACGCGGGAAAATTTATGCAAGGAATTACGAGGTTCTTGCTGAGACTTTAGTCAATGCTGATCAAACTGAAACCAGATTATATCCATTTGGCAACCTTTTTGCACAGGCAGTTGGTTTTTCAACAAAGGGTAAAATCGGAATCGAATCATTGGCAAATTTTAATTTACTGACATCCAATGCTTATGCCAGTGAAAGACTGCAGGATATCATTAAGGGCGAAAAAAGCATTGGTGATAATGTAGTGACGACTTTAGATGTTTCTATGCAGCAGGTCTCTAATGAGGCACTTGGTGTTTATAAAGGTGCTATCATTGTGATGGATCCAACAACAGGAGAAATACTTGCTATGGTTTCAAAGCCTGATTTTGATCCAAATAAAATCAATGAACTTTGGGAAGATATTTATATTGACACAGAAGAGGGTCCGCTTTTAAATAGAACAACTCAAGGCTTATATCCGGGAGGCTCAACGTTTAAGATCGTTACGTTATTGGAGTATCTTCGCGAGCATAAAAATAATTATCAGGATTATTCTTTTGACTGTATAGGTAAGTTCACCAAAGAGGATAGTGTTATAAATTGTTACCATGGTATTAGCCATGGTCATGTGGATTTAATGCAATCATTTGCAAAATCATGTAATTCCTCATTTTCTAATATCAGTATAGGTTTAAATAGTAATCAATTTCGAAAAACGTGTGAGGATTTGTTATTTAATCAAAAACTTCCCGTTTTATTTCCATATGCAGAGAGTTTTGTACCAATAAGTGCATCGTCCTCAGTTAATGAGGTAATGCAAACAGCCATAGGACAAGGGACGACACAGGTTACACCACTCCATATGGCAATGATAACATCTGCGATTGCAAATGACGGAAATTTAATGGTGCCATACTTATTACAGAGAGTAGAGAACTACAATAAGGATTCTGTGAAAGAATACAAAACAAAATCTTATGGAAAGCTGATGACAGCGAAAGAAGCTGAACTACTGCAGCTATTTTTGGAAGAGGTCGTGCAGTCAGGAACAGCAACTATACTAAAGGATAGTAAATACACTGCGGCAGGTAAAACGGGATCAGCAGAATATTCAAGCAATAAAAGTGAAAGCCATGCATGGTTCACTGGTTATGCCTGTATGAATGATAAGAAAATTGTTGTTACAATAGTGCTTGAAGGAGCAGGCTCCGGCGGAGAATATGCTGTTCCTATTGCAAAGAGAATATTTGATGCATATTTTGAATAATAGGATACAATTGTACAATATTTAACAGTATGCTATAATGTTATGAAATATTTGGATTCACCGTGAACAGGAGGGATTGCAATGATTGAAGCAACGAGCTGTGGAGGTGTTGTGATATTTCGTGGGAAAATACTTGTACTTTATAAAAATTATCGGAATAAGTATGAAGGATGGGTGTTACCGAAAGGCACAGTAGAAGAAGGCGAAGAGAATAAAGTTACTGCTGTAAGAGAAGTTCTCGAAGAAACTGGTGTGAATGCATCTATTGTTAAGTATATTGATAAAAGCCAGTATTCCTTTACGGTACCTGAAAATACGGTCGCAAAAGAAGTTCACTGGTATCTGATGATAGCGGACAATTATTATAGCAAACCCCAAAGAGAAGAACATTTTCTGGATTCTGGTTATTACAAGTATCATGAAGCATTTCATTTGCTTAAATTTGCAAATGAAAGACAGATTCTTGAGAAGGCGTATGATGAATACTTGGCCTTAAAAAAGAGTAATCTATGGGGCAATTCACAGTATTATTAGTTTTAAATCAGCGCCTCTATCATTAAATTTTTATTCTGGGATAAGTCAATATAATCATTCCCGCAGCAAATCATTGGACGAGAGGGATATTGTTTATTTATAAATATTACGACACCTTCACGTCCATCGCTTAAGCGAACTTGCTTGTTCGTATATTCTTCAACCATGCGTTGGAGAAATGTCATGATATAGCCGACATCATATTTCTGATATGCTTCATTTTCCAGGACACTGATTACTTTAAAGGGGCAAATTGGACTACGATACGAGCGATAAGAAGTCATTGCCTCATATACATCCAGAATGGAAATAATCTTAGCATATGTATCTATTTCAGAATGCTGAAGCTTCTGTGGATATCCACTTCCATCACATCTTTCATGATGCATAAGTGCCGCGTTTTTGATATGCTCATCAATATCTAAAGACTTGATAATATGATATCCATGAAAAGCATGTGTCTTAACAAGATCATATTCTAAAGAGTCAAGTTTATCGGGTTTCCAAATAATATCATTTGGGAGCAGAAATTTACCAATATCATAATAAAAACCACAAAGAATGAGGAGATTGATTTGTTCATCAGACATATGTGTCCAATGCCCAAACGTATTACATAGTAATGCAACATTTAAACAATGTGCATACGTCATATCTGATTCGGCAGGTTGTAATATATATAGCATATCCATAATAGATTGATTTTCACTCATAAAAGGTGTGAAAATATTATGCGTAATCTTTAATAAGTCATTATTGTTCATGGGAACTTTTTTATAGATATAAGAGTCAACAGAAACTCTCCATGCAATTAGATTTGCTTTGTAGATTTCTTCAAATTTACTAAAGCTTTTACTGACTTTTAATTTTTCAAAATAGGTGGGTTTATAGTCTTCAGGCTCCTTTATATTGACACTCATGACGGAACGCGTTTGTATCTTTTTAATCATATGAATATCCAAGACAGTATTCTTTTTTAATACCAGTTTTTCTTGATAATCATACACATCTTCAGCCAGTTCCATCCCCGATGTAAGCGCTAAAGTAGCAATCATTTCCATGTCTTGTTTCCTCCTCATTTGATACATATATTAAGTATAGAAACATAAACAAATATTGTCAATGTAATCTTTCCAAATTACGACTAGGCGTGAAGGTGTCTTTGTGATAGAATATTCTTATGTTAATTTTTAGAAAAAGGAATGAATATGGATGATATTCTATAAATATCTTTATTTCAGTGATGGTGTAAAAGAGAATGCAAAAAAAATAGTGCAAAAACTGCAACAAAACGCAGGTATGATGCACACTCATGTAATTACATTATCTTCCAATAAAGAAGATTTATTTGACATATGTCACAGTGCCCTCCTGATGCAGAAATATTATAAAGATAATCCACCATTTATTGTTGGTATTGCCGCAAGTCATGAGGATGCGATGGATCTTGTTGCATATATTGTAAATGATATTTTTTTGCAGTCAGGAAGTTATGAGAAAATGCGACAGTTTATTTTAGGTCGGCAGAACGAGGTGGGTTAAGACTATGTTCCACATTCTACTATTGATTTTAAAAATTATAGGAATTGTTTTGCTTTCTTTACTAGTTTTACTATTGGTATTGATTTTTTTGCTTCTGTTTGTTCCTTTTCGCTATAGGGTACAATCAAGTTATCATAATAAACTAAATGGCATTGTGAAAGTGTCATGGTTGTTACATATCAT
Organism: uncultured Lachnospiraceae bacterium; assembly: GCA_964483155.1. Lineage (GTDB taxonomy): Bacteria > Bacillota > Clostridia > Lachnospirales > Lachnospiraceae > JAAYYM01. The sequence continues at coordinate 4,687 of CAZAAC010000048.1, read as the reverse complement.
CAGCCTGACATTTACTTATGTTGATGGGAAATTTGATAAAAAACTTAAAGTCTTTGGGATTCCTTTTATGAAAATGAAAAGGAAAACGCATGTTCATAGGACTAAAAACAAAAATAAACATGTTGCAGTAAAAAATGAAGATAAAACAATTAATGTGGATCGAACCATTATAGAAACTAAGCAAGATTCATTTTCAGATGAAAATGCGGCATATTTTGATGAAAAGACGAAAAAAGAAACTGTACAGGAAGAAAAAATTTCTTTTCGAAAAAAGCTGGTTATGTTTTTTAAAATGCTATTTAACAGAGTCAGAAATTTTAAATACACATTAGACAAAATGTATGATAAACTAGTTTCTATAAAGAGTGATATTGATTTTTATATTGAATTTCTTCAAGATGAACATAATATCGAAGCAATGCAATTATGTTTTGAACAAGCGTGTGTTATGCTTAAGCATGTAAAGCCATGCAAAGTTTATATTGCTATAATAGTTGGCACAGAGGATCCAGCAACATTAGGCTCTATTTTGGCCATTCTTGGTATTATATATCCATTTTTTCATGGTGATTTGCATATAACACCAGACTTTGCACAGTCGATATTTGATATGGATGCTGATATTCGTGGGCATATTACAATGTTTGTATTTTTGAAGGTTGCATGGATTATATATTTTAATAAAAACTTTAAGAGAATGATAAGCACATTGAAAGGGAGGCAGTAAAATGACGAATAGTAATATTAATAATGTCGTAGAGACACTAATGAAAGGAATGGAAGGTTTTTTATCAACGAAAACAGTTGTAGGAGAAGCAACAAAAATCGATGATACCATTATTCTTCCTTTTGTGGATGTTTCTTTTGGCGTTGGGGCTGGAGAGTTCTCGGGTGAGAAAAAAAGTAATGGCGGAGGAGGACTAACAGGTAAAATGTCGCCAAGCGCTGTTCTTGTAATTCAAAAGGGCAGTACACGTCTTGTTAATATCAAAAATCAAGACAGCATGACAAAGATTTTAGATATGGTTCCAGATTTAGTAAATAAATTTACAGCAAAAAAAGAAGATTCTATATCAGATGAAGATGCCGTGGGTGCAGCATTTGAAGATTGATTTTTGAATGATTTCCTGACTTTATAGAATTTGCATAAAGTTTGCAGTACTATTATAATATATGGGATTATAATATATAGAATACAATTAGATTTTGAGGAGGATTACTTCAATGGGGAAGCTGAACGAAGGTTTAATATTTACAAACGATTACTGTGAGGGATGCAACAGATGTATATCTGTTTGTCCCGTTTTTTCTGCAAATCACGCAGTAAACGAAGGAGAGAAAAGCCATATCGGTGTTGATGGGGATGCCTGTATTCATTGTGCCAGTTGTATTCGGACATGTACTCACGATGCAAGAAGTTACAACGATGACACAGAACAATTCTTTGAAGATTTAAGTAAGGGAGTTCCAATTAGTATTTTAGTTGCACCTGCATTCATAGCTAATTATCCAGATCAGTATAAACAAGTACTAGGATATTTAAAGAGCAAAGGTGTTAATAGAATTATTAGTATCAGTTTTGGTGCTGATATTACAACTTGGGCATATTTGAACTATATTACTGCTAATCATTTTGTCGGCGGAATATCTCAGCCTTGTCCTGCCATTGTGGATTATATAGAAAAATATGTTCCTGATCTAGTACCTAAGTTGGTGCCGATACACAGTCCAATGATGTGCGGTGCTATTTATGCCAGAAAATACATGAATATTTCAGATAAGCTTGCATTTATTAGTCCTTGTATTGCAAAAAAATCTGAGATGTCCAGAAAACAAAATGATGGAAACATTTCATATAATGTTACTTTTGAAAAACTGATGGAAAAATTAAGAGATGTTTCACTGTCTGGATATGAGGCTACGGATGAAATGGAATATGGTCTTGGATCTGTATATCCAATGCCTGGTGGATTAAAGGAAAACGTGGAACATTTTGTTGGAAAAGATTTGTTTGTCAGACAGATTGAAAGTCCTGAACATGCATACAAGTTTATGGATGCTTATGCAAAACGTGTTAAATCCGGCAAAAACCTTCCATTTATGGTAGACGCTCTTAATTGCACGAAGGGATGTATTTATGGTACAGCAACCGACTACACAAGAGACGAAGATGAAGATACTTTACTAGAAATTCATGCACAACGTACTGCTGAAAATGCGAAAGCTAAAAAAACTGCTTGGGATCAGTCAGCAGATTATAAAGACCGCCTTTCTCGATTAAATGAACAGTTTAAGAATTTGAAACTAGAAGATTTTATATGCAAGTATAATGCAGATGCCACCATTTCTAGTCGTGAAGTGTCACAGAGTGAATTAGATACTGTTTATTTAAGTATGAAAAAAATAACGCCGGAAGCACGTAAAATTAACTGTAGCGCCTGTGGTTATGATACTTGTGAAGAAATGGCAAAAGCAATTGCACTCCAGATAAACAAAAAGGAAAATTGTATTCATTATATTAAAGATACTCTAGGAGAAGAGAAAGAACATATCAAGAATTTAGTGGCAGAAATAGAGGAAAAGCATGCAAATCAAGTCTCCTTATTTAAGGTAATTTTTGATGAATTTGAAGAAATAAAAAGTTCCATGTCTGAAGTAACAGCAGGTAATCAGGCATCTGCTGAAGAAACTACTACAATGGCGATGGCTATTAATTCACTTGCCGGGTATGGAGAAACGCTTAAAAACTCATTACAGCAGGTCGAAGATTCGATTAAGGGTTATGATGAAGTGAATGATTCTATTATTAAAATTTCAAATCAAACCAGTATGCTTGCATTAAATGCAGGAATTGAAGCAGCACGGAGTGGCGAGGCAGGACGAGGCTTTACCGTAATCGCTAATCGTGTCAGAGACTTGTCAGAGCAAACTAAGAATGCCGTACATTATGGAAAACAACAAAGTGATTTACTAGTTCCAGCAATTCGCGCATTAGCTGATGAAACGCAGGAATTTCTTAAAAATATAAATGATTTAAATGAAAAAACGGCTACATTAGCGGCAAGTTCTGAAGAGATTTCTGCACAATCTATTGTTGTAGAAGATATTGTGGAACGTATTTCGGGGCAGATGAATCAAGTGATTGTAGATTAGTATTTTGGGGGCCTATATAAAAACTTCTCACAAATATTCTATAGTATTAACATTCTATAGCGTTTATTTGTGAGAATTTTTTAATTTCCTTTTTCGTGCAAATTGACGAATGAAAAATAGTTGAAAAAAAAGTCGTTTCAAAATATAATGAAACTATATAATGTGGTTATAAAAAATCAAATTCAACAATTTGTATTAGTTGCTAAGGAGAGATGAATGTGCATAATATTGAGAATGCTTCTATCGAACAATTAGCACAGATAAAGCTGTGGCTATTTCAAGAAAAAATTAGAATAGAAAATGAAAAAGAAGAATTAGAAAAGAAAAAAAAAGAGTTTGCACAGGAAAAAGCAATATTAAAGCGCCAAATCAATGAGCAAGAGTGTAGAAACCATATTGATCAGCAACAACTAACGCAGGAAAAAATGCTTTTCAAGCAGAAATGGGGAATACTAGAAAGTGCATATAGGGATTTGCATGAAGAGCGAAAAAAAGTAGAGATTGAAAAACAACAATTAATAAGAGAAAACAAATATATTGGCGGGCAATATTCCAGTAATATAACGGCAACATCCGGATTTTTCTTTAAGGGTGTAGATAATTCATTGGCTTTAAAAAAACGATATAAAGACTTAATTAAAATATTTCATCCTGATAATATTGCTGGAGATAATGAAACTGTTCAGATTATTAATAGCGAATATAGCACGTTAAAAGATGTCTATCAGTTTTAAGTTTCAAGGCGTTTATCATCAAAAAAAATCCACCCTTAACGGATGGATTTTTCAATGGACTATATTCTCTCGACTCTGTTTGATTTCAAACAATTTGTACAAACATGAAGTTTTTTTGGTGTACCATTAACGCTACACTTAACCCTTTTCACATTTGATTTAAAAATTCTATTTGATCTTCTATGAGAATGGCTGACAGCATTTCCAAAATGAACACTTTTTCCACAAATATCACATTTAGCCATTTTTGCACCTCCCTAAAGTTATTGACGTAACACATATATTTGTTCACAACAAATGTATTTTAGCAGAAGTTATATATAATTGCAAGTAAAAGATTTAAATAATACCAAATTTAATAATTTTAAATTAAAATAATTTTGTATTTCATTTTTGATATAAAGCGGTTATAATAATAAAGCGTACATATAAGAACGGAGGTATGAACATGAAAGGTCGTATGAGTACACATGCGGGGAATATCATTATTGATAAGGAAGTGATCGCACAATATGCTGGTTCAGTAGCAGTAGAGTGTTTTGGCATAGTAGGGATGGCAGCCGTTAGTGTAAGAGACGGATTTGTCAAACTGCTGAAACGAGAGAGCATTACACACGGAATCAATGTGGAAATAATTAACAATCAATTAACACTTGATTTTCATGTGATTGTTGCTTATGGTGTCAGCATCCTTGCAGTTTCTGATAATTTAATTAGTAATGTAAAGTATAAAGTGGAAGAATTTACAGGATTAGATATTGAAAAGATTAACATCTATGTTGAAGGTGTTCGAGTGATTG
>CAZAAC010000047.1:10459-15791 GCA_964483155.1 uncultured Lachnospiraceae bacterium | reverse complement strand
TTTCAATAAAGGATGCCTGAATAAGAAAAAAAGGTATGGTTCGTATAATTACCATCAGGTCATACCAAAGTACCGTCATAAGGATAACCAGAAAAATGTAACCGACCACGGATAAGAAGGTAATTGACACCGTCATCCCTGAAGCTGCATAAAAAATGATGGCAATACTAGCAAATACAAGTGGAAAAGAACCCAAATCAATACTTTCAAAAGACAGATACAGCAAGGAAGGAATTGGTTTTGTGATATATAAATCCAACTCTCCCGATTTAATTTTTTCTGGTATCGTGATTAATCCAAAAAAGAAAATGGTCATGGATAAAGCATTTATAATAGAAAAAGTACCGATGAAAAGTATCATCTGAGATTTGGTCCAATTGCCAATACTACCAACCTGAGAGTAGATGGCTGAGAACATGAGCAACTGGATTACAAACAGAGTACTATCGGCAAAGAATGCTCCAAAAAAGGAAAAGCGAAAGGCCATATTCTTTGAAAGCTTCATTTTCATAAGCATATATATAATTTTAAATTGTCTTTTTATAGTCATATTCCCACCCCATCGTAGATAGATTTTAAATGTTGGTAAGTAAGGGTATTTATAATACCAAAAGCTATATTCCACAATACCAGTATCGTGATACCAGAGATATATTCGCCACCATTTCTTCCAAGGAGCAGCATAGCAGGAAGATAAGAAATATAATAAAATGGAAAATACATCATCACTTGCACCCAGGCAGGTGGCAAAAGTGCCAAGGGGATCAGTGCACCGGTTACAAACTGGACGACGTTTTCTTTCATCATCATAAATGCGGTCACATCCAGAAACTTAAACGCAAGTATTCCGATGAAGTAATGGAGCTGAACCATAAAAAACAGTCCTAAAATAATCAGCACGCAGGCGGCAAGAATCAAATTTAAATCACGGATGATTGTAAACTCAATTTGAAAAAGAAAAATCCATACACCTGCTGCAAAGATATTAAAAATAAGAAGAAACGCTGTAGATCCAGCAGATTGTGAAGCGAAGTATCTGAATATTCCAATGGGACGAATCATATACTTCGAGAAGCGTCCATTTCTTATATCAGAGGAAACCTGCCAACCAACAGCTGCTGATTGGTCTAGCTGGGATATAAAACCTGTAATCAGGTAATAGGTAAGCATGGTGTGAAAGGTAAAACCCGAGACAACTCCCTTCTTCTCAAAAACAGCACTCCATAGAATACAGGCAAGTAAAATTTTAAAAATAGAAAAAACAACGCCGGTAATTACATCGAAGCGATAAACCAGCTGTGTCTTAAACATAATTTTTGCTGCTTCAAAATATTTTTTCAATGAAAATCACCACCTTTATCAGTATAAATCCGTTCCACAACACTTCCAATATCCTCTTCCTCAATGGAAATATCATTGACTTCATAGGTATGCATTATATCCTGTACAATTGAACGTACATCCTTACGGTCTGCCATAAAGGAAATTTTATAAGGATTCACTTCGACCATATCAACAGAGAAATCAGTATGATAAGAAACGGGCTCGTCAAAAGAAACCGTAATCTTTTTACAAGTTTGGTAACGATCAAATAGATTTTCCAGACTTCCATCATAGATTTTCTTACCATGATTAATGACAATACAGCGGTCACACAGACTTTTAATATCCTCCATATAATGACTGGTTAGCAGGATGGTAGTGCCTCTTTTCTGATTTACTTCTTTTAAAAACCCACGAATCTGTTTTTGCGCCATAGCATCCAGGCCGATGGTAGGCTCGTCAAGGAAAAGAACCTTTGGATTATGGAGTAATGCAGCGACAAGTTCCATCTTCATACGCTCACCTAAAGATAAGGTCCGCACAGGAACATTCAGGTAATCCGAAAGGTCAAAGAGCGTAATGAAATAAGTCAGACTTTTTCTGTATTCTGCCTCAGGTATATTATAAATTTCTTTTAATAGTAGAAAGGTATCAGCGGCTGAAATATCTTGAAACAGCTGACTTTTCTGCCCCATAACAATAGAGAACTGTTTTTTATAGGCGTTTTTTAGTTCACTGGGAACATAGCCCAGTACAGAAACGTCCCCAGAAGTGGGGGCAATAATGCCGGTAAGCATTTTCATCAGAGTGGTTTTACCTGCGCCATTTGGACCTATTAATCCCACAAACTCACCTTCCTCAATGGTAAGAGAAAGATTCTCAATGGCTGATTTTGCAATTTTTTTTCGGTTAAAAAGGCTCTTGATACTTCCCTTTAACCCTTCCTCCTTTTCATAACGCATGTATATCTTATTTAAATTTTCTGTATTTATAATCTCCATGTTTATAATTCCTCCTATTATAAAAATAACCCGCAAAAGCATGCCATGCTCCTGCGGGTATAAAGATTGCAATTGTATTGACCAAAAGGAAAACAATCGAATAAAACCGATATGAAAAGTTTACATTTTGGTTGTTAAAATATCAACAAATACAAAGGATAATATTTACGGAGGCAGGTTGTAAGGCAAAGCTTATTGGGACACTACAAACAAGCAGAACAAACTGCTCAAATCATGTCCATGCAACTTTATTTCGTTGAAACCACCATTACAATGCTTCGTAACATAAAATATTCCTTCCAAATATATGATAAAAACAAAATATCATATTCTTGATTTTAAGTCAATAACAATCTAAATGTATGATAGTAAATAATAGACAAATTTTGTGGTATATTTTCATTTATAGGTATATAATCATGGAAGGACAGTGGTCTAGAAGCATCACATCGGATAGATCAGTATCAGAATAACCTAAAGTGAAATAATCTATTAGATAAGGAGAGAGATAATATGAAAACGATAATAATTTATTATACCTTTGGTGGATCTACCAAGAAAGAGGCGGAACGATTAAGCACAGAGCGCGATGTTCCTCTATACAGAGTAGAGGAGGCTCATAATCGTAGTTTTGTTGCTGCTTTTATTCCAGGAGGCTATTTGGCAATGAACCGGAAATCTGTTGCTGTAAATTCGCTGCATATTAACTTAAACGACTATGACAGAATCTTGATTGGCTGCCCAGTGTGGGCGGGATATCCAGCACCTGCCTTTAATGCCATTGTTGAACAGTTACCAGCTGGGAAAGAAGTAGAACTATTCCTATGCTCCGGTGGTGGTGATACACAAAAAAGTGAGCAAGGTACAAAAGAGTTGATTGAAAAGAAAGGCTGTACGGTAATCTCTTATCGCAATGTCAAAACAGGCGTTCAGCCAGGGAAGATGAAAGAGTAGTTTGGAAAAAAAGATGCACGAGTGTTTTGTTTATTGTATGGAATGAAGTATATTAGAAATTAGCGACAATGGCTTTCTATGATTTAGAAAGCTACAGTCAAAGCAAGTCGAGGGAATCATCTATATTGCGACGCATGAGAGATTGATTAATGTAATCCCAGATGAATTAATTGAAAAAGGGGTCACTGCCATTTTCTGTATGAACGATTTTATGGCAGGAGAAGCATATGATCGCCTGTATGAGCTAGGATTTGAAGTTGGTAAGGATATTGTGCAGGGGTTATTATGGATTTATTACAGAAAAAAGAACTGAAAGATGCAAATGAAACCCATTATGTTCAGTGCATACCATTTATCCGTGAGTCTGTGAATCGGATAGAGAGTTAAGTGGTAAAGAGATATGTAATGATAAATAATTTATTAAGGTGAAGAATATGAAAACAATTAAAATGATGTTAGATAAAGACTTTAAGATAGCACAGGTTGATAGAAGAATTTTTGGATCCTTTATTGAACATTTGGGCAGAGCAGTATATGGAGGAATATACCAGCCAGACCATCCGATGGCAGACGAGGATGGTTTCCGGACGGATGTGATAAAGCAGGTAAAGGATATGCAGGTTCCAATCATCCGCTATCCAGGAGGAAATTTTGTTTCTAACTTTTTTTGGGAAGATAGTGTAGGTCCAGTAGCTGATAGAAAAGCGAGACTAGATCTTGCATGGAGAACTTTGGAACCAAATACCTTTGGGTTGGATGAATTTGCAAAATGGACCAAGAAAGTAAATGCCGATATTATGATGGCTGTTAATCTTGGAACAAGAGGAATTTCGGATGCGTGCAATCTTCTGGAATATTGCAATTTCTCATCTGGGACAAAATACAGCGATTTACGAATCGAACATGGAGCGAAGGATCCCTACAATATAAAACTGTGGTGTTTGGGAAACGAAATGGATGGGGAATGGCAGCTTGGCAAGAAAAAGATGGACGAATATGGACGAATTTCTGAGGAAACAGGAAAAGCAATGAAATTAATTGATCCTTCCATTGAATTGGTTTCTTGCGGCAGTTCGTTTATGGAGATGCCCACATTTCCACAATGGGAAGCAACCACGTTAGAACATAATTACGATTATGTAGATTATATCTCGCTTCATCAATACTATGGAAATCCAAATCAGGATAGCCCAGATTACCTTGCACAGTCCGATGATATGGAAGATTTTATTCATACGGTTACTTCTGTTTGTGACTATGTTAAGGCAAAGAAAAGAAGTAAAAAAATAATCAATCTGAGCTTTGATGAATGGAATGTATGGTTTCATTCTAAAAAAGAAGAAGAAGATATTACGCAAAGAAACCCATGGCAGATAGCACCACCCCTATTGGAAGAGCGCTATAATTTTGAAGACGCTTTAATGGTGGGATTAATGATTATCACGCTACTCAAGCATGCTGACCGAATTAAGATCGCTTGTCTGGCACAATTAGTTAATGTGCTTGCCCCTATTATGACCGATGCAAAGGGAGGATCATGGAAACAGACAATTTATTATCCTTTTATGCAGGCATCACGCTTTGGCCGAGGTGTTGTATTACAGACCGTTATGAAGACACCTTCTCATGAAACAAAGGGACACGGACTAGTTGCAGATATAGTAAGCGTAGCGGTATACAACGAAGAAAAAGAAGAGGTTACAATTTTTGCTGTTAATCGAAATCTAGAAGAAACGCATTTGTTGGAGGTAGATATCAGGAGCTTTGCAGAATACCAGGTAATTGAAAAGATAGAGATGATTTCGGATAATCTTAAAGAAGAGAATACATTACTGGAAGAAAGGGTGAAACCTTCTTTGGCAAATGATATCAGAATCAATGATTACATTGTGGAAACCACTCTGAAAAAGGCATCATGGAATGTAATCCGGCTTGGGAAGAAGAGAATAAAGGATAGGTAAGAGGACGACGTATTGCTAAAAGAATAAAATCATTTAAGCACACAATCAAAAAGTGTGCTTTTCTTATGCTTTCCACAAAATATGCATAAAGGG
>CAZAAC010000047.1:0-10359 GCA_964483155.1 uncultured Lachnospiraceae bacterium | reverse complement strand
AAGAGGAAAAAGAGGAAAAAGAGGGAAAACTTTGTATCTTGACAAAGATATAGTAAGCATTTATTATGTATGCATTGTATAACTAGTGCCACTTGTATAACTAATTTCAAATTTGTATTTGAGGAGATGTTTTATGAAAGCAAATGAAAGTGCTAAATTTATGTCTACCGTTAAGGTAGGGCCCAAAGGTCAGATTGTAATTCCAAAGGATGTTCGTGAAATGTTTGGGATTCAAACCGGAGACTCTCTTTTACTACTTGCTGATGAAAAAAAGGGAATTGCCATTCAAAAAATGGGAATATTTAGTAAAATTGCCGATATGATTTTTGAGGGAAAAGGACACGAGGTTAACCCTGATACAACGGAGGAAGATTTGAATCTGTTTGCACAGGATGTAAAAAAGGCCGAGAAAGGATTACCAACAAAACGATGAATAATGAAAATACTTTTTCTATTACAAAATCTTTAGAGCAGAATCTTCCGCGAAAAATCTATCTTGATAATATACGATGGATGACAATTATTTTAGTAATGATTTATCATGTTTTTTATGTGTTTAACAGTGCAGGCGTTGTTAGTAATATTGTTACAGAGGGGATTCCTGCGTTTGATAGTTTTCTAACTTTTGTCTATCCTTGGTTTATGTGCCTACTGTTCCTTATCGCTGGTATGAGCGCTCGCTATGCCCTGATAAGTAAAACCAAAAAGCAGTATCTAAAAGAACGTTTCAGAAAACTCATCGTTCCCTTCTTCGGGGGTATTTTTCTCATTGGCTGGATAAATGGCTGGGTAACCTCTCAGTATGTTGATATCTTTGCTGGACAAAGCGTTCCTCTTGCAATTAAGTACCTTATTTACTGTGCAATGGGTATGGGACCACTGTGGTTTATTCTGGAATTATTTGTAGGTACACTTTTGCTATTCGTTATTATAAAACTGGACAAAAAAGAAGTACTTCTGACTCTAGGCAGAAAAACAAACATAATTCTTTTATTTTTGTTTTTTATTCCGATATGGGGCTCCTCCTATGTCCTGATAACACCAGTGATTACCATTTTTCGAAATGGAATCTATTGGTTCCTATTTTTACTTGGTTACCTCGTTCTCTCTCATGAAGAGGTATTACTACAACTAAAAAAATACAGAATTGTCCTTGGAATTGTTGCTTTTGCATGTGGCATTGGATATAGTGTTTTTTATTATGGTGAAAATTATGTCCTTGATCAAGTTCTGCAAAGTCCACTTACTAACATTTATTTATGGATAATGATATTAGCTATTTTAGGACTTGCACAGCAATACTTAAACTTTACTGGAAAAATCAGCAGTTTTTTAAGCAGCCGCTCATTTTCCTATTTTGTTCTACACTATCCCATTTTGATTTTAGTAGCACATTTTCTTTTGAGTAAATTCGATTTTCCTATTATTTTGAATTATCTTCTGGTTCTTATGATAACGGTAATCCTCACATGTCTATTGAGTGAAATTGCTATGAGGTTGCCAGTGATTCGGTACTGGTTGTTTGGAATGAAAAAGGAAACCAAATTACGTTGATGAAAATCCTTTGGGATTAAAGAGACGATACACAAATCCCAAAAGTCACCTCGCTAACCCTACCATCGAAATATGTAAAATCTTCGTCGGAATAATTCCAAACAGCTATCTGTAGTCTTGTAATTTGTCACAGAAATGTCAATTACAAGAATATTACTTTAAAAACTGCAAGACAAAGATTTACAATTTACTATGAATTTTGTGAGAATAAGTTATAATAATGTTATAGCATAGTAAAGTTTTAATGGAAACGATGGGGTACCAGTATGGAAAATAAGACGAAGAGATTTATTATGCGTAGCGTGGTTATTGCGACGGCAATGTATCTACTGTATTATCTCTGCTGGAGGACATTTTATACTCTAAATTATTCTGCAATTATCCTCGCCATTTTATTACTTGCATGTGAGATACAGGGAGTTATTAATTTTTTCTTGTTTGCATTTATGACATGGGATGTTGATAATCATGAATCAGGCAAAGCAGCTAAGGAATGTAGCATCGATGTGTTCGTTCCAACTTATAATGAAGAAACTGAGATTTTAGAAGCCACGATAGTAGGATGTGTAAATATGAGGATGGATCACATCACCTATATCTTGGATGATGGGAAACGAGAAGAAGTAAAGGAACTTGCACTTCTATATGGATGCAAGTATCTAACCAGGTCTGATAATAAGCATGCAAAGGCCGGCAATATTAATGCAGCACTAAAAAATACATGTGGCGAGCTTGTTGCAGTATTAGACGCAGATATGATACCGCAGCCAGATTATCTGGAGAAGGTGACTGGGTATTTTCAGGATGAAAAGGTTGCAATCGTACAGATGCCACAGGAATTTTATAATATTGATTCTGTTCAGTATGCAAAAGACGAAATGCACTGGCATGAGCAACAGCTTTTTTATCACGTGATACAGCCAGGAAGAAATAATAGGAACTCTGCATTTTGGTGTGGGAGCCCGTCTATCTTCAGACGAAGCGCAATTGAGGATGTGGGAGGCGTAGCAACAGAAAGCATTACTGAGGACTTTCTGACCTCTATTAAGCTGAATGCAAAAGGGTGGAAAATAAGATATCATAAAGAAGTATTGGCGTTCGGTATTGCACCACAATCCCTATATGCATTTAATCTGCAAAGACTTCGCTGGGCACAGGGCTCTATGAAGATACTAAAAAGCAGATACAATCCTCTTATCATGCCTGGTCTTTCTATGAGGCAGAGATTTTCACATTTCTCGGCTATTTTCACATATTTTGATGCCTATCAAAAGTTGCTTTTTTTCCTTATGCCTTCTATATTTTTATTCACAAATATTTCGCCGATTCGTGAAGGGATAGGGATTGAATTTCTCCTTCGATGGATTCCCTATTACGTTTTGTCCATGAGTAGTAATATCTTGCTGGGAAGAGGATATTTTAAGTATTTTGAAGTAGAAAAATTCAACACACTTAAGATGGTGACTTTTTTGAAAGCATCATTTTCACTCCTACTTTCAAAAACTCTGGTTTTCAAAGTAACACCTAAAAGTACGGATCATTCTATAAAAAAGCGCGAGAGAAAAGAGCTTAGAATACAGATGGTAATCTTAGTGATCATAATGCTTTCCATATTAATAGGGTTTGCAAATGTTGTTTTTAAACTATTTTTCACATATGCTTCTTTTGCCATGGTATCCATTGCATTGTTTTGGTCTTTGTTTAACGTAGTAATACTGATAAGTTCGTTAAAAGATGTTCTTAGCAGAATCTACTATAGAAAGGATTACAGATTTCCTGCGCATATAAGAGGAAACGTGCAGGATATGAAAGGGCATAGAATAGAAATAAGGATAGACAATGTATCACGGACAGGAATTGGATTTACAGAAATTGGCGTGGATCTCAGTGGAGAAGAAGTGGAATGGGAGCAGATGGATTATATAAAACTATATTTACCAGAAGGTGAATTGACATTAAAGGGAAATATCGTATTTCGAAGTAAAACAAAGGACGGTTTGGAAAAAGCAGGACTACGATTCAGGGATATGCAGTTTGAGGATAGAAGGAAATTGTACAAGTATCTTTTTGTTACAGTTCCGAGAGAACTTTATTTCGAAAAAAATGAATGATATTGTGTGGCGGACTATGTTAAAATCTATTTAGTCATAATTTTTTCAGTGATGGTAGTTTGGAATAGCGGGTTGGCAGTAGTAATTTAGAGATATTATGCAAAATAGATGATGAGAAGGAGAAAACCATGAAGTATTATTGTAGTGAAACAAGCGAAGTAATAAAAGATGTTTCCAGTAGTGAAAATGGACTTACTGTAAAAGAGGCAGCAGTGCGGTTAGAGGCTAATGGAAAAAACAGACTTAAAGAGGGCGAAAAAATAACACTGTTTGAGAGATTTGTGGATCAGATAAAGGATCCCATGATTATAATTTTAATTGCAGCGGCTATCGTTTCTGCGATTACTGGGGTATACTCTGGCGAAGGGTTTGCTGATGTCATTATTATTATGATTGTAGTAATTATGAATGCAGTGCTGGGTGTCTACCAAGAAAGTAAGGCAGAAAAAGCAATTGAAGCATTACAGGAAATGGCAGCATCAACAAGTAAAGTATTACGTGATGGTCAGATTGCTATCGTAAAAAGTGAAGATATTGTAGTAGGTGATGTGATTTTATTAGAGGCGGGCGATGCAATTCCAGCAGATGGAAGAATTATAGAATCAGCTAGTATGAAAATCGAAGAAGCTGCACTTACAGGTGAAAGCGTACCAGTTAATAAAATGATAGACATCCTAGCGTTAAATGGATCTGCAGATATTCCACTAGGGGATAGAAAAAACATGGTATATATGGGAAGTACGGTTGTTTATGGAAGAGGAAAAGCAATTATCACAGCTACGGGCATGGATACACAGATGGGAAGAATTGCAGACGCTATTTCAAAGGCTGAGGATGGACAAACACCTCTTCAGATTAAACTATCTCAGCTTAGTAAATTGTTGAGCTATCTTGTAGTTGGAATTTGTTTATTCATATTTATTTTCAGTCTGATTCGTTCTGGTGATCTTAGTGGTCAGGTATTATTAAATACATTTATGATTGCAGTCAGTCTTGCTGTTGCTGCAATTCCAGAGGGATTAGCGATGGTCGTTACGGTAGTACTGTCCATCGGTGTGACAAATATGTCAAAGAGGAATGCCATTATACGCCGCCTAACAGCAGTGGAGACGCTTGGATGCGCGGAAATTATTTGCAGTGATAAAACAGGTACTTTAACACAGAACAAAATGACTGTCGTGGAGCATTATACAGAGGATGTGAGTCTGCTGGCAAAAGCAATGGCACTATCGAGTGATGCAGAGCTTGACAGCGCCAATGAAGCGACTGGTGAGCCAACAGAATGTGCATTGGTCAATTACGCATTCCAGGCAGGTTTGTCTAAGATACAGCTGAAAAAAGAAGAGCCTAGAATTGGAGAGGCGCCCTTTGACAGTATGCGAAAAATGATGAGTACTGTTCATAAAACAGATAACTATTTTGTACAGTATACAAAGGGGGCACCTGATGAAGTTCTAAAATGCTGCAACACTTATTTGAAGGATGGAAAAGCATTGCCACTGGATGAAGAGGCTAAGAATGCTATTCTGGAGGCTAATAAAAATATGGCAAGTAAGGCACTTCGTGTTTTATGTGCAGCACAACGCATATATGATGTGGCCCCAGTAAGCTATGAAGCAGCAGACATTGAAAAGGGGCTGACCTTCGTCGGACTTACAGGGATGATTGACCCTATCCGGCCAGAGGTAAAAGATGCAATCATAGAATGTAAGAGCGCAGGAATTACTGCAATTATGATTACAGGTGACCATAGGGACACGGCAATCGCAATTGCAAAACAGCTTGGTATTTTAGAATATGAGTCGCAGGCAATCACAGGTGCACAGCTTGATGATATTAGTGAGGAAGAGCTGGAAAAAACAATCAATCATTATAGAGTATATGCAAGGGTGCAACCAGAGCATAAGGTGAGAATAGTAAATGCATGGCGTAAAAGAGGGAGTATTACAGCTATGACAGGAGATGGTGTAAACGATGCTCCTAGCATAAAGAGTGCCGATATCGGTATCGGAATGGGTATTACAGGTACAGACGTTACAAAAAATGTAGCAGATATGGTTCTAGCAGATGATAATTTTGCAACAATTGTAGGGGCGGTAGAAGAGGGAAGAAGAATATATGATAATATTCGAAAAGCAATCCAATTCTTATTGGCCTCCAATATGAGTGAGGTTCTCAGCATATTTTTTGCCACGTTACTTGGGTTTACTATATTACACCCAGTACACCTGTTATGGATTAATTTGATTACGGATTGTTTTCCAGCACTGGCTCTCGGTGTAGAAAAAGGCGATGCAGATATAATGCAGAGAAAGCCACGTTCTTCAAAAGAAGAGATATTTTCTGGAGGTCTTGGAATAGATGTTATTTATCAAGGTCTACTGGTAACGATCATAACGCTTAGCGCATACTTCTTAGGACATCGCATGGAATCTGGTGTTTGGGAGATTACACAGAGTGCAGACGGAATTACCATGGCGTTTCTTACTTTAAGTTATACAGAGATTTTCCATAGTTTTAATATGAGAAGCCAGCGCGGAAGTATATTTAAAATCCATAAACAGAATATGTTCTTGTGGGGAGCAGGTATTTCAAGTCTCATATTAACAACGGTTGTGATTTATGTTCCATTCCTTGCAAAGGCATTTAAATTTGAACACATTTCTTCTATGGAATACTTTTCGGCAGTACTTTTGAGTGCAAGTATCATTCCTATCGTAGAAGTCATTAAGTTTGTGCAGAGAAGGGTAAAGAGCAGAAAATAATCATATCATCACTGAAATGGTAAAAAAGTAGAAAAGTAAATAAGAAGAGGGTGTGCATATGAAAGACAAAGTCGTTGAGAAAAAAATGTTAAAGGCTATCCTATGGACTTACATTATTTTTTGTCTTCTTATTGCCGGCATGAAGTATGGAATAGGCGACTCCATGAGTAAAGAAATGAAGGAATTCATAGATTGGTTTTGGCATTTTTATGAAAATTGGATAAAAATGTTTTTTATCATCATGGCTAGTTTTCTTACATTACGCATAATTGGAAAATCACAGCGTACAACCATGCGGAAAAGAAATCTGATTGGATTTATGCTTACAGCCCTTGCAATTCATATTATTTTACCGATTATAACAAATAACAAGGAGCTTTATCTGTTTGCGATGCCATTGCCTTGGACGAGCATACCCCTACAATTAGCAAATTCTGCATCTGTCTATCATGCAGAAAAACTTGTAACATTGGGACTCGGAGGAATATCTGCAGCATTGATTTTCTATATATGCTTTAGTATACTTGTTTTTGTGGGAACCATTTTGTTTGGAAGAAGGTTGCAATGCTCGACCTTATGCCTTTTTAATGGATTTGCATCAGAGGTATTTGCCCCAGCTATTCCGCTCGTCGGGAATGAAAAAAGAATGAAGGATAGTACTTTGAAATTTTTCACTGTTTTGCGATGGCTATTTTTAGGCATAGCTCTATTTTTTACTATTTGGTGGTTACTATTTCTGGCAGGAGTAAGTGTAGGAGACGGAAATGTGCAAGTCAAGAAGCTTGAGACAATAATCTATTTATGTTTTGAGCTAATGATGGCAATGTTTTTCTGGGTAGCATACAAAGGCAGAGCCTATTGTTATTACTGTCCCTTGGGAACCATACTTGCGCTACTTGGACGGGTAGCTGGGCAAGAAATCGTAACAAATCAAACAAAATGTATTCAATGCGGAAAATGCAATGAGGCATGTCCTATGAGTATTGATATTAAAAGCAACGCAAAAAAGGGAGAGGCTGTAAAAAATCTTCGCTGCGTAGGTTGTGGTCATTGCGTGGATGTCTGTCCATCACAGACTTTGGATTATACAACCAGATTTTTAAAAAAATGCACAAAAAAGAGTGATGTAAACTAAATAAACAGCTATAGATTATTTGATAAATCAAAAATGATTAGAGGAATGGTATACGATGTATGAAGTATGAAGAGTGGAGAGAGATACACGAATATTGTATGAATAAAGTCTGCGCATATGAGTCAAGACCATTTGGTGAATACCCTTTATGTTATAGGGTGGCTGGTAAAATATTTGCCCAATTAACACGAAAAGAGAATTGGTATAAGATTACGTTAAAGACAAATCCTGATGCCGCAGATTTTTATAGAAGGGCTTATCCTGACATTGTGGTCAGAGGATACCATTGTCCGCCTGTGCAACAGCCATATTGGAATACCATTGACTTATATTTATTTAAAAAAGAAAGTCTGTTTCAAATGATTGATGAAGCTTATGACGAAGTGGTAATACATTTGCCCAAAAAAGAACAGAAAAGAATACCTGCTATGTCACAATTCCATTTTGTTAAGACTAACGGGGAAGATGTGGAATTTGCTAAGTTGTGCAATAAGCTGGATCTGAATTTAGATGAAATAGCTGGGCAAAAAATCCAAAGGCAGAAATATGTGAAGTATAATCAGAGGGATAGTATTCATGATGTTTTTATTGTGTACAAAGATCATAAAGCAGTAGCATGTGGTGCATATAAATTCTATGATGATGAGAAAGTGGAACTAAAACGATTTTATGTTGAAAAATCATACCGTGGTTTCGGAATTGGCAAAGAACTGTTGCGACGAATAGAAGCGGATGCAAAGATTGCAGGATACCGGTATGCCATATTAGAAACAGGTGAATTGCTGGATATAGCCTGTAAATTATATGTGAAGCATGGTTATAAAATCATTCCAAATTACGGTCAATATGCTGACATGACCGAGTCATTGTGTATGCAAAAAAAAATATAGGAAGAGCACTGTAAAATAGACAAATTATTAGAGAGGGCAATTGTCTTTGCCCCATTCACACATAGATTGAATGAGGGGAATCAGACTAAGCCCTTTCGGAGACAGGGAATACTCGACTTTAGGAGGAATCTGTGGAAATTCTTCTCTTATAATAATACCATCCCGCTCCAATTCTTTTAGCTGCATGCTTAACATTTTGTGGGTTATCCCATCAATATTTCGTTTCAGAGCATTGTATCTTACTACTTTCATGCAGGCTAATAAATAGATAATCTTCAGCTTCCATTTGCCACTAATAATAGAAAGCGTATATTCAAATGGTTCTTTGCTGGTTACAAAGCATATTTTTTCAGACATAAACACTCTCCTTTTGGTAAGTATACTACTAAAATGTACATACTATCTTTCTGAACAACTTTCATTATAATGAAGTTAAAAGAAAAATGCAACAGAGTTGAGAGGAGTAGTATTATGATTATTGATGGACATTCGCATGTTACATTACCAGTGGAGGAACATATTCAACAGATGAATCGTGCTGGTATTGATAAGACAATCCTGTTTTCGACCACATTTCATCCTGAATTAGCCGAAAACACGAAGGAATTAAAAGAAAAAATGAAGTATTTAAGTGATTTACTTGAAGGTAAGAAAGGTTCTATGCTGGAAGCCAGAGAGGCATCTGTTCGTGAACTGGTAGATGTAATCAATCAATATCCAAAGCGCTATATAGGCTTCGGGGCAGTTCCCGTTGGTCATAGTTTCAATGATACAAAACAGTATATAGAAAGTAATATAATAAAGAATAATCTGGCAGGGATTGGAGAGTTTGCGCTGGGTATTGGACAAGCACATCTGCTGGAAAATATTTTTCAGGCTATCCGTGAGATTAAGAGAATGCCGATATGGATACATACTTTTAATCCATACACGGCAAAGGATATTCTCGAAACAGCTGCTATTGCAGAAAAAAATCCAGAGATTCCAGTTATATTTGGGCATTTGGGGGGGACTAATTGGATGACAGCCATGGATCTGGCAACCGAAATTCCAAATTTATACCTCGATACTTCGGCGTTTTTTTCAACATTTGTGTTACGTACTATTATAAATGAGATTCCAGAAAAATGTATTTTTGGAGTGGATTGCCCATTTGGGGATTTAGAGCTGTCAAAAAAGGCAATTCTTAAATATGCAGATTCACCACAAATTGCGAGTGCCATTTTGGGAGAAAATATAGCGAGAATATTAGAAATATAAAGGAGATGAGAAATGAATAAACTTCAGAAAACAAAAAAGCGTCTTGTAGTAGTTGTTCTTTTAGTTTGTGTGTTGTTACTTTTATTAAAAGGTATAGGAAAGGATGAGAAAGAAGAGAAGAATATGAGAAATGAATATGAAACACTTGAAGTAATCAGCAGTTCTTTTGAACAGAATGGGCAGATACCAAAACGATACACAGGATTTGGAGAGGATGTTTCACCTGCATTTCATTTGAAAAATGTAAGCGAGAATGCAGTGACGATTGCGATTATCATGGATGATTTGGATATACCAATTACTGGAGCATATAATCATTGGGTTATCTGGAACATACCTGCGATGACTGATATTTCGGAAAACATTCCATATGGTGCAACGGTCGCTTCGCTTGGAGATGCAAAACAGGGAATTGGGTGGGGAAGGAATAGATACCGTGGACCCAAACAGCCGTTTTTCATCAAGAGTATGCATAGATATGTATTTCATGTCTATACACTGGATTGCGAGTTAGAACTAGAAACCAGTGCAAGGAAAGGAGATTTACTAAAGGCAATGGAAGGACATATCATACAGGAAGGAAGTATCCTTGGAACATACACGCCAGAGCAGCGATAAAACGCGATGAAAAACGTAGTAAAAAA
>CAZAAC010000046.1:0-16224 GCA_964483155.1 uncultured Lachnospiraceae bacterium | reverse complement strand
CCTTGCATCTTCTTCTCTTTTACAGCAAAGTCAAAGTGTGCTGCTGCTATTCCCATATCCACTCTTTGAATATCATAAGCAAAGCGATTACTATAGTTTGGTTCTTTATACTCATAAAAATGACAGTCCTGATCCGATTGTGCGATTCTCCATGGCTGTTTATTGGAAGCCGATGGACCCAGACGAACCATTTCTAATGGAAACGCTAACTCTTTCGCGTCTTCTTTGGTAAGGGCTGTCTGAAAATCATGATGATAAAACAACTGATTCCATTCTTTTCGTTGATCTGCATGAATCATTTTTCTCATGACCGCTTCCTTCAAATGCTTCTGTGGTGCAGGATAGCCGTATGGTGTAATAATTGGAAATATTTCATTTTCTTCAATGTTCATTGCATTTGCAAACCCTTTTCGATTGAAAGTTCCCCCTAGCCAGCAGGTTCCAAGTCCAAGCTGTGCCAGGTAGAGAACAACTGCCTCCATTTCATATCCTAAAGCTTCTAATGCCATCGGCTCCAGTTGTATCGTTGTTCCAATGTACTGCTCTGCGCCAATAATTACTCCATAGGTCCCAAGCTTTTGCTGGTTCTCCACATCCTTACTTTCAAGAAAGTGAAAGTTCACTTTTTTCTCAAAGGGATTCTCCAGTGACGCAACAAAGTCCTCTATTTCTTTTTTGAGATTGGATGCTACCTCTTGCTTTTTATAATTTCTTACACTATATCTTTTTCTAACAACCTCTTCTATCGAAAAATTAATATTCATAATGTACTCCTCTCTTCCTTGTATTTTCATTTTTTAAGTATTCTCGTTAAAGCGTTGATATCTAACAAATTCACTGTCTCAAATTTTCCGTTATAAAATACGCCCCAGTTATTGAAAACGCAAGGCAATTCCTTTGCTTTTTGTAACGTATCCACATGTATTAGAGATATAGGAACGTCATTCATTTCGCAATACCGTTTTATCATCTCAATGTTTTGATAGACATAAGGACATTGTCCGTCATAATAAATAGTTAGTTCTCTATTTTCAATTTCTTGATTCTTAATATTCTGTGAGAACTTTGGCATCGTTCCGTCAAAAGATAGTGCAAGCAATTCATATCCATTATCGGTAGTATCAACAACCTCAAAACCGAACTTCTTTGCAAATGATTGATCAGAAAGCCAAGATTTTTGTTTTTTTGCCCCAAGCATACAGATCCCAGATTTGCCCTTTTCTTTCGCATCAGCCAGACAGTACTCCATTAGCAATTTCCCATACCCTTTTCCTTTATGACTACCAGAGACCCACAAACAATAAAGATAATAATAGTTGTCACCCGCTATGGGAACCCAGGCTGTTTCAAGGGGCGCATACTCAATAAAAACCGTAGCCTTTTCACTTAACTTTCTAAAGACATGACCTTCACTTAATCTATCTGAAAGCCATTGTCGCTTTGCTTCAATCCCTTGATGGGTCTTTTTACTACGGATAATACAGCATAAATGCTCACCCGCAAGGTTTTCTGTCGTTAAGTTTACAAAATCAGTATTCATGTGTACCCCCGCATTCATCTAAGCTTGTGCACTTCTTTTTCGCCGTAATTACCTCTAAACCCACTTTTTAATGTCACTTTATATCATAGTCATCTTTAAATAACCACAGCTTCATTTTCTGTTTTTTCAATCTCATAAATCTTTTCTTGAACAAACAATTCAACTAAATTAGGATCAAATTGTTTTCCAGCATTATCAATTAATTCTTGAATTGCACTCTCTTCCGACATCGGTTTGCGATAAGACCTTTCGCTAGTCATTGCATCAAAAGAATCAACAATAGACAGTATTCTGGCTAGAACAGGTATCTCTTCGCCCCTCAATCCCCTTGGGTATCCTTTTCCATCCCATCGTTCATGGTGTGACAAAATATAATCTGAAACACGAACAAATTCAGGTACTGATTGCGTGATTCTGCTCCCAATCTCTGCATGTCTTTTCATAATAACCCATTCATCTTCATTAAGCTTCCCTGGTTTATTCAAAATCGAGTCTGGCACCCCTATCTTTCCAATGTCGTGTAAGAAACCTAGCAACTCCAGTTCCTGCAACGATGTTTGTGGAAGATTCATGACCTCTCCCATGTGTTTACTGAGTTGCATCAATCTTTTGGCATGTTCTTCTGTCTCATGACTCTTTTCAAAGAGTGTTTTGCGAAACGACTCTAAAATCGCATTTCGATAACTCCTGCTATTCAACATTTTTTGAGTATACATTGCTTCCTCGGCCCTATTAATTATTTTTATTATTTCTTCTTTGCCATTTGCTCGAATTGCATATCCTAAGGAAATGGATAAACTAATATTCATGTCTTTCAGTTCTGCACACTTCATGCTAATCCTCTCGCATATTTTCTTTGTTTCCGTCACATCTGTATTGGGCAACATAATGATAAATTCATCTCCACCCCATCTCGCAACAATATCAGACTGACGGCAAACATCCATGAGAATTTTAGACGTCTCCATCAAGAACCTGTCTCCTTCGTAATGACCCAAAACATCATTGACCATTTTAAGTCCATTAATATCACCCAAAATGATAGATAGTGGGTAATTTTCCATCTCCTCCATCTGTCTGATTTTTTCTTCAAAATACCTTCGGTTATATAAAGTTGTCAAGCTGTCATGATAACTCAGGTAAAGAATCTCATCCTGTTTCAGCTTCTTATTGGTGACATCTCTGAATACCATAACAACCCCTTGTATCTCTCCCTCTTTCCCTAAGATAGGCGCAGCGCTGTCTTCAATCGCCCTTTTATCTCCGTTCTTTGATACTACGAGTGTATGGTTTTCTAGCTCGACCTCTCTGTGCCCCTGTAAGACTTCATCGATCGGACTCCTTCCCTTTTTCCCTGTCATCTCATTCTCCAGGTTCAAAATCAGATCGACTTCTTTTCCCAAAGCATCTTCAGCTCGCCACCCAGTCAGCGTCTCTGCGACAGAATTAATTAATGTGACTCTTTTATATTGATCTGTTGTGATTACTGCATCACCAATAGCCAGCAATGTGATTCTTAGCCGCTCTTTTTCATAATATAACTCTTGTTCAGCAACCTTTTTCTTCGTGATATCTTCAAAGGTGCCCAGAAGCCCAAAAATCTCTCCATTTTCATCCCGTAGTGGCACTTTTGTCGTTCGGATCCAACTTTGATCACCATTCGCCATGATATGCAGCTCTTCTATATTTATCTTTCCAACGCCAGTTTTCATGATTTCAGCATCGTCAGCTCTATACTTCTCAGTTTGCTCGCTGGAAGGTGTGCTGTGATCATCTTTCCCTACAAGCTCCTCCGGCGAACTTTTCCCAGCTTCTTCTGCAAAGAACTGATTACAGCCCATGAAGTTGGAATTCAAATCTTTCCAAAAAATTGGCATTGGAATTGTATCGAGCACCTTTTGCAACAATTCATTTGACATCATTAATCTATTCCTGTTTTGCCGTGATTGTTCTTTGAAATTACTAATGATAATAGAAATAATAATGGCAGTAATCGGAGCAAGAATACCGGAGAGTGTATATAAATTACCACTCATTACCACTCTGTGAAATGCAATAATAACCGATATCCCACAAAGTATCATCCCCACCCAATGACTTTTCTTTATTGGATTTAATGTGATAAATATGATTGCTAGCACCTGCCCTTGCACTAATATTCCGGATAATGAAGATTTATCTATATTATAGAAAAAATCCTTATTTTGTGATGCCAGATAAATGATTAAGATATTCAAAGCTAAATAGAAAACAATACATGAAAATAATGAAATCCAATGAAGTGCTTTGGATTTTTCTACTCTTTTTTTTATTGAAACATTATCTTTACTCCTAGGTCTCATCATATCGCTTTTCTCCTCAATAATTTTAAACCAAGATTTAATCCAAAATCATACACTTAATCCTTGTCCGTATCATTTAGTATTATTACACAATAAGTTGATACTATTACATCGATATTGTAGCATTATTCCATACTACCTTTCAACCATTTCCAAAAGTAATTGTTACAGTTCTTAAAGCGCTGTCTTTTTTATATTTATTATATCCACAGTACTCTGTATTAGAAAAGGAACATGGTTTCTCTTTTTAGAGTGAATCATGTTCCTTCCTTTATCCTTGGACAATTAACAGCAAAATATCAAAGAAAATGAATGCGACTCTCTTCAAATCGGTCTTGTTGTTTCGTCTCTTTTAATGGATATCCGCATGGAATAATTGCAAATACTTCCAAGTCATTTGGAACATTCAAAATATGTCGTACATGATTCATTCGTTCCACTAGCGGCGCAATTCCAAGTAAAACTGTTCCCAGTCCCAGTTCATCCGCTTCTAACATAAGATTTTCAACAGCTATACTAAGATCTATCTGTGCATACTCTGGAAATGTAATCTCTTTTCTATAGCATGCAACAATTGCCAAGGGCGCTTCTTTTGTACTGCCAGCATACGGACTACTTTTTGATAACAGTTCTAAAGTCTTCTTGTCTTTTACAACATAAAATTCCCATGGCTGCTGGTTTCCAGCGGATGGCGCCGCCATTGCTGCCTGAAGAATTTTAATTATTTTTTCCTGCTCTACTTGCTTGTTAGAAAAATTTCTTACACTAGTCCTATGAAAAATACTATTCATAAATTTACCCTCTTCTCTCATCTCCATTTGTTTTCTTCGGTCACAAAATCAAATAGGTGCATCCTCATGTTTCTTCTCTCTGTATTAATGAAGTATCTCTCTCAAAAAATTCTGTCATTTTTTGTATTGTTTCATACCATTATAATAACACGCCACTTTATTTTGACAAGTATACACTTTTTAAACTTCTAGTTGTAGCTGTCACTTATATGTGTTCCTCAAAATAATGCCTTGCGCATACCCCGGCTATAATAAATACATAAATCAATGACAGAATTATGTAAAACAAAATATCTACCTTCAAAAAGCAATATAGGAAATTGAAACAGAAATGAATCATTATTCCATAAATCAGATTATTACTTTTATTCATAACGGTATTCATCAAAAAGCACAATCCAATCATTACAACAACATTTGAAATTATGTATGGAATCATTTCCCATCCCATAAAATCGGAGTCTACAAACCAAAGGACTGTATGCCAGAAAGCCCAGATGACTCCCTGCAAAATACAGGATTTAGTGAAGCTGTATTTTTCATTTAAAAGAGGTCTAAGAAATCCTCTCCAGCCAGATTCCTCACCCGTCGGGCCTGTTGTGATAGAAAACAAAAAAGACGCCCAAAAAGGATATATCCCCAACTCCCAGTATGAGCCAAAGGATTTATTTTGCATAGATGCTGTTATATAGACAGTTACTATCGTTGCCCCTATCGTAATAAGTGCTGAAAGCAACAGTGAAGAAACTCTGATCTTTCCACTAAAGGCTTCTTTGTAGAATCCTCTAATCGTTTTCCCTGCACAAAAATACTTAAAACCACAAAAAAGGACGATTGTCGGTGCCCATGCACAGACATTTGACAATATTCTTATTACTATAGGCGAACAGTGAAAAATCATGCTAGCTGACCCACATATTCCTAAAACCATAATCCAAAATACTAAATAACTCCATATTACATACCTTTTCATTCTTTTATCTTTCATTTTGTACCTTTCTCGACCATCGGTCGGTTTGTGGTGTTTTATAACACGCCCGAAAGCGTGTTTTTTTTATTACATAAAGTTTTTCATTAGATCATGAAATGTTCCTGTTTTTGCTCCAAATACCCGTTCCAAATTATGAATGAAGCCCGCAATCATATCACTTGTAGTATTCTGCCCATCTCCGAAGGCAATCATAGCGTAAGTCATAACCATACAAATGCTACTCTCGGGATACTCTGTTGAAAAAATCCCCTGCTCTATTCCCTCTTTTACAATTCCTGCAAGAATGGGAGTGATTCGCTCAATAACAACGTCAAGTGACTTCTGATGAAAAAGTGCATTCTGTGGATTATGTAGTGTTTCAATAATCTGCCCTTCCCCATGTGTGTTAACATTCAATGACAAAATTACTCGGGTAATCCTATCTGGTACAGAAACTGTTTTGTCCGAAGCTATTGCTGTAGCGCGACTAACCATATTACTGGCAGTGCGGTCAATAAGTGCATCAAGTATCTCTTCCTTTGAAGAAAAGTGATAATAGAGAGTGCCTTTCGCAATCCCCACTGCTTTCATAATTTCGAATGTACTTGTCTTATCATATCCCTTTGTAGAAAAAAGCTCTGCTGCGGCATCTAGGATTTCTATCTGCCTTTCTTCAGTTGACTTAGATTCCATGATATTACCTCCTCGACCATGGGTCGATATGATTACTATATGATACTATTAAAATTTTGTCAATATTTTTTAAGGATAGTATCAATTTTTTAAGGATAGTATCAATTTTTAGGAAGTTTTTTCATGTTGCCAAGTAAAAAAGTCAGGGCAAGTAGGCAACCGAACGTCAGTATACTCCACAAGACAATGAATGAATCAATCTGCCCTTGCTTGATGAAGGTCACGACACTCATAATCAGCAGCGCAAGCCCATAAGCCGTTGCCTTTACAAGAACGATGGCACTCAATACATAGCCCCAGGACTGCTTCCTCCAGAGTAGGACTGCGCTAAAAAACAGGGCAGGTATGAGGAGAGACAGATCTGTGGCAAAGACAACACCCGTCGGGTGATCGGTCTGTGCGATACTTTGCGGTATGACCCCTGTGAAAACAAAGCTGAGCGACATCATAATCCAGAGTGTACCGAGAAGGACTGCAAAAAAAATCATGAATCCACTGATCCATTTAACTGGTGTTCGCGCTGTAAAAGACTGACTGATGGCGATGGCATCCGTTCTGATCAAGGCAAAGATTAGTGTATAGACGGACAATGTAAAGATGGCTATATACAGCAAAAAAAAGACATTGATGGCTGCCCCAAACATATAGAATATGTAGTTATAAACCATGTACCATAAGGCGCCCATCCAGAATAGTCTTGCCATATCCGGTCTTTTTTTCAGGAAAGCAAGAGACAGTAGCATGACAGGAACAATGATAAATAAGGTGACGATGTCATTCCCCTGCCAAGCTGCGACAACCAGATCATTATCGCGATAAAGTCCCTCCACAAACAGACCCCCTAGCGATACAACTGCGGCTAGCATTGCTATTAAAACAGACACGGACAATAAAACACGATTTATACCTTTTCCCATTATAAACTCCTTTCCATGCAGGGCAGATGCTAGATTCCCAACTCTATATCTGCACTATGAACAACATTCTATCTGACTAAAACAATATACTAACACTTACTAGTTATAATTGTAGACTACCGAGTATTAGTTTGTCGAGTAATTTTAATGCGTTGATGAGTTAGAATTGTCAGATGAGTCAAATCATGTGAAATATACTTGAAAATAAAATTTGAAATGGTATAATGGCTTTGTGAAGATGATAGCGAAAAAGAGAGGGAAATAGTAAATGGAGACTTTGAAAATCAATGATAGCGATAAAATAAATTATATGGATTTGCTGCTTATTGCAGATGAACAGGTAAGTATGATAGAAAAATATTTGTATCGTGGTGAAATGTTCGCTTTGCGTGATGATGATTTGAAAGCACTTTGTGTTGTTACACAAGAGCAATCCGGCGTTTATGAAATTAAGAATATTGTTACCGTTCCCGAATATCAGCGAAAGGGATATGGGCAAAATCTAATTGCATTTATTGCTGATTACTATAAAAAATCAGGTAGTGAGTTATATGTTGGCACTGGCGATAGCCCTACAATACTTCGTTTCTACGAAAGGTGCGGATTTGTAAAATCACATGTTGAAAAAAACTTTTTTATAGATAATTACGACCATCCTATGTACGAAGATGGACAACAGTTAGTGGATATGGTTTATTTGAAAAGAACTCTATAAAATGAAGCCTATTATATGCCTGGTCAACTGTGTAAGTCTCTTCCGCCCGTTTAATCCTTCATACACTGAATAAATATTTTTGCTATTTTAGGATCAAACTGTGTTCCTGCATGAGAAATGATTTCATGAAAGGCTTCCTCTTTTGACATCGCTTTTTTGTATGGCCTGTCATTTGTCATCGCATCATATGAATCTGCTATCGAAATTATCCTAGCTATGAGTGGGATTTCCTCAGCTGATATGCCACATGGATACCCCTTACCATCCCATCTTTCATGATGATACAAGATATATTCCGCAATATGTCTCAACTCCGGTATCGCATGCGCAATCCGGTACCCATTCTCGGCATGTTTTTTCAATGTTACCCATTCGTCATTCGACAATTTTTCACTTTTAGTTAACAGACTCAAATCTATACTTATTTTTCCGATGTCATGCAAAACCGCTGTTAATTCTAACTTGTTCAGTTCTTCTTCCTTTAATCCTAATTCTCTGCCCACTTTCAGTGCCTCTACTGCAATTCTTTCTGCATGTTCCTCTGTCTCGTTGCTCTTTTCAAACATTGTGGCTTTAATAGAGTTTACAATATCGCTATAAAAACTATTTTTTTGCAACAGCTTTTTTCTGTACATATTTTCTTCTGTTTGTTTCAATAATGTTTTAATTTCACATTTACTAGAGGTTGTTGCACTTCCCAAAGAAATACTTAGAATCAGTTTCGAATCTCTCCTATTCCGGACTTGTATTAAATCTTCAATACAGTTAATTATTGTTTTTACCTTGTTTTCATCAACGTTTGCAAGTAAAGCAAAAAACTCATCCCCGCCAGCTCTATAAACTTCCCCATACTCACAAATGCACTCTTTCAGTATTTCTCCTGTCTCTCTCAGAGCCAAATCTCCACTTTCATGGCCAAATGCATCATTTATCAGTTTTAATCCATCAATATCAGCGGATATGATAGAGAACGGAACTTCATCAATAATGCTTTGATTTTTACATACTTCTTCAAACGAGTTTCGATTGTGCAATCCAGTTAAAAGATCATGGTATGTCACATATTTGATTCTCTCTTCTCTTTCTTTTCGCTCCGTAATTTCTTGAACGATGCATATGTGTTCACTCTCTTTTTTTGTATTACTTGTAATAGTCGCCATATTCATCTCAACCCAAACAATTGATCCATCTGGCTTGATATAACGTTTTTCTATAGAATAGCTATTTATTAATCCTTTATCTAATTTTTCGAATAATTCTATCTCTTTTTTCACATCATCGGGATGTGTTATCTTTTCCCAATCAACGTTTAAGAATTCCGCTTTCGTTCTGCTTACAATTTTTAAAAAATATTCATTAACCTCTAATATCTGATGACCAATTGCAACCGAAATTCCAACCGGAGCATTTTCAAACAATGATTTATAAAGTGCTTCGCGCCTTTCCAGGTCATTTTTTGAAAGTATTAACGATATCTGATTAAATAATATTCTACTGATAAGTAGTACCCCTACAGGATAAATCAAAAGAACAGGTATCGTAATTTGTTTCAAAACCATTACATATTTATCCAATGGTAGTAAAAACATACATAGTAACATTCCAATATGTGCAATTACTCCGATTGCATAAAACTCCCACCACTTTATGGCATTCGTTTTGTATAAAATATCTTTTCTAAAATAATTCCAAATCAAACCAACCATTGCTGTAATAATTGTTACGGCAACTCCTGCAATTGCACCACCACCACCTAAGCACCACCTATATATGCACATGATAACGACTGCTACTAAAGTTGGTATCACTCCTAAAAACATCCCACTAATGCATACAAGAATTGACCTTGCATCAAATACAATTCCCGTTTCAATTCTTGCTGCAATAAGAATCAATACGATTCCTACTAATCCAATAAAAGTGCCAAGACCAATTTCTTGTATCTTGTTAAATTTTTTGATTGAATTAAAAAACATTGAATATAATACTGTAATTGTAAATAATATCGAAATGTTAGTTATTATGCTTTTTACAAATTCATTCAAGAATACACCACCCCCTAATTAAAACTAAGCGACTTTATCTCGGTGACTTTATCCATACATTTCTAAACATTTTTGACTTATTTCATTTGTTCAGCACATTTTTACATTGTCTAGTGCATCATTACCTTAAAAAGTATTTTCATATTTTTGATTCCTCTTCTACTGCTGGTTTTCTAAATTTCACACATTCATAATATCTCAAAATATAACATAAATTAGATTTAATTCTATATGGGTTATGCTCCATCAAGTCCAGGGTGTCGCTAATATTCTCTGAACTTAGAATAACTTTGTCAAATTATACTGAACATACTTACCACTCGATTCCTTCCACCTTCCTTTGCTTGATATAAAGCTCTGTCCGCTAGCTCTAGTAGGCGAACACTTATATCTCCATTTTTAGGTATTATAGAGGCAACCCCCAATGATATAGTTAAAATGTTCATACCATCTACTCTGCCCAGATGTGGAATCTGTAATATTATAATCTGCTCTCTTATGTTTTCAGCAACCTTAAGTGCCATTTCATGATTAGTTATTGGCAATATGACAATAAATTCTTCTCCTCCATAACGTCCAACATAATCTGGCTTTATCAGTGAATTTTGGCTAATACCTTGCGCTACTTCTCTAAGACAAATATCTCCTTTACTATGACCATATGTATCGTTATATTGTTTAAAAAAATCTATATCAATCATAATTAAAGATATCATCTCTTTCGAAATCATGGCACTATGCCACTCATGCTCTATTTTCTCACTAAGCGCCAATCTGTTATTAATACCTGTTCCAACATCCATATGAACGTACACAGTTAACTTTTGATTTGCTATATTCAATTCTTCAACTAATTTTTTATTTTCAAATAAGTGCAATTTTGATCGGTAATTAAATACGGAAAAACAAAAAGCAAATATCATTGCAATTGTTGAATTTACCGAGCTTTCTAATACAACCATATTATCCTGTACTAAATAAGCATTGATAAGTAAAAAAAGAATATGATTGACTCCAAATAGAATAATGCTGTATCTAGGTTTTAGATATGCTATTGCAGCAAGTCCCATGATTGCAATGATATATGGAGTATAGTTTGGATATGCTTGATAAGACTCAAATTCGCATCTCCTGTTGTTTGAATACACAATTTCTTGATTAAATTCTTCTCGATATTTTTGCTTAACATGTCCTTCTAAAACTTCATCAAATAAATATCTCATTCATTAGCACCCTTCTGATTTGACTATGCGGCTTTATACATCTACATTGTCTAATAAAACCTCATGTCCGTCAACTAGTTTCTAATTTACATGAGTTGATCCATTAAACTTATCATCATACGACTACCATCACTTCGATTCTAGAAAAGGAGTTTATACTTTCTCCAAAAGCTTCCCGTTCTAAGAAAAGAAAAACAAAAGAGTGCTTAAAAAAGATGAAATCAATTGCAAAGTCAAAAAAAATCCCCTTCTATGGAAGAGGACACTTACACCCAATTCGCTTATGCCTGTAAGCAATTTGGAGTGGAAATTAAAGTCATTAGTTTTCCACAGGGGGCCTAGTGAAACGGTTGTTTCAACTCTTTATCTGGCAAGACAATTATCATACTGTCTCATTCACTCAAAAATTTTAAGGTTTTCCTTTTAATTGACATACCATAATATATTCTTCTTTATTTTCATCTACAATTTCAAACCCTGCACTCATATACATTTTAACAGCATAGTTTTCTTTTTGCACTGCTAACGAGGTTTTTTCATATCCCAGTTCTTTAAGTTCAATAAGCATTTTATTCAGTAGTTCCTTTCCTATTCCATACCCCCTATATTGCTTGTATAAGGAGATAGCAAGTGATGGAACTCCATCCGCGATATGCCCATAATCATTCATTTCTCTCACCCAAACAGCGCCACCAACAATACCTTCTATCTCAGCGACAAAGCAAATATCATCCTTCTTTTTCCCAAAATCAAAAACATATACTTGCAATTCAGAAGTATTAATTATTGTTCTAGGTGGGTGTTGACCTCCCTCTGGAACAAAAATTGCTTCATAAAGAAAATCATTTAAAAGCTTTAATTCATTGTCATCTATTTTTCTGATAATATAATTCATAGTATTCTCCAAATCAAATGCTCTTTATTATTATTTCTTCAACCTTCTCTGCGTCATCACTATAAAAAAAGTGGGCAGAATTATCCAACCATATGATATTTTTACCTGATGGTGCACTTAATTGACCAAAAAATCGTTCCATTAAATTGACATTACATACTTTGTCGTGTCTTCCATGAAAAAAGAATACTGGAATTTCTATTTCATTAATATTAAAAAAGTCTATCTTACTAATGTCAATCATCATTTTATCGCTGAATGCCAATGGCATTCCTTTAAATGTATTTACTACATCACTAATTTTATAGTCAGGCGAAGTCAGAAGATGTTTTATGGATGACAGTGGATTGGGTGGATTAACAATATTTTCCTTGTAAATATATCCATTAAATCTCATCTGCCATTTTCTTAATACATTCCATTTTTCAGCACTTTCATTATATGGTGGATAGCCAATCTTCCTTAACTCATTTATGGCTTTCTGATTATGCATTGTTTTTGCATATTCAACAGCCCATGAATAAAATAGCTTATCGCTCTCTGCCCAATTTACAATTTGAGCAAGTCCAAAATATGCAAAAAACTTATTTGAAAATTGATTAACTAAATTTAAACCAATAACACTTCCCCATGAAATGCCCGCAAGATATATTTTCTCAACCTTAAACATTTCTCTCAGATTATCAACCAGATCATTTGCATCCGAAATGAACTGATTCATATGCAAGGAATGTTTTTCAATTCTATTACTATAAGATTTACCAGTTCCTCTTTGATCCCAGTAAACCAGTATAAAATTGTCTATAAGCTTAGACGTTGTAACCTGCAATATGTTTTCTACAGAACGACAGCTCACTCCAGGAAAAGGCATCCCTGGGCCCCCATGGAGAACAAGTAAAACTGGCTTATCTTTATTCCGTGCTTGCACTAAAATAGATTGATCAATCCCACCTAATGTTATTGTTTCTGTATAACAATAACCATTAGGTGAGGTATCCTTTTTACTTCTCGTGACGTGCTTTTTTTGGATATATGCTCTGACAATCAGTAATGAAAATAGAATCAACACAAAAATTGCAAACAGCGAAAATAGAATATACAACAAATAATACATTTTTGTCACTTCCTTTTCAATATTTTACTTCTCTAAAATGGAACTGTAAAAAAAACAAATATGTTCATCCATTTGCATTTCAAGCGAACATCTATCAGTATTCATAAGTCTGGAAATAATGTATTCATAGAACAAAAAAAAGAGAGGGTATATATATTCATAAGAGCATACCCTTGCATTAACTTTTTTTACTTTGTTTTGCGCAATCATTTTATGCAACGATATTTCCATAAAACCTAGTGACTTTTTTAAGGATTCTTCCAGAAAAATATTCGTAGCACGTTGATCAGCGCACTGTTCTATAAATAGAATTCTCCATATCTTTTCCATCCTAGCACTTAACATATGCTCAAGAAACAATTGGTTTCCCCTTCTTAAAAACTCTAGGGGTGTACTATTTTCAATGATTTCATCAAGGCTCTCCAACGGTGGGAAAACCTTTGTCGCTTCAACTATAAAAAAATTATATATTTCACTCAGTATTTCATCCTTACTCCTGAAATGATTATACAGTGAACTTTGCTTAATACCAACTTCTCTTGCAATATCTCTAATGGATACTGCATGAAAACCTTTCATCGAGAAGAGCTCAATTGATAAATCAAATATATTATCCTTTGTCTTCTGCCCATATGATTGCGTTATTGAATTAAAATTCAAATTTTTACTTATTTCTTTCATTTCATTACCCCACCTAAACAACAAACTAACACTTGGTAGTACAACTTTAAACTACCAAGTGTTAGTTTGTCAAGTAATTTTAATAAGTTTTGATAATATGTAAGATTAAGTTCTAGTTTGAAAGACTAATACTCCTTAACAGAGAAAGGACTTACAGTATTCCCGATTTTAGAAATGATTAGCAAGTGGGGTGCAAATTTCTGCAACATAGTTTAACTACGTCTATTCATGCCTTATAGCTTGATAGTCCTACAACTGATTTATGGCACCAATACTTTTTGCATTTTATATACGCAACTGTAGTCACAATGTTTTTCATCTACTATCTGAAAGTTATGTAGTAGAAAGTATTCGTTTTTATTACATGAAAAAAAGGTTTTAAAGGGCCTTGGTTCGAGCAGCTTTATAGGGGCAAACTTTATTTTTTCAATAAATTTCTTAGGTTGCTCCCATTCTAAAACCAATAGATATCCTGTCTTATTTAAGACACGATAGGCTTCCTTGAGTATCTTTTTCGCCAGGTCTGCATCTATTTCATGCAATACTAATGCAAGAACAACGATGTCAAATGAATTATCTGCAAAAGGTGTGTCACTTGCATCAGCTTGCAGTACTTCAATGTGGTTAAAATTACCCTCTTGAATTTTATCCTTCGCGATTTTCAACATATCAAAAGAAATATCGATTCCAACTATTTTTGCATGTCCCCTGCTTTTTGCGATAGACAAACTATTTGATGCGGTTCCAGTACACATATCCAAAATATTAACTGGTAAATCCGGAATAGCTTCAATTAATGCTTCTCGCGGATTTATCCCCTTTTTTGTAAAATAAAGCACATCGATTAAGTCATAAAAGTTTGATAACACCTTATATGTCAAACTCATAAATGATTCCCCTCTCCCAATAAGTAATTAATTTTTGACACGATACTCTCAATGCTTCCATTAACTTCATGTTTATTCACTATTTCTGGCGAAAAGTATTGCGCTCCATACGCTCTGATTTGATAGCAATTATCAAATCCAAACATATTAAAGTAATGCTTATATTTTTCATAAATCGAATCATAAATATTAGCATCATTATAACCATATGACTGTATAAACACCATACTTCTGTTTTTAGGAAGATGATCAGCAGATATGCCTGTATTACCAAAATATGACCATGTTCGGTCGATAAAACACTTAAGTTGTGCACTGACGTCTGCATAAAATACCGGCGTCGAAATAATAAGTAACTCCGTTGTTTTTGCTAATTCAAGTATTTCTGAGAGGTCATCCTCAATCGCACATAGATCTGTTTTGTTTTTCCTACAATAAAAGCATTCCTGGCAGCCATGAATCGTAAGGCTATTTAAGTTATACTGTTTGATTTCATTTCCCTGATTTGCAAACTTCTCTATTAGGCTTAATGAAATTTTCGAACTTGCACCATCTTTCCTTGGACTGCCATTTATCGATAATATTTTCACTATAATACTCCTTCCATACGGTCTCTTGAAATTCGTGACTAAGATTCTTATGACAGGTTCACAGGCAAATTAAAATTATCCATAGATGTTTCCATATTCTACAATTGCTTTCTGTGTATATTCACTTATAAATGCAGTCTTACTTTCTGTATATCCGTCACGATTATGCTCAAATTGTTTCCAGAGTGACAGTTTCATTTTTTCATATATTTTTGCAATCTTGGGATGTTCATTCATATAATCCCTAAAATACAGTTCCTCGTTATCACCAGTTTTTCTCAGATGTAAATGAAACACTTTATCAGCAAACCCATCCGGTGTATATCCCTTATTAAAATCAATACAACTTCCCGTTTGCGCCATGCAAATATAATCATTTTGTAAAAGCAAACTCTTAATTGCTTCATGGTCTCTCAAAGTAGCTTCCACTAAAATATCAATAATTGGTTTTGCCCATATCCCGTTGATTGCTGTACTACCAATGTGATGCATTTTAACTGTACTCGGTAGGATGGGAAGAAGACGTTCTTTTTCTATTTGGTACCAATCTTGCCAATATACTTGATGCTCTGTCAATTGGATTGGAAACAACTGCCATAATTCCTCACGTGACATTTGTGACAAAGGTTTATTCATAGACACTCCTTCTCTATTTTTCTATACATTGGTAATGATATCAATGTTATGCCCTCCACCTTCCCAATGACAGTTAAACCTATTACATATTATTTCAGGTTATTGTGACAACTATCCTACCACAGAGGGATATTTATTTAGGGAAATCATGACCACACCATACTTCTACATTGGGATTACTTTTT
>CAZAAC010000045.1:0-18395 GCA_964483155.1 uncultured Lachnospiraceae bacterium | reverse complement strand
TTTTTTTCATGATTAAAATAGTTTTCATTAACAGTTGTCGTATCTTTTTCTCTAAAAAGAGCCACATAAAAAATACCAGACTCAACAATATCCTGAAAAAAATGACTTCCATAAGACAATTCCGGTGTAACGCCTCGTTCACTATAGGATAACTCGCAAACCACAGACATATTACATAGCTCCATAAAATTTACGGGTACGCCAAGTGACGGTGTTGTAGTTCCCCACCTTCCTGGGCCTATCAGCATAGCACTTTTATGCTTTAGAACTTCATTCAGCATACCTATTTGTCTTGCAACCATGTATTTATCACGCTCTATAAGTTCCAAATATGCGATTACGTCTACATAAATAACATACCCCACAGGCATTCTGATATTGCCACCCATAAAATTGCCCTGTGTATAAAAAAAGCATGCGCTACGGTTAATATTCTCCGGCATTTTCACTGCTTTTCCAATTCCTTTTGTCTGCAAAGGACGGCACTGTAAAAGATTGAATTTAAAATTACCTTCTGGCGTGAAATTTGCTGTAAATTCAATGTCAACAGGATAATTATATTTATCAGACAATACTGCTAGTAGTCTCTTCATGACTTCCGGAAATTTTGTTTCTGACAAAAGTTTTTTAAAGTTTAATACAAAAGGTGCTAATGAATCATCCCTCCCTATTTCTCTCAGTCTTCTAGCTTCCTCTTGATCCTTTTGTCCAAACAACTGCATATTAGCTTTTATATCTCTTGTAATAGCCTCCTCTAACCCTATGCTATCGATATCATTTGTCTCAAGATTCAGGACGTCTACATTATGTTGCGAAAACTTCACCTCATCACCAAGGCTAATTAATGGTCTTCGAAGTGGTTCATCTAATGTAACAATACGTACATACTCACCAATTACTCTATCGACTGCCCTGGTCCCTAATCCAAAAACAAGTCGAAGCATACCCGCATTCATATCCACACTGTCATCATACACATACATGTTTAAGGAATTCCCAACACCTGCTACATGCGGGAAAAAGTATTGACCAAACTGGTCACCTGAAACACGTTGAATTAAAATTGCCATTTGCTCATCTTTATCGGCAAGCCCACGATTTTTCCTATAATGAAGTGCATCAAAATTCATAGTACTGGCATAAACTGTCCTTACAGCATTTTCAAAAGCAAAAAGTCTTTCTTCTGGCGTTCCCTGGTTAACGCAAAAAACACTTTCGTACTTTCCTGCAAAAGCATTACCAAAACTATCTTCTTGTAAGGAAGATGACCTTACTATAATCGGTGCTTGTCCAAAATATTCCAACATATGAATAAACTGTATTTCTATAATCTCATGAAACTTTCCTGATAACAATCTCTCACGAAGTTCATCTGCATATTGAAAATATCCCTCTTCTGTTTTTTGTCTTGTTCGAAGTTCCCATAATTCGTTTTGCACAATGTATGTATAAAATACATCTGAGCCCAAATAATACGAATCATGAGACTCTAAAAAGGGATGAAAAAATTCTTTATTATCAGCGCTTTTTGTAATAATGCGGCGAGCCACTAACATTCCCACGCTTTTCCCGCCGATATACCCTGATCCGATTTCTCTTGAAGCAATTCTTAAAAGGTCTGAAAGTGTAAAATATCGAATACACATATCATACATTTTCGAATTTTTCCCAATTAATAAAGATACCAGAAGTTTTACTGCTTCCTCCTGCTCCTCAGGATTTCCTAATATCAGAGTTTCCTTAATTCTATTTATAGTACTATTCCAATAGTCAAGTCTCTCACTTTCAAATACAAAATTTGAAAACAATTCTGCTGTTTCTGCACTTGATGTTATGGATGTACTACCATTCTTCGCTATTTTGTGAGGAAGAAACATAGTTGGAGAATAACGCTGCCATACCTTCAAAGGGTGTATATAATACTCATCTTCTGCATAATATAAATCAAGTAAAAGCTGTGTTGTCTCTCTTATTCTTGCAATGGTATCATAAGTATGTACCTCTCTGCGAAGTGCAAAGTAAGCAATCGTATCGAGTTCGAAAAGATATGGACAAGTCACCATAAAGAAATTTCCAATCATTAAATCTGAATACCAAAATTTTAATAAATCTGACAAACAGTCAAAAATATAAAATGCTTTCCTGCCCTCTCTTGTAGCAATATTATGTATCTGCGTTGCAAAATCTTCAAATCCGTTTTCAGGTGAAACTTCATATACCGTGATTCCTTCTATATCCCGAATGACAGGCTCATGCAAACCGAAACGAATATAAATCGGTTTGTGCCCATCTGCTTTTACCTGCGCTACATATGGCTCCACCACAAAGCGATAATTTTCAATCGTATCTATCTGCCAGACAACATTATCTCCCAGACGCAATCTGTCAACTGCATCGTCAAAACCCTTCAATCCACTACTAATGATTCGACCAAATCCGCTCATAAGATACCTCCCTATTCACAATGTACTTTTCAACATACTGTTCTGAGATCAATTTCTATATAGCAGAAGGCGTTCTGTGAAAGAGCAGAACGCCTTTATTAGAATATATTATATAGTACTTGCATCGCATATGCAAATCATTCTTCTGCATAAGTAAGATAAATAAATGGGATAAAATTACACTTGTAGAAAATTGTATTTACGACTATAATTAAGTATATAGAAATAACTTGTATAATATGTACTAGAATTACATAAAAGGGGGTAATAGTATGGAGAATCGTGTTAAGAAAATTATGTCAAAACAATTTCCTGATATTGGTCTAAGAGTAATACCTGGACATTTCATGACCTCTCACTCTCACATTAATTATTATATTGATATGACAATCGTAAAAATGAGACAAAGTGAGGCAAAAGCTGTTGCAAAAGCATTGGCCTCTAAGTACAGTAACAATACAATCGTAGACACTATTATATGTATGGATGGTTGCGAGGTTATTGGTGCTTACCTGGCTGATGAATTATCCAATGTAGGTATCATGTCCATGAATGCACATAAAACTATATATATAGTATCACCTGAGTATAATTCAACCGGGCAGCTTATTTTCAGACAAAATTTACTTCCTATGTTAGAAAACAAAAATATATTACTTCTTATGGCTACAACTACTACTGGAAAAACGCTTTCCAGATGTCTTGAATGTATTGACTATTATAAAGGAAATATAACTGCAATCTCTTCCATTTTTAGTGTAATAAATAAAGTTGCTGATATTAATGTTAATTATCTTTTTTCAATGTCGGACCTGCCTGACTATAAACATTATTCGCATAGAGATTGTCCTATTTGTAAAGAGGGTATCCCCATTGATGCTATTGTGAATGGATTTGGATATGCCACTTTATAGATTTTAAAATCAAAAAAGTGTTATCTTTAAAAGTGCAAAAGCAGAGACAACAATGGTCTCTGCTTTTGCTAATGATAAAGGCAATTTTCAAGTTTCAGTTACACGAACCTTGTAATGAAATCGCGCTATATACAATCTGCCTCATTTTTCTACGAAGACTTTGATCGGCCCCCTCTTTAATCTGTTGAAAATAAAGCATTATTAAGTCCTCTTCTGGATCAACCATAAAATAATTGCCCGCGAGACCATCCCACCCAAATTCAAGATAACTGCCATTTGTAGCGCCTTCCGCTTTTTGATCTAAAATACGGAATAAATTACTATATGTATATCCCAACGCACTATCAAACCAAATATCTTTTCTCTGTTCTGGCGTTAATTGATTTGTAGTCATAAAATCAATTGTTTTCCGACTTATAATTTGTTTTCCATCATAGTACCCCTCATGCAGTAGCATCATTGCAAAGTGCGAATAGTCTTCCATTGTAGAGCAAAGACCTGATCCTCCGCCTTCATATGATGTACCATGTACTGCTGTAAAACAATCAAAATTCTCTAATGCATCTCCGTCTGCCTCCGTCAACTGACCATCTTCATTTCTCCACATATACATAGTTGCCAGTCGGTTGACTTTATCTCCTAAATCTGCATAAAACCCAGTATCTCTCATATCAAGAGGTTCCAAAATCTCTTTCTTCAAGAATTCTCCGTATTTCATGCCTGAAACCACTTCAACCACCCCACCAAGCACATCTGCCGATACGCTATAAAACCAATGTTCGCCAGGTTCAAAAGCCAGTGGCACTTTTGCTATCATGGAACACAACTCCAAGGTGCTTATTATTTCTCCTGCTGCAATACGTTCTTTTATCTTATTTGATATCTCCATCATATATCTTCCTGCTATATGATTTTGGCTTGGATATACCATGCCTGATGTCATATTAAGACATTGCTGTATTGTCACTTCCGCTTTTGCAGGAACAGAACCCATATGTGGATCTACTACCGTCTGATTTTTAAATGCAGGAATATATTTCGATATAGGATCAAGCAAGTCAATCTGCCCACGCTCATATAAAATCATGATTGCAACACTTGTAATTGGTTTTGTCATAGAAAAAATACGGTAGATGCTGTCTGGTTTATCACTGCCATAATGTTTATCAAATACACATTTATTATTCTGAATAACACGCACCGACATGCCTCTTAGCTTATCCTTAGCCATTTCTCTCTCTATCAGTGGCGTTAAATATTCTAATTTTTTTACATTCATGTCTTGATTCACTCCTAATCTGATTTGATTTTTATTCATTTTTAATTGCAACAAGCATATCACAATTCTTATCCGCGAACAAGCATGCGCTCGCTGTCTGATTTTCAAAAGAAGGACTGCCTCCTGATATGCAGAAAGCAATCCCTCAAAATATTGGGCATTCTAATATTAATACTGGTGGCCATGATTTGATTCAAAATTTCTTCTTTGCCACTCCTCATATTCTCTATCATCCTGGTATTGCTCAAATTTAAGCAGTACAAGTAAAATTAAAAAGATAATCGCATCAACCCAACAAATTATATATGATATTTTATTAAAGCTAATGAGGTAAAATACCAATGCTACAATGAGCAATATCCCACAAGCCTCGCAAATCTTTGTTCCGGGCCCTAAAATATTGAGTTTAATTTTGGGATGTGTTAATTTATAATATAGATACTTTATGGTTTTTAAAGTATTTCTTTTTATTTTTCTAAGCATTCTCTTACGTTTCTTTTTACTTATCATTGTAGATGCCCTCTTTCACCTAATAATGTGCTTTACTCATTTTCAAATGCTTTATATGCTTTCATTAACAATTCCCTAATTTCTTCATCTGATAAATGAATACTGCGATTTGCAATCATAGAAGCTATCCCATGCGAAAATATCCTTGCCATTAGTAGTAGTTCATTCTCTTTTTCCTGAAGATTACTTTTACTATCTATTTCAGCCGTTTCGGAAATTCCAGTACATAATAAATTAAATAAATGTGTCTCACGTTTTGCAAGTTCTATATATGTGATTCCCATATTTAAAAACTTTGGTTCCCCTTCTGTCTTGCTTTTTCCAGCGCCGACCACTGCAGACTCCGAAAGATACTCACTTATATTCGAAGCAAAAAATTCTTGTGCTTTGCCACACAAATCCTGCCTTAACATCTCCATCGTTTCATATACACGAAAGATTGGCTGTGTCGAACAACCCAGCACATCTGCCAAGCCCCTTGCAGTTACACTATCAAAGCCGTTTTCTCTTGTCATGGAAAACGCCTTATCCAATATCATATCCTTTGCGATTCTGACTTTTGGCGGCATATCGTGACTCCCATTATATACGTTTGTTATGTATCCATGTTATGTATTTTCGTTATGTAACAATGCTATTTTACTATATTACTATGTTTATGTCAACTATATATGTGAATTATTTGCATTTTTTTCAAATTCTTTTCCATCTTTCTTAACTTCTATCTTCTTTTTTTCGCTTCATAGTTCGAAGTCTTTGTTTGTCACAATCTGAAATGCGGAAGGATTCCATCATTTTTTGAATTGATTTATTATATGTCCAATCAGTTAGCTCATTTTTTTCTAAAAATCTTTGTGTTTGAGAAGGATATTTTGCATATGCAGTGGCTACGCACCATGCAATGCCCATTTCTGTATAGTACTCTCTGCATTGCAGACGATTCATCATTTCAAGAACCCTCTCAATATATTCATCTACAAGAAAATGACTCATTAACAGAACTGCTACCACTCTTTGCTTAAATTCAGTTGAAGCACTCCCACCGTATTTATTTTTCATGTCTTCCTCTATCGTATACTGTTCCAGCCAGTTCCATACAATATCCCTATGCTTCCTTGCTATCGTAAATGTCTGACAAAACGCATCATTTACTGCCCAATCGTGAATTTGGGGAA
The DNA here is from genome assembly GCA_964483155.1 of uncultured Lachnospiraceae bacterium. Classification (GTDB taxonomy): domain Bacteria; phylum Bacillota; class Clostridia; order Lachnospirales; family Lachnospiraceae; genus JAAYYM01. The sequence goes on along the minus strand of CAZAAC010000045.1, from coordinate 12,073 downwards.
TAAATATATCCGCATAATGCAATATATTATTAATATCATCCTTTGCATATCCAATTACAAAAGCCTGCAGCATTTCAAATTCAAAAAAAGTATCTGGACAATTGTCAAGAAACCACATATAATCCTCTTTTGCAATTTTCTTTGCCAATAGGCGTAGCGACGGGACTTTGACCCCGATTAATGGCTTCGAACCTGGTATGATAATCTGTTTTTTCTCGCTCTGCTCAAATAATTCTTTTTCTAACTGTTCTATTGTCATCATTTTATCTTTTCTCCTAGCTTAAAATAGTCTATTTTATATGCGCCCTTCTCTGGTTTCTCTGTATCATATGCATAACTCGATACCAAACCCGTTTTTGTGTTCAGTACCGAAAATACTGTAATCGTATTGCTTGTTATATAAGGCATTCTTCTATCCATAAAGAGCGGTGCAATTGGCTTAAGTCCAGAAGGATCTCCTGATAAGGCAAAATCCTTTGCATCAAAATACGTCATATCATTTGGGATTATTTCTGCTCTCCCCTTATCTTGATAAAAAGCACCATAAGAATTACCAACATTGGAACTCTCCAAATAATTCATCCCTCCTTGTGTTTGAAATCTATTCCACACATGGGAATGCCCATTAAATACCAATTCCACGCCTGCATCATCAAGTAATGGTTCCAAATCTTTGACTAAGTAATCATCTTCTAATGGATACTCATATAATATCTGCATCACATTACCATTGTCATCTTTTATTTCTTTTTTTACTGGATCTGTAAATGCAGGAACAACATTTAGGCCCATTCCATGTACTTGATGATGAAACATAACTACTTTATACTTTGCTTCTTGAAATGCTACACTATGGAGTTCCTGTTCCAACCATTGATACTGCGTACTTCCTCTCTTGATTGGTTCATAGATAATAGCACCTCCGCTTGTCATTAATGGGTTCGCTAAACTACGCACATCTTCAGAATAATTACTTTTCTCACCGACAACATTATTTCTCCACATCCGCGCCACGTTTAAAACTACTAGTCGCACATCACCTATTGTCTCCGCGTAATACAATTCACTATTCTTTTGATTCTTTGGCATAGAAAATATTTCTTCATAACTAATTGTATTATAATCACCCACCTTAACATCATTAAATTGCAATCCCAGATCATAAGCATCACTATATTGTCCCATAAACTCATGGTTTCCAACCGCTGTATACATTGGAGCTTGCTGCAATATAGGTGCCCCGCAATAACTCACTCCATTTATTTCTTTATGTGCTTTCCCTTGCATGAGTGAAAAAAAACTAGTTTCATTATTAAAATTAAACCACTCATCTGCCTGATCCGGAATATTAACCAAATCTCCTGCATAAAAGACAGCATCTATCTGTCCAACTGTCTTCTTTAATATTTGCAGATTTGCTGCCACCATTTCTTTTAACTGACCATCTGAAGTTAATAATATCTGCATTGGCGTACCTTTTGCAGGTTTTGCCTGCAATAAGTACTGTGTGCTTCGCACACCATCGCTCTCAATACAATACGGTACTTTCTCATCTTTATTTCCATGATATGTTGGCAAATTTTCCACCACAGCCTCATGTCGCCAGACATTCACCTTCTTACTGTCAAATGTACGTACTCTGGATAGTTTTATCGTTTTCGCCTGCGTGGAATTTTCTAAATCTTTTCCATACAAAACCACATTATCCTTTGCATTAAAATCAGTGAACCAAACTACCATAACACTATTCTCTTTTGGTAACTGTAGCATCGCTTCTGTTAAAAGCCTTCCTGTTGTAGCCTTCGCCGTCATTATCATCCCTATCACCCCAACTATTAAGATTAAAACTCCCGTCATGATTTTACTTATTTTTATCATACTATAACTCCTATCGCTTCCTCATTCTTGGATTTTCTATAAAACACTTTAAATCAAAAATACTTTTATTATGGCGTTTTTATTGAATATTATTTGTTTTAGATATATCATATATTTATAAGAATCAAACACAGGGAGGTATTAAATGGAACGCCTAACAACCTATGCTCGTGATTTCGAATATAATTTGCCGATGCAGTATTACGAGGGACGCTCTTTGGACAACGCTGATGCTCTTGACTTCAGATTCTGCTTCATCTTGATTGAAAATGGTTCTGGCCTATTAACAATTAATGAAAAGCGCTATTTTTACATGGCGCCTTGTCTTATCTGTGTCAATGAAAGAGAACACATAGTAATCAAAAAAACAGACTCTCTTGCCTTGAAAGCGTTTTACTTTCATCCTCTTATCATAAATTGTGCACTTGATTTTGTGACAACCAGACAACTTCCAGAAGATTGCTCTTTAACCTTACTACAGGACAGCTACTGGAATAAGTTTTTTGTTAATCGAAACGATGATTATTATGGTAAGATTTCAATCGGCCCAATGACTTCAAAAAAAATCTCAATACTATTATATAATATATTTAAAGAAACACAAGCGCAAGCCCGTGAGAATTGGCCTTGCAGAAGCCGCAGCTTTTTTTTAGAGGCTCTATTCATACTCGACAATACTTTTATAGAAGATAATCCTTTCAAAGAGCCTTATTGGGAACATGTCGATGACAGACTATTTTCTATCCTAATCTATCTATATAATAATTATGAACGTAAGCTTACCATCGATGAACTAACAAGTGTATTCAGTATCAACAGAACAACCTTGTCAAAAATGTTTCAAGATAATCTTGGTGAAACGTTTGTTACTTTTTTAAATAAACTGCGGATTGCGATTGCTTCTCAACTTCTCAGAGATACGAAGTTACCTGTCTCAGAAGTAATGTTTAAAGTAGGTTTTAATGATAATGCACATTTTTTGAGAACCTTTAAAAAGCTGACATCTCTTTCTCCATCTGGCTATCGAGAGAAGTATTGTTGGATGTAATATTATAATGTATTTTGATAATAAACATAGAAATGTTTATGATTCACACTTATATTCTCCCTCCTTTTAAGTTAACTTAAACGATATAGTATATTTTTCTTAAGGAGGAAAATCATGAAAAAGACGCAATTAATCTCAATCGTGATCATCATTTGCTTAAGCATAGGCAATTTGATTGGTTGTGGTAACACTACAGAGGTGTCACAAGATACTGAAAATGCTGTTGTCAACAGTGAGGCAGAAGCCTCTGCTCCCACACAAACTGTAACTGATGAAGAAAGCATAGATTCCGAATTGGCTCCTACAGCCTCAGATTCTGTTGTTTCAGAATCAACTACTGGTTGGCAGGTCGTAAATAGTTTTCGACTTGACTTCCCCGCTTATAAAATTGCTTTTCTTAATCCAGATCTCGGACTAACTGGAGGTGCATCTGGCGAAATGCACTACTTCAATACTTCGGGCAAAACCTGGCCACGCGCGGAAAATGATTCTGCTTGTATGTTTGGTGTTGAAATTGTTGATGATAAAGTCGCTTATGCTTGTGGAAATTCCTGCAATGTCATTAAGTCAGCAGATGGAGGACAGACCTGGGCACGCGTTGCAGACTTTGGCGGTTCAAATCCCAATCAATGCAGAATGTTAAGCTTCTGTGATGAGAATACTGGCTGGATTGCTCATGAATCTATTCTTGCATCCACTGCTGATGGTGGAACAACATGGAACAAACTTGAGGCACCTGCTAAAATTATGTGTATGAAACTTACAAATAGTACTACCGGATGTCTCGTAGGCATGGACAGAAAGTTATATATTACAAGTGATAGTGGTTCTACCTGGGATACAAAAGACATTACTATCGAAGGATTCGAAAATAGTCTTCCTCTATCCCAATCATGTGCAATTTCATTATCAGACGATGGTACTGGAATCCTTTTCTATCTGGAAAAAGGTGGCCTTCTGAATTGCTATGAAACCAATGACGGTGCTGAGACCTGGACAAATTCTGCAACACTTGATATTTCGGCTGATATAGAAAGTGCCTATTTTGTATACCTGTCGAAAGACGCAAAAACGCTGACAGTACAATCTAACACGGGTGATGAAGTAGCCGTTTTGACAAATCTAGAATGATCTAAATCACTTACTTTCACAACCTAATATGATCCAACTTTGTTGGTACATCTACAATAAAAAGGCAGATAAGATCTGCCTTTTTTCTGTCATGATAGCGTGTTGCTTTTCTGATTTACGCAATCGTAATTGCAGATACAACTTCAAAAATTCTTGCAGCACTTTCCTTCGTTTTAACAGTTCCCTCCAATACCACACCTGACTCTCTCGTTATTACACTTACACGGCTTGCGATATCAGAAGATCCCTGCGCACCGTCAGTAGAAGCCATTGCTATTTCGTTAATAGCAACTAGCATATTCTGAATAGAGGCTGCCAGTTCTTCCGACGTAGCTGATAATTCGGATACAATACCATCTACTACTTGTGCATCCTCATTATATTGTTCTCCTGTCTGTACAAGCGTATCATAATCCTTTAAAACCTTTCCATTTATAAATTCCAGTATCTTTTTAGAACTAGTTGTAAGATTATCCATTGCGCTTAAAACAACCTGCGTGGTAGCCTGTATTTTATTAACGGTACTCTTAGAACTTTCAGCAAGGTTTCTAATTTCTCCAGCTACTACTGCAAACCCTTTTCCTGCCTCGCCTGCTCTTGCCGCTTCTATTGCTGCATTTAAGGCCAGCAGATTTGTCTGATTTGTAATCTGAAGTATTGCATCTGAAAGATGGTTAATTTCATAGACTGCTTTTGCTTCCTCGATTGCCTCTATCAAAGATGCTTCTGTACTGTAATAAAGATCATATGCATCTTTCTTTGAGATAATAGCATTATCCTTTAGTGTTTTTGCACGCTTACCTATTTCCATAGCTGTAAGAAGACCCTCTGAAGCTTTTTTTGCAATTAATTCAGCCGCACCATCGATTTCAGAAGAAGTGGCTGTCATTTCTTCCGTTGATGCTGCCGTCTGCTCTATCCCAGCTGATAGGGATTCTGTTGCTAAAGATACTTCGTTTACCTGCGCAGCAAGCACCTGCATTTTATCTGCCTCCAGATTTGCTAAATCTGAAACGTTTTTTGATTCAATAAGAATATTTGAAATTAGTGTCTTTATAGCATTTTGGGTGATTTCAAGAGATTTTGCCAGTCTTCCTATTTCATCTCTCAATTTTAAAATTTTAGTATCTACTGGTTTCGTGAAGTCTCCACCAGCAATTATTCCTAAGTGCTTCGAGATAGAAACGATTGGCGTAGCAATCATAATACCAAAAATAATTGCAATTACAGCGCCAACAATACTTAGTATAACCGAAACAACTATCATAGAAACTCTTAGCGTTTTAAGTCCTGAAAGAATATCTGAAGATTCTGCAGTAATGGCTAGCGCCCAGTCAGTATTAGCAACAGGTGCATACCCACATACTTTTTCAACTCCACCGTAAGCATATTCTCCGAAGCCCTGTTCTCTGGCTAACATTTTCTCTTCAACAGCAACTAGACCTAACAGGCTTGGATCGTTTTTAGAAAGTTCGATTGCATTCTCCATGTTGACAACCTTGCTCTCATCCTTATGAGCAATGATGGTTCCTTCTCCACTTATGATAAATGCAGAACCCGTTTCTCCAAAATCAATATCACTCACATATTTGCACAAATCACTTCCATCGCGTATTTCCATTAAGACACCAACTACCGTGTCCCCGTCCTTAATAGGGACTGCATATATTATGATAAGTGCACCATCCAGTTTACTCACAACAGGATCTGATACGGCCTTTTCACCTTTAAGTGCTTTTTGGAAATAATCTCTTTGCGAAATGTCTATACTATCATTTATTGCTGATTTAGTTTTTCCAGTTACATCTACAACGGCAATATCTGACCCACCATTTCTCTCCAATTCTTTTAGTAACAACGCGGAAGTTTCATCCCATGATATTTCAGGATGAATAATCGCTTCATTCTGCGCTAACGCATCAAGTGCATTCCAATGTACTTCTAATTCAGCAGTAATACGCTCTGTACTTACGACTGCGAGTTCCGGTAATTGCGTTTCCACCCCATCCAATAATGTGGCAGATGAAATCTGAATAGCCAGAACGGTAAAGAATGTACAGATTGCAATAATTACAACAACAAATATACCTGCAATTTTAAGCTTTATACTTTTCATTTTAAAACCCTCCTCAATGTATCATTCAGTGTTTACGAGAAAATAACCTGTGTTTTAATATCCCATTAAATTGTAGTCATCATTACTTACGGATAAGTGGATAAGGAAGTCAATAAATCCGGCCCGTAATATACAAATCACCTACCCCCAATTTATTTTTTCTGAAACTTTTTTTAACAAAGTAATATTTTGATACAATTTTGTAAATAGATGTTATAATTATGCCCTAAATACATTGTTTTTACAATAGCATGCACAATTATGGCAATGTCAATTTTCAATGTTCTTTACATGATTGAAACTGTTTACATTTTTTCAAAAAAAATTCTGCTACATGTAAATAGCAGAATTGTGAAATAGAGCCTTATACTAAGGCGGTGGTTCCATTAACCCTATGTTGTTATGAAAACAATCAGTTGCATAAAGCATTTTTAATATTACAAATCAGAGCTGCATATCAAATTCATCTAGAAACTTTTTTGCCATTTTAAATCCTGCTTTATTTATTGAATAATGCATCCATTTACCGTCTTTTCTGGCATTAACAAAGCCTGCGTCACATAATATTCTCATATGATGCGATAAAGTTGATTGCACAATTTCAAGATCCTCTAACAATTTACATGCACATCTTTCTTCCCCTTGCAATGTCTCCAATATCATGATCCGATTGGGATCACAGAGTGCTTTAAATATTTTTGCCTCATCCTCGTATTTTATTCCCATCTTTTTACCTCACATTTTAAAATACTAATACTTCATCTGATAACTATTGTACTCTTTTAAATTAGTATAACTCCTTATAACAATAAAAAATCAAGTGCATTTAATAAATAACCAATCATAATAATTCCGATTGTTACAATCGCTATAAAAGTAAATAGTAATTTATTTTTGACAACTTTTTTTAACATAATCATTGATGGTAGGCTTAATGCCGTGACACCCATCATAAAAGAAAGTATCGTTCCGACTCCTACGCCTTTTGATAATAACGCCTCCGCTATTGGTATCGTTCCAAAAATATCTGCATACATTGGAATGCCTATTACTGTTGCTATTACTACAGAGAATGGATTGCTTGTACCTAAAACTTTTTGAATCATTTCGGTTGGAATCCAGTTATGTATAACAGCACCAATTCCTACTCCAAACAATATGTAGAGAAAAACTTTTTTTACAGTTGCTTGCACTTGTTCTCGTGCATAAATCATTCTGTCCTTTTTAGATAATACAGGCGCTTCAATGTCTCCAACTATGTTTGCTTTCGTAAAGCGTATAATCTGATCCTCCATGTGGAGTTTATCAATTAGCGTCCCTCCCAGTACTGCAAGTATAAGTCCTACCACTACATAGGTCAACGCTACTTTCGCTCCAAATACACTCATCAAAAGCACTAATGCTCCTAAATCAACTAGTGGAGAAGAAATCAAAAATGAAAATGTAATGCCCGCTGGTAGTCCCGCATTTGTAAATCCTATAAATAATGGTATAGAGGAACAGCTGCAAAATGGTGTTACTGTTCCAAGTAAAGCACTTAGCACATTTGCTCTAATGCCATGAGCCCTGCCAAGTATCTGTTTTGTTCTTTCTGGTGGGAAAAAACTTTGTATATAAGAAATAATAAAAATCAACACAGATAGCAACACTAATATTTTTATAGTATCATACAAGAAAAATTGAATACTGCTACCTACTCTTGCTGTAATATCAATCCCTAGTGCAGACAGGCCGTCTCCTATTAATGTGTTTAACCATTTCATTCCTAGTATTTGATTTTGAAAGAAAAACCATATTGTTTTCATATAAGCACCACCCTAACATTTTATATCGATATTTATCGAACTATTGCCAGTATAGCCTATGCATCGATGTTTGTCAATATGTTTTTCATTTTCCCGACTTTTTTTATAAATTCATCAGGTATAGGCCATTTTCATCGTCAAACCTAAAGCCACTGGATAATAGCAGATTACAGGAGGCTGCGTTTTCCGCCTCTGGTTGGACAATAACCCTTTTCGCATTATCATGACCCTTCACTTTTCCAATCAGTTCCTTAATCATTTCTTTTCCAAATCCTCTTTTTAAATAATTGAGTTCGCCAATTAGATAATCTATACTATATGTGCCCTTCACTTCTATATTGCCATGCCATAGCTCTCCGCCTTCAGAATATTCATAATATTGGCAGAAACCAATCGGAAACATATCATACTCGGCTATATAATGATGTAACCACTTATCAGTATGATGTCTGTTTTCTACTTCATCAATCCATTCTAGTGGCTCATGATACCATTTCAAAATATGTGGTAAATACACCCAGTTCTTAAATAATATGATGTCTTCGTCCGAAAAATTTCTAAGTCTTAACGCTTTCACTTACATGCTCCTATCCACACTTATTTGAAATATATAGTTTCATTTTTTCTCATGTTTAATATTATAAGATATTTACTGTGTATTGAAAAGATAAAAATTTCTTTTAATGATTACTATTTTCCATGCATTTTCCAGATAGACATTTTTAATTGATTGTGTTATGATAATCCACAAGTGATTTGTAATAAATGGAAAGGAAAAGTGTGATATGGGTGCAAATGTTATTTTAGATTTTGATTTTGATTACTATAATAATAGATACAGAGATTTCGTTCATGATTATATAATCGATGCATCCGTTCATTTGTCAGCATTATTCCATATCGGCTTTTCAAATCTGTGTACTTAGTCAGGATTTATACGACGAGATTTAGATAAATGCCAGTTGTATCCGGATTTTTACTACCGGAGAGAAACAGTTGCAACATGATATAGGAAAGTGAAATGCAGGACTCATGTCCTGTTTTTTTTTCGCTTCCTATGCATTTGTTTTTGATCTATTATATGAAATACGAGGGGGCGTTTTTATGAAAAAGAAATTGCTTGATGACAGGAAGTTTTATAAGAGTGTAATCACACTTGTAATTCCCATCATGCTACAAAATGGAATCACTAATTTTGTCAGTCTGCTTGATAATATTATGGTAGGACGCATTGGAACAGAACAAATGTCAGGTGTATCCATTGTAAACCAGCTGATTTTCGTTTTTAACCTGTTTATATTTGGTGGAATATCAGGTGCCTCTATTTTTGGAGCACAATTTTACGGGCAAAAGAATTTCAAAGGTCTGCGGGATACATTTCGGTTTAAAATTGCGACATGTATTCTCATTTTATTATGCGGTATTGGTGTTTTTACATATGCCGGAAGAAATCTGATTTTATTATATCTACATGAAAGCGCTTCTGGTGGAAATCTTACTGCAACCTTATCTTATGCAGAGCGCTATATGGCTATCATGCTGATTGGACTCGTACCTTTTATCATAGAACAATGTTATGCTTCTACACTACGAGAAACAGGACAGACACTAGTACCTATGAACGCTGGAATTGTAGCTGTATTTGTAAACCTTGTGCTAAATTATATTTTAATATTTGGCAAGTTTGGCTTCCCAGCGTTAGGTGTAGCTGGTGCTGCTTATGCAACTGTCATCTCTAGGTTTGTCGAGGCAGGAATCATCCTTACGTGGACACATATGCATGCCGAAAGAAATCAATTTATTATTGGTGCCTATAGAAATATAGCAATTCCACCTAGACTTGCAAAGAAAATTATTATTATGGGGGTCCCGCTGTTGATAAATGAAGGTCTATGGGCATCAGGAGTTGCTGCACAAACACAGTGTTATTCCTTTCGCGGACTTTCTGTCATAGCAGGTTTGAATATTAGCTCTACGATTTCAAATGTATTTAGTATTGTATTTATTGCATTGGGTAGTGCTATTTCTATTATCGTCGGACAGTTACTTGGTGCTGGAAAGCTTAAGGAGGCTAAGGAAACTGCTAGTAAAATCATTAAATTCTCTGTACTTTGCTGTATTTTACTTGGCATTCTGATGGCAGGAACATCCACATTGTTTCCAAAGATATATAATACATCTGAAGATGTGCGATATCTTGCTGGATGGTTTATCGGCATAACAGCTTTGCTCATGCCTTTGCAGGCTTTTCTTAATGCGACCTATTTTACGATCAGATCCGGTGGAAAGACGCTTATTACATTTCTTTTTGACAGTGTTTTTCTATGGACGATTGCTGTTCCCGCTGCATTTATTTTGACACATTATACAGATTTGCATATCCTTTTGGTTTTTCTTTTATGTCAGCTACTTGATATTATAAAAGCAACAGTTGGGTTTATTATTATGAAAAGTGGAATCTGGATAAAAAATATAGTCTGTGAAGAGAAAGAACCTGAAAAAGTGGATGTGCTATTGTAAAAGCTAAAAATGAAAAATGCTTAAAACATTTAGGGTAGTGTTTTAAGCATTTTTTTCTTCATCATTTTAATGATATTTCAAATAATGTATTTCATTAAGGCATAAGATATTTTTTCATCAACAAAGCCTACCGATTTGTATAATGGATAACCATCCTCTGAAGCTTTTAATTCAATGAAATCAAAGCTCTGTTCTTTTGAATAGGATATCAGCATCTTCATTAACTGCTTGGCAATCCCTTGTCTCCTATACTCTTTACAAGTATAAACACTTAATACTTCTCCAATGATTCCCTTAACAAATTTGGGATTTGCAGGCTTTTCCATTTTGATCAGTATTGCCGTTGCGACCATTTTATCTTGTTCTCTCGCAATGAATGCAGTCATATCTTGACCCATATGCTTCTTAAAATAGTCAGGTAATTGCTTTTTGATTTCCTGCGCCTGTGCATCTGTAACCGCTTCAAAATATTCGAAAATATACAGCATTCTCATTTCGACCAATTCTTCAATGTCACTTTTTTTAGCCACTGTAAATTCCATATCGTCCTCCACCTTGTCTGAAAACTTCTTTCTTATACAAAATCAAAACTAGTTGCTACTTTCTGATACAAATTTTTTTATTTCATCCTCTAAGTAAGTAAATACCTTTGCAACCAGATACCCATCAGCAACAGCATGATTCATTCGTACACTGACAGGCATCATCAGCTGATCACCTTCTCTGCGGAATTTTCCCCAATTAATAATTGGCATAAAATATAAATGACCATCCGGCAATTCAATATTAAGTGAATCATATGACAACCACGAAATATAGGAGGCATCAAACCAATTCGCATGCTTCTCCATATCAAGTCCATATTCTCTTGTTTGTTTCGCAGTATCTATATCTTCTTCACAGTGTCGATAGAATTCTTCATATTGTTCAAAATACTTCGTATATACTGGCGTACAGGTTTCAATCTCCTCCTGAAAAATATATTGTGTTGGATTGATTATATCATATACAATCAGCTCATCCGTCTGATACAAATATCCCATTCGGTAGTCTTCTCTGGAATTTAATGTTTTCGTAAGTAAATATAGAAAATTAATATAAAATTTTGTTTCTGTAGCTTTTGAGAACTCATATAGTTTTGTTACATCAATTCGACTCGTAATCGAAACTGAGCATTTGCAATCTTTTGTAAAATGCTGATAGATACCTTTTCTATAATACTGGTCTCTATCAATTACCTTATAATTCATTTATTTACCTTCTTTCTCTCTATACAAATTTGCTTCTTTATTAAAAAAAGCTTCTGTCCTATTTTTTTGAATGAGAAATCTATACAATATTATTATTATATCACATACACTCCCCGATAAAATATAAAAATGAAAGCGTCTATCAAATGATAGACACTTTTATACTGCCGGCGACCGGAATCGAACCGGTACGATGTTGCCACCACGGGATTTTAAGTCCCGCGCGTCTGCCAATTCCGCCACGCCGGCTTTTCATACTAATTTCAACTATGTAGTTGAAGTGGGACCTATAGGGCTCGAACCTATGACCCTCTGCTTGTAAGGC
>CAZAAC010000044.1:0-19852 GCA_964483155.1 uncultured Lachnospiraceae bacterium | reverse complement strand
GAAAGAAACTATCAGAAGAACAACGTTATGTGGAACGAATTACACATAGCATTCCATTTCCGGAAGTGAAAAAGATAGCGTATTTTAGAAATCACATTTGGGGATTGTAAAATGAGTACGAACTAGGTATAGTTTAAGAAGAAGTTAAATCTAAAACATATCGAGGGAATATCTGTCTAATTAAATCCTACAGTAAATTTACGCTATCCGTGAATACAAATTTGTTGTATCAGGTTGTAAAATGTATTATTATAAGTATAGTTGCTATGCTTCATTGTTTAGGAATTAGAGAGAACAGCAGGCTGGAAAAGGAAATAATTTGGGAAAATAATGATACGGATATAATAATACAGATTAAATGGGACAGAAATGGAGATTATGCGTATGAAATATGATAAAACATTAGAAACAAAACGAATACTGATTTTTTTGACACTTGCTTTTGTAATTACATATGTTCTGGAGTTCAGTATCGTAAAAGATCTAGTTACATTGGATAATGCCAAGCAAAATGGAATTGCGCAGATTGTAACAGGATCAATGATGTTTATTCCAGCACTGTGTGTCATTATTACGCGGATTGTTTCCAAAGAAGGTTTTACTCATAATTGGATACGACCAAATTTCAAAATGAATTTTAAATATTATCTGTTTGCATGGTTTGGGCCAGCTGTTTTGACATTTTTAGGTGCTGTAATCTATTTTGTTGTTTTCAAGGAGCAGTTTGATAGTAATATGGGATATGCGATGAATATCTTTGAAACACAGGGAATTGATTTGCAAAGTGCACAATTAAGAAGTACAATCATAAGCCAGTTCATAACGGGAATTTTGTTAGGGCCTATTTTGAATTTTGTGACCTGCTTTGGTGAGGAGTGGGGCTGGAGAGGCTACTTGATGCCTAAAATGATGGAGAAATTTAGGTTTCTGCCAATGGTATTGATTACAGGTGTGATATGGGGATTATGGCATTTGCCACTTACGATTATGGGGCATAATTATGGAACTGATTATGCTGGTTATCCTTATCTTGGCATTTTTGCAATGTGTATTTTCTGTATTGTAATGGGGTGTATCTTTTCTTTTTTATCTATAAAAACAGGAAGCTGTATTCCGGCAGTTATTGCGCATGGGAGTCTGAACGGAATCGCGTCAACAGCCATTTATTTCACCAAAGATGGTGGCAATAATTTTATTGGTCCAGCACCGATGGGAATTATCGGGGGATCTGCATTTATTATTACTGCAATCATTATTTTAATAAAAATGACCCAAAGTGAAAAATGTAAAATAACTGAAAATAATTGAAAAATACTTTTCTATTATGCATGAGTTGTGGTACAATGTTAGATGTGTACATTATGCACCAATTTACTTGAAAGGATCGATTAGACGATGGGAGAATCTAGCCGTATCAAGAGTGTAAATCGTAACACTAGGGTACAGCTTATCAAGAGGGCTATTATTATTTTCCTTATTGTTATTATTATATTACCGTTGATTCTATGCATTTATCTTTTTTGTAAGGTAAATTCGCTTGAGGATCAGGTAGAGGAATTATACCAAATATCACAAAAAAAGAAAATTATCATGTCAATAAAGGAAGAGCCAAAAGAAACGGAAAAGGCTCAGAATACTTCACAGGATATACCACAGGATGAAGATTTGTATGCAGATGCGAAGGCAAATCAGACTATATTTGAGCAGGATTTGTCGAAGATGACATTGCTAGAAGAAACGGTTCTTCTAGAAGAGACAAGCTGGCCCAACAAGGTGTATTTGACATTTGATGATGGTCCCAGTTACTTAACAGATGATGTTCTAGATATACTAGCCCAATATGGTGTAAAGGCAAGTTTTTTTGTAATAGGCACGGAAGACCCAGATTTGAAAGCAATTTATAAGCGAATTGTAGACGAGGGACACACGTTAGGAATGCATTCGTATTCCCACAAATACCAGGATATATATGCTTCGCAAGAGGCTTTTGCAGAGGATTTAAATAAACTTGAAAATCTGCTATATGAGGAAACAGGAATCATTCCGAAAATATATCGATTCCCCGGAGGAAGCAGTAATACTGTTTCACCAATCAGTATGGAATTTTTTATTGATTATTTGAAGGCGAGGGACATTGTTTACTATGATTGGAACATTTCCGCAAGGGATGCAACAGGAAATCCTGTAGATAAAGATGAGATTGTTAAAAACGCATTATATGGAATTGAAGAGAATGAGGAAACGATGATACTGATGCATGATATCGGAGATAAAACAACTACTGTTGAGGCATTACCAGAAATCATTGAAGCATTGCAAAAGAAAAATATTCCAATCGTAAAGATTGCTGAGGATACAATACCAATTCAACATATCTCGGAATAGATGTAGAATATGATAGAAAAGATGGAGGAATGGAAAATGAGCTTTTTCAAGGATTTTAAAGAGGATTTATCGCAGGCAGTAAATGAATTGATGCCAGAAGAAACTGATCAGGGAAAAGACGATATGCAGATGGTGGATACGCTGACAGATGAGGGAGAATTCAAAGAACCAAGCATTGAAGAGATGTTGAAGAATATCGAGGATATTGGAATTGAAAACATAACTGCGAGCGAGTTTGGCGAGAAACCATTGGAAGAGAGCTATGCGTTTGAAGGGATTCCTGACGCTGAGGAAGAAACTGCAACTGCCACAGATACGATGCAAATGGAATTTATGATGGAAGAAACGCTCATTCCAGAATCACATGAAGAGATTATTGAAGAAATGGAAGAGACTAGGGCTTATGAAGAGCCAACTATAGAGCAGGAGGTTGCACAGATAATGGAAGAGGAAAATGCAGTATTATTCAATGAAGAAAGAGTAACAAATGAAACGGGTATTATCACAGAAGGAATGTTAGTAAAAGGTGATATTTCTACAGCTGGAAATCTGGAAGTAACCGGTGGAGTTGAAGGAAACTTAGAGGTTAAGGGCAAGCTGGTGGTTACGGGTAGCATTACAGGTAATTCCAAAGCAGAGGAAGTCTTTGCAGATGCGGCTAAAATCATTGGAGAGATTGAAAGCATTGGTGCAGTAAAAATCGGTCAGAACACCGTTGTGAAAGGAAATATTAAAGCAACTTCAGCTGTACTAGCTGGTGCCGTAAAAGGTGATATTGATGTACATGGTCCGGTTATTCTTGATGTAACAGCTATTATCATGGGAAATATCAAGAGCAAATCTATTCAGATCAATAATGGCGCAGTAATCGAGGGCCTTTGTTCACAGTGTTATGCAGAAGTTAGTCCAAAAAATTTCTTTGAAGATGATAAAGTAACGAAGGATAAAAAATAAATAGGAAGTAAGGCGATTGACTATATGAACAGAGTGTTGTTAAAACTGAGCGGAGAGGCTTTAGCTGGAGAAAACAAGACGGGTTTTGACGAACAAAAGATTAAAGAAGTTGCTTTGCAGGTAAAATCCTTGTTGGAAGAAGGAATTCAAATCGGCATTGTAATCGGTGGCGGTAATTTCTGGCGGGGGAGAACAAGTAAGAACATTGATCGAACCAAGGCAGATCAGATTGGTATGTTGGCTACAATTATGAATTGCATCTATGTTTCAGAAGTTTTCCGATCTACTGGTATTGAAACAGAAATTCTGACGCCATTTATGTGTGGTTCTTTTACAAAACTGTTTTCAAAAGATCGTGCAAATAAGTATTTTAAACGTGGCAATGTTGTGTTTTTTGCTGGAGGAACTGGGCATCCATATTTCTCTACTGATACAGGGGTAGTATTGCGTGCAATTGAAGTGGAGGCGGATGCAATATTGCTGGCTAAGTCGGTTGATGGAGTATATGATGCAGACCCAAGATTAAATCCTAATGCCAAGAAGTATGACGAAATATCTATTGGCGAAGTGATTGATAAGCAATTACAGGTGGTCGATTTGACAGCATCCATATTAGCAATGGAGAATAAGATGCAGATGCTTGTATTTGGTTTAAATGAAAAGAACTGCATTGTGAATACAATGAAGGGCAGTTTTACCGGAACACGGATTACTGTATAAAAATAAATCGGGAGGAAAAATTTATGAATGAAAAATTAGCACAATATGACGCCAAAATGAAGAAGGCATATAATAATCTGGAAGTTGAATTTGCAGCAATTAGGGCTGGACGTGCCAACCCACATATTTTGGATAAAATCAAAGTGGATTATTATGGAACACCAACGCCGCTTCAGCAAGTTGGCAATATTTCGGTTCCCGAACCGAGATTAATACAGATTATTCCGTGGGATAAAAATTTAATTAAAGATATTTCACGTGCAATTCAATCTTCTGATATTGGAATTAACCCGACAAATGATGGCTTGACAATTCGACTGGTATTTCCAGAATTAACTGAGGATCGTAGAAAAGAGCTTGTTAAAGAGATAAAGAAAAAAGGGGAAGCTAATAAAATTGCGATTCGGAATGCAAGGCGTGATGGAAATGAAGCATTTAAAAAATTAGATATTTCTGAAGACGAGATTGCAGATTTAGAAGAAGGACTTCAGAAACTAACAGATAAGTACATTAAAGATTTAGAACAATTAGTAGAGGAAAAATCGCAGGAAATTTTAAAAGTGTAGAATAAGTGAATAAAGAGGGACATGACATGATTGACGTCGTGTCCCCTTACTTTTTGGGGAGAGGAAAAATGAAAATTCCAAATCATGTGGCTATTATTTTGGATGGAAATGGTCGTTGGGCAAAGAGCAAAGGAATGCCTAGAAATTATGGGCATGCACAGGGCAGTAAAAATGTAGAGGTCATATGTGAAGAAGCATATAAAATGGGAATTCAGTATCTGACAGTTTATGCATTTTCCACCGAAAATTGGGATCGACCCAAAGAAGAAGTGGAAGCTTTGATGAAGCTGCTACGCAATTATATGAAAACATGTTTGAAGACAGCAGAAAAAAACCGTATGTGTGTTAAGGTTATTGGTGATAAATCGAGATTGGATAATGATATTAGAGCGCGGATTGCAGAATTGGAAGAAGCAACAAAGAATAATGATGGACTTCATTTTCAGATTGCTTTAAACTATGGAAGCAAAGATGAGATGATAAGAGCTATGAATCATTTGATTTGTGATAGAGAGTCAGGAAAGATAGCAAAGGATATTGTTACGGCAGAACAATTTGAAAGCTATTTGGATACGGCGGGAATACCGGATCCAGATTTGCTGATTAGAACGAGTGGAGAACAAAGGATTTCGAACTTTCTTTTATGGCAGTTGGCCTATGCAGAGTTTTATTTTGCTGAAGTTCATTGGCCAGATTTCTCAAAAGAGGAGTTATTAAAAGCAATTACAGCATATAATAGTAGAGATAGACGTTTTGGCGCAGTGAAAGAATAGAATGCGGGAGGTAGTGCTGAATGTTTTGGACAAGACTGCTAAGTAGTGTTATTATAGTTATTTTGGCCATTGGATTTACTGTAGTGGGAGAATTTGTGTTGGCCTTAGGGTTATGTACGATTTCCATAATTGGATTATTTGAATTTTATCGTGCCACGGGGGTTAAAACGATAGGTAAGAGATTAAATTCACTCGAGGTTGTTGGATATCTGGGGGTGATAGTGTACTATTTGATTCTTTTAACACCTTGTGAAGAAAAGTTTTTACTATTAACACTAATTACGATTATTGTTGTCTTTATGTTTGTATACGTGTTTACTTTTCCTAAGTATCATGCAAACAATATGATGTCTGCTTTTTTCGGTGTGGTATATGTACCAGTTATGCTATCGTTTATTTATCTGACGCGTAATATGAACCATGGAGTTTATGTTGTTTGGCTTATTTTTATTAGCTCGTGGATGAATGATACTTGTGCCTATTGTGTTGGCATGCTAATTGGTAAGCATAAATTGGCACCTAAATTGAGCCCGAAAAAATCAATAGAGGGTTCCGCTGGGGGAATTGTAGGAGCCGCAATCGTAGCAGGTCTGTATGCTTATTTTGTGGTTGGAGATACGATGGCAGGGAGGCAGTACACGTGGGTATTTGTCATTATCGGAGCAGTTGGAGCTATTGTGGCACAAATAGGAGACCTGGCAGCATCAGCTATTAAGCGTAACCATGATATTAAGGATTATGGGAAAATTATTCCTGGTCATGGTGGAATTTTAGATCGTTTTGATAGTGTGATTTTCACGGCACCAATGATTTACTTTTTAGCTGTGATTATGTTATATTAGTGATTAAAAAAATAAGGTGAGTGTATGAAAAAAATAGCAATTCTTGGTTCAACCGGTTCAATTGGAACGCAAACACTTGAAATTGTAAGAGAAAATAATGATATTAAGGTTATTTCTTTAGCAGCAGGAAGTAATATCAAGCTGTTGGAACAGCAGATTCGTGAATTTATGCCAAAAGCGGTAGCGGTATGGGATGAAGAAGCTGCTACGATACTTCGTAGCAATATAGCAGATTTATCTGTTAAAGTTTATGCAGGGATGGAAGGCTTAATAGCTATATCAGTCATGGATGAAGTAGAGATGCTGGTTGCAGCTATCGTGGGTATGATTGGAATCAAACCTACTATTGCAGCAATTGAAGCGGGCAAACAGATAGCCCTGGCGAACAAAGAGACATTGGTGACAGCCGGTCATATTATTATGCCACTTGCAAAAAAACACAATGTATCAATTCTTCCAGTTGACAGCGAGCATAGTGCAATATATCAATCACTAAATGGTGAGAATTATGGAAAGATTGAGAAAATTCTTTTAACTGCGTCGGGTGGTCCGTTTCGCGGGAAGTCATATGAAGAGCTTAGCAGGATGACAGTGAATGATGCTCTAAAACACCCAAACTGGACTATGGGACGCAAAATCACAATCGATTCGGCGACACTTGTTAATAAAGGACTTGAAGTAATAGAAGCCAAGTGGTTATTTGGTGTTGATTTAGATAGGATACAGGTTGTAGTCCACCCACAGAGTATTATTCATTCTATGGTGCAATATGTAGATGGTGCAATTATTGCAGAACTTGGAATGCCAGATATGAAGCTTCCTATCCAATATGCGATTTATTATCCAGAACGTCAATATTTGTCAGCAAAAAGAGTAGATTTTTTTGAACTTCAGCAACTAACATTTGAGAAACCGGATGAGAAAACATTTAAGGGATTGCAGCTGGCATATGCTGCGGCAGCGGCAGGCGGTTCTATGACTACGGTATATAATGCGGCAAATGAAAAGGCAGTTAGTCTATTTTTAAATCAAGCAATTGGTTTCCTTGAAATACCGGTGATTATTGAAGAGGCCATGAACAAACATACTGTCCTGGCTTTTCCTACTGTTGAACAAATTCTGAGGGTAGAAGCCGAAACATATGAATTTATTGAGAGCAGGTGGATGATTTGAATATAGTAATTGCAATTATTATGTTTTGTGTGATTGTCATTGCACACGAATTAGGACATTTTTTATTGGCAAAGATGAATGGTATAGCTGTCAAAGAATTTTCAATTGGATTTGGGCCTACTATGTTAAGCTATACGAAGAATGAAACAAAGTATAGTTTAAAGATTATTCCGTTCGGTGGGGCATGCGTTTTTGATGATGAAGATCCAGAGAAAATTGAAGAAAGCTCTTTCCTGAAGGCAAATGTATGGGCTAGAATTTCTGTTATTGTAGCAGGTCCCATATTTAATTTTATTTTGGCATTTATTTTTTCTTTGTTTGTGGTAGGGTATTCAGGCTATGATTCGGCGGTTATCACCGACGTTGTTGAGGGGTATCCAGCTGCTGAGGCTGGTATTGAGGCAGGCGATAAAATTGTCAAAATGGGAAATGAGAATATAAAACTGTATCGTGAGATTATTGTTTATTCCTATATGAATCAGAATGAAGATGTTGAAGTGGTATATGAGCGCGATGGAGAAACGAGAGAAACCACATTACAGCAAATGTATGACAAAGATACAGGAAGATACTATTATGGATTTTCGGGTGGAGAATATGTCACAGATGGGTCGCCAATTGAGGTGCTTCAGTATAGTGTATATGAGGTGCGCTATTGGATTAAGACAACGCTAAAAAGTCTTGGCATGCTTTTTGAAGGAAAACTAAACAAAGATGATCTGGCCGGACCAGTTGGCATCACCCAGATGGTTGGAGAAGTATACGAGGAAGCAAAACCTGAGGGGATTTCAATCATTGTATTGTCGATGCTTAATATTGCGATACTCATATCTGCCAATCTGGGTGTTATGAATTTATTACCGTTACCAGCACTTGATGGGGGGAGATTGGTATTTATGATTATAGAGGTGATCAGACGTAAACCGATTAGTCCTGAGAAAGAAGGAATGGTGCATTTTGTTGGGTTAGCATTACTCATGATATTAATGGTATTTATTATGTATAATGATATCGCAAAATTATTTGCAAAGTAATGATTGAGAGCATAGAAACAGACAATAGAGTATATTAAAAATAAATTAATCTTGACATAACGTATGAATCAGTATACTATAATTAGTATCTGATTCATATTTTTTTCTGGCATATCAGCCACTATTTTCAAATATTAGAATGTAATATTAGGTCTGCTTTATAAGTGTATGTGGTAGAAAAAGAGTACTTTGTAAAATTATATTTGAAAGGAGGGTTTATTCTAAGCAGGTGTATGTAGAAAACAGAATACTGGGTGGTAGGTATCGCATGATTGAAAAGATAGGGTACGGAGCCACAAGTAATGTATATCTTGCCATTGATTTGGCATTGCATCAAAAGTGGGCAATCAAAGAAATCAAACAATTAACGGGAGACGAGATTGCTGTGCTAAAACGTATACGACATGCTTTGATTCCACAATTGATTGACAGGATTGAAGAAATGGAAAAAACATATCTGGTTTTTGAATATATTGAGGGTTATACGGCTGATGTATATGTGAAAAAATATGGATATATTATGGAAAAAGAAGCGCTTATATGGTGTCGTTCCTTAACAGATATCCTTTCGTATCTACATGGACTTCATCCACCGATTATCCATCAGGATATTAAGCCATCCAACATTATCATAAAGCCTGACGGTACACTCAGACTGCTTGACTTTGGAATAGCAGAAGAATTACATGATGATAGGATGCGAGAGAGAGCATACGGCTCTTTTGGTTATGCAGCACCAGAGCAATTTGGCGATAAAGCTGGAAAAGCATTATATCCCATTGATGGTAGAACTGATATTTATGCATTGGGAAAAACACTTCAACATGTTTTAGGAATTAGGGAAGAAGTGGAAAAGCGTAGAACTGCATTTGCAAAAGTACTGGAGCGGTGCGCAAGCAAAGAACCAGATATGCGTTATCAGACAGCCAATGAGTTGTCATATGCTGTGGAAAGGATTTTTCAAAATAAATATTTAAAGAACAAGTATTTTGCAAAATACACGGCTACAGCAACTGTTCTTTTACTCAGCATTATAATAGGCATAGCACAAACGAGAATACCTAAGAAACAGAGCAAAGACAGTACTACAAAAAGAAACAGCATAGATATGGATACAAATATGAATGGCATGAATCATGCGGCCTGGAATAAAGCGTTTTTCGAGTCAGGAAAAATGTATTTTCATAAATTTGGTCAATATAACGAGGCACTATTATTTTTCGAACTTGTTTCAGAAGAAACATATCCGGAGGTGCATTATTATATCAATATATGTAATAGTTTGACGGAGATGAAAAGCAACTATGCAATTGTAGATTATAATTTGCGTAAACTGGCGGCGTATAAGAGAAAAAGATTATTTTCTATTGAGGAAGCAGAAGAGATACTTGATATCGGACACTTATATATCGTATGCCGTTGCGAGATCAATGATTCACTAATAAAAGCGGAAGAGATACTAGAGGCAGAATTACAGAGGATAGAAGAAAATATGCCGAGTGAGCTGGAGTCCGAATTAATCAGAAAATATAAAGAAAGGCTGTTTGAAGTATATTATTACAGGGAGCCTGTATTAACGGAGACGGAAAGGACAGACACAAAAGCAGCAATGAATTATGGGGAAGAGGCGGTGATGGGATTACAGGGCTTTAAGCAAGACGATGAATTACTGATCTGCAGATTAGCGAAGATGTATGAGGAACAAGGAAAAGAAGAAAAAGTGCTGGCGTGTTATAGAAGAGGAGAAAGGATTCTGCAATATAAGAGCGTAGAGTTATATGCAGACTATTTAACATATTTGTTAGATTCTTATGATGGAGAGGGAAAGAAAATAAAGGAAATGAAAGAGGTATATAACAGAGCGCTTATGGTTGAACCTGAAAAAGAGAATAAGCGTTTAGACAAAGCAATTTATAGAGCAAAAAGAATAGTAGGAGGTATGATGGGTGAAGAAAAATAGGCGATTACTTTTGGGGGGTGTTTGGTTATTAGTATTATATACATGTATGGTTCAAATAAAAGTATGTCATGCAGACGAGTGTTGTATAAAAATAGAATTTGAAGATGAAGAAAATGAACCTGTGACTGAAAAAGATATCCCCGAAATCATATATGCAAAACATGAAGTAAATTTTGAATTACCAATCCTATCAGAAAATAAGTATTATTATGAATGCTCTATAATAGAGGAAGAGGAAGAAGTTTTTGAAGATTGGAATAAAATCGAAGGCACAAATTATGTATTGTATCCGACGCAGGAAATAAATGAATGTCTAAAAATTAAATTTAGAAAAGTAGAGTCTGAAAGTGGAATGATAAGGGCGGAATGTACGTATAGTGTACATTTTGATTTTAAAAAGCCGCAACTTGAATTAAATGCCAGTGAAAGTATTGGAGAATGGCAAAATAGTGATATTACATGTAAACTACATATAATAGAAGAAGAATGTCTTAAAAGTGTTGCATGTTATGTAGGAGATGAGCTGCTATACGAGAAGTCTTATTCTATTAGTGATAATGCAAAGGTGGAGGACATCGATTTCACACTATCTGAAGAAACACCTGCTGAAGGAACACAGATCAAAATTTATGCATATGATCAGGCAGATAATGAATGTATATTTGAAGAAATCTATTATATAGATAAGAAGGCACCACGTATCTC
This sequence comes from uncultured Lachnospiraceae bacterium, assembly GCA_964483155.1. Lineage (GTDB taxonomy): Bacteria > Bacillota > Clostridia > Lachnospirales > Lachnospiraceae > JAAYYM01. The sequence continues at coordinate 8,740 of CAZAAC010000044.1, read as the reverse complement.
TGCAGTGGGGATAGAAAATGGCGCGAAATATATGGCGGGACAGCAAATACAAGTATTGGTGGAAGAAGAAATATACCAATATGCAGAAATGTCTGTAGAAATTGTAAAGAGCTATGAAGAAAAGTTACAGCAGGAAAAAAATACTGTACCACTAACAGAGTATAATACCGTTTTCAAAAAGGATTTTAATGATGAGGGTGATTATGAGGTAGTGGTGTTTGCATATGATAAGGCTGGAAATGTAAGCGAGAAAATAAAGCTACAATATCGAATAGATCTAACAGCACCAGTCATCCTATTATCAGGAATTTCAAATGGAAGTTATTATTGTATTGCACAGGACCTTCATATTAATGTGAAAGAAGCTTTTTATAAAGATGAAAAGGTTCGCATTTCAGCAACAAAAGAAATTACTGGAGATAAACAAGAGTTTACATTCAAAAACTGGAAAAATAGCGCAGCAAATGTTGAAAATATTGAAACATTTGATGAAGATGGTATTTATATGATTAGTGTGCAGGCTGAGGATGCTTCGGGAAACAAGGCAGAGCCACGAGAAATATGTTTTGCAATTGACAAAGTTGCGCCAGTTGTTGAAATTGGTGGAATTGCAGATGGAGATGCTGTAAAGACAGCACCAATACTTACGTTTTCTGTCAGAGAATTATTTTACGATACAAATCATGTCGAAGTTGTAATGAAAACTAATATTACAAATAAGGAAGTAGAGTATAGTATAGTCCCTTATAATTGTAATGCCGTAGATTCACATACGGACTATTTAATAAAAGAAGAGGGAGATTATGAGATTTTCATGAAGTCATCGGATAAGGCTGGAAACATAAGTACGGGTAAAAAGCAATTTATATATGATAAGACACCTCCAAAGATAGACTGCTTAAATAAGATTGATCAACAGTATCTGGATTTTTTTCAACTCACCGAAGATTTTGGAAAATTAATTTCTGATAAGTCACTATTTTCCTATAGGGTTTATATAAATGGAGAATTATATGAAGAGAAGCGTAAAATCACAAAAGAAGGAAAATATCTGATAGAGGTGATTGCAACTGACGAGGCTGGTAATATGGCTTCAGAATCCGCGGAGTTCATGATTGGGGCTAAGCCAACATATATCGACGAAGAGCGTATCCCTTTAACAAAAAAGAAAAAGATGAAAGCGGCAGTAATAAAGGATTCTGTTTCCGAGAGTAAAATGAAGGATTCAGTATCCAATAATGATGTGATAGTTAGCAGGTTATCTATATTTGAAAAAATATTGGTACTTGATCAAAAAGTGAAAGTGGGAATAGTATTGGGAATCCTTCTAATCATATCTGTTTTGATATTGGTATTGCGCCATATTGACAGAGATAATACCGTATGATAGACTAAAATTATGTAGAAAAAGAACCGCCTGCCACTATATATGGTGGCGGGCGTTGTTAATTTAGGAGGATATTATGTATAGAAATCATACAAAAGTTGTTTCAATTGGAAATAAATATATCGGCGGCGGGCATCCAATATTGATACAGTCAATGACGAATACGAGAACCGAGGATGTGCGGGCAACTGTGGAACAAATCAAGCATCTGGAAGCGGCCGGCTGTGACATTATTCGCGCCACAGTACAGACAGAGGAGGCAGCAAAAGCATTTGTAGAGATCAAGAAACAAATTAGAATTCCTTTAGTGGCGGATATTCATTTTGATTATAAATTAGCAATTATGGCAATGGAATGCGGTGCAGATAAAATTCGTATTAATCCCGGCAATATTGGAGATATTGATAAAGTAAGGGCTGTTGTGAAAACTGCAAAGGAGAGAAACATACCAATACGCGTCGGCGTTAATAGTGGATCACTGGAAAAACACTATATTGAAAAATACGGTAAGGTGACTGCTGAGGGTATCGTTGAAAGTGCTCTTGATAAGGTTAAGATGATTGAAGATATGAACTATGATAATTTAGTAATCAGCATTAAGTCTTCTAATGTAATGATGTGTGTTAAAGCACATGAAATACTGGCTCCAAAGTCAAAACACCCTTTACATGTAGGGATTACAGAATCAGGAACTGTACAGTCGGGTAATATTAAGTCTGCGCTTGGTCTTGGAATTATATTAAATCAAGGAATTGGAGATACAATAAGAGTATCCTTAACGGGTGATCCCGTAGAGGAAATAAAGTCAGCCAAATTGATATTGAGGACATTGGATTTAAGAAAAGGTGGAATTGAAGTGATATCCTGCCCCACCTGCGGAAGAACGAGAATTGATTTAATATCACTCGCGATTGCAGTAGAGAAGATGGTAGCAGAGTATGATTTGAATATTAAAGTTGCAGTCATGGGATGCGTCGTAAATGGCCCTGGTGAAGCACGTGAGGCAGATATCGGAATTGCCGGTGGCATGGGAGAAGGACTTTTAATACGAAAAGGTGAAGTGATAAGGAAAGTACCAGAATCAGATTTACTTACGGTGTTACGAGAAGAACTGGAGAACTGGGGCGGATGATGAAGCGTTTTTTTGAGGTATTTGTAACTTTAAAGCTGAGCAAAGAGATGACGGAACTGTTTGAAGGCGTGCTTGTGAGTCGGATCGTTTCCACAAAACGTAAAGATATTCTTAAAATATATCTGTCAAGTGATCATTTGATCACGAAAGATATGGTGCATGCGGTTGAGAAAGAGATGCTAAAGCAGTTGTTTCCAAATGCGAAGATGCAAGTTAAGATAATCGAGACCTTTAAACTATCGAGCCAATATACAGCTGAGAATCTTATGGAACTTTATGGTGAAAGTATTCATAAGGAATTAAGAGATTATAATCATTTTGACTATAATCTATTTTCCCATGCAATACTTGCGTATCCTGAAGATAATGTTATGCTCTTGACTTTGGAAGATACCATTTTAGCCCAGAAGCGTGCACAAGAACTCAAAAGAGTATTAGAGCTTATTATAAATGAACGCTGCGGATTGCAGATTGATTTACGTATTTCGTATAAAGACAAAGCACAGGGAAAATCAAGAAATGCTGTAAGCCATGAGATGGAGGAAGAGATAGCTGCAATCTCGGCAAGAGCGAACGGAGCAGAAAATGATGCCGAAAAAGCAGATGATGAACCGAAAAAGCATGATGCCGAAAAGATCAAATCGAAACCCGCAGAATCCGTTATCCCTAAACGTGTAGGGAGTAGATATAAAAAATCAGATAATCTAGATGTGATCTATGGAAAAGATTTTGAGGATGAAGCTATTTGCATGGACGAAATCGTTGGTGAAGTCGGTGAGATAACTGTTCGTGGTGAGATTGTAAGATTTGAAAGTCGTGAACTTCGAAATGAAAAATTTATAATAGTAATAGATATTTCTGATTATACAGATACCATTTCAGCAAAATTATTTGTGCAGCCAGAGATAATGATGGAATTGAAGGAGAATCTGAAAGAGGGTATTTTTGTAAAGGTAAAAGGAATTGCCAATATGGACAGTTTCACAAAAGAATTGATGCTAGGGTATATTGTTGGTATCAAAAAAATTCCCAATTTTACGTTTTTAAGAATGGACAATAGTCCTGAGAAACGCGTGGAACTTCATTGCCATACGAAGATGAGCGATATGGATGGAGTAAGTGATGTCTCAAAGATTATTGAAAGGGCAAAAGACTGGGGCCAAAAAGCAATTGCCATTACGGATCATGGCGTGGTACAGGCATTTCCAGATGCCATGCATACTTTAGAAAAAATCAACAAGGGCGATGAAAATGATATTAAAGTTATTTATGGTATGGAAGGTTATTTAGTGGATGATCTTAAGGATATTGTCATAAATCCAGCTACATATACTCTACAGGATACGTTTGTTGTTTTTGATCTTGAGACGACTGGTTTTTCTGCAAGCAAAAACAGGATTATTGAAATCGGTGCAGTTAAGGTAAAAGATGGGCAGGAAATTGATAGATTTTCTGCATTTGTTAATCCAGAAGTACCCATTCCTTTCAGAATTGAGAATCTGACTGGCATTAATGATAGTATGGTGCAGACTGCAGATACGATAGATAAAGTATTGCCTTTATTTCTTGAGTTTGCGGAAGGTGCAGTTATGGTAGCGCATAATGCATCATTTGATATGAGCTTTATAGAGCATAATGCATATTTAATCGGCATGGAAAGGGAGTATACTTCGGTAGATACAGTTGGACTTTCTAGAATATTGCTTCCTAATTTGTCGAAACATAAGCTTGACAATGTAGCAAAAGCATTGGGCATTTCACTTGAAAATCATCATCGGGCAGTAGATGATGCGGAAGCAACAGCACAGATATTTATACACTTTATGAATAAACTTACAGCAAAAAATGTTGTAACACTAGAGCAGATTAATCAACTGGCAGCACTATCAGAGGAAACAGTCAGGAAGCAGACAAGTTATCACGTTATTTTACTAGCCCAAAACGAAGTTGGTCGTGTAAATCTATATCGCCTTGTTTCTATGTCGCATTTAAAATATTTTCATTTGCGGCCGCGGATTCCCAAAAGCGAACTTCTTAAGTACAGAGAGGGATTGCTGATTGGGTCAGCATGTGAGCAGGGAGAACTATACCGTGCTATTTTAGAAGAGAAGTCAGAGGCTGCTATTACACGAATCATAAATTTTTATGATTATCTGGAAATCCAGCCACTTGGCAATAATGCTTTTTTACTGCAGGATGAAAAGAGTAATATTTCCACAATGCAAGATATTGAAAATATTAATCTGAAAATAGTGAAATTAGGAGAACAGTTTAATAAACCTGTAATTGCAACCTGCGATGTACATTTTATAGATCCGGAAGACGAGATTTATCGCAGGATTATCATGGCTGGAAAAGGCTTCAAGGATGCAGATGACCAAGCGCCTTTATTTATGCGAACCACTTCTGAAATGCTGAAGGAGTTTGCATATCTTGGCAGGGAGAAGGCAGAAGAAGTTGTAATAACAAATACAAATAAGATAGCGGCAATGATCGAAGAAATATCACCTGTCAGACCAGATAAATGTCCACCCGTCATAGAGGATTCTGATAAGACGTTGACAAACATATGCTATGAAAAAGCCCATGCTGTTTATGGAGAAAAACTTCCCGAACAAGTTACGGAAAGACTTGAAAAGGAATTGCATTCCATCATAACGAATGGGTTTGCGGTTATGTATATTATTGCACAGAAATTGGTCTGGAAGTCTCTGGAGGATGGTTATCTGGTAGGTTCACGTGGCTCAGTAGGGTCTTCTTTTGTGGCAACTATGGCTGGAATTACGGAGGTTAATCCGCTTTCACCACACTATTATTGTAGAAAATGTCATTATAATGATTTTACATCAAAAGAAGTAAGAGGATATGCAGGAAAAGCAGGTTGTGATATGCCTGATAGAAGTTGTCCAGAGTGTGGAGAACTATTGATGAAGGACGGTTTTGACATTCCGTTTGAGACGTTTTTAGGCTTTAATGGAGATAAGGAGCCAGATATTGATTTGAATTTTTCAGGAGATTATCAGGCGAAAGCACATAAGTATACAGAGTTTATCTTTGGCTCAGGTCATACATTTAAAGCAGGAACGATAGGTACTCTTGCTGATAAGACTGCGTATGGATATGTACAGAAATATTATGAAGAGAGGAGCATTAGTAAGCGCTCCTGTGAGATAAACAGAATTACAAAAGGCTGTACTGGGGTTCGGAGAACGACGGGACAGCATCCAGGAGGAATTATTGTTTTGCCGCATGGAGAAGAAATTGATTCCTTCACACCAGTACAGCATCCGGCAAATGATATGAAATCCGATATTATCACGACACATTTTGATTATCACTCTATTGATCATAACTTACTGAAACTGGATATTTTAGGGCATGATGATCCGACGATGATAAGGATGCTGCAAGATTTAACAGGAACAAATCCGCAAGAGGTAAGACTGGATGACAAAGAGGTCATGTCTCTATTTAGAAGTACCGAGGCACTTGGCATAAGGCCGAGTGACATCGGAGATTGTCCTTTGGGAGCATTGGGAATACCGGAATTTGGAACAGATTTTGTAATACAGATGCTGATGGATACCAAACCTTCGTCATTTTCTGATTTGGTTCGTATATCAGGATTGTCGCATGGTACAGATGTTTGGATAGGGAATGCGCAGACGCTGATACAGGAAGGTAAGGCAACAATTTCAACTGCAATTTGCACACGTGATGATATTATGTTGTATCTTATCAATATGGGAGTAGAGAGCAGCCTTTCATTTAAAATCATGGAAAGTGTGCGTAAAGGCAGAGGACTGCTACCAGAGTGGGAAGAGGCGATGAAGGCGGCAGATGTACCAGATTGGTATATTTGGTCATGTAAAAAGATACAGTATATGTTTCCGAAGGCCCATGCGGCAGCATATGTTATGATGGCGTGGAGGATAGCTTATTATAAAGTGAATTATCCACTTGCCTATTATGCAGCTTATTTTAGTATTAGGTCGACTAGCTTCTCTTATGAAATCATGTGTCAAGGTAGAAACAAATTAGAATATTATATGGATGAATATAAAAAAAAGGCGGATGTATTAACAAAAAAAGAGCAAGATACTATAAAAGATATGAAAATCGTTCAGGAAATGTATGCGAGAGGCTTTGAATTTATACCGATAGATATTTTTGCTGCAGACGCGAAGCTCTGTAAGATTATTGATGGTAGGATTATGCCACCCCTGAACAGCATCGAGGGAATGGGAGATACTGCGGCAGAAGCCGTTATGACTGCTACACGTGAAGGTACCCCATTTTTATCAAAGGAAGATTTTTATCAAAGAACTAAAGTAAGTAATGGTGTAGCTGATTTTATGTATGAGATGCGTCTGCTCGGAGATATACCAGAAAAGAACCAGTTGTCGTTATTTGATTTGGCAAATTAGGAGGAATATCAAATGAGTCAAAAAGTGGAATTAAAAATCGAAGGAATGGCATGTGCCTCATGTGTTGCTGCAGTTGAGAAGGCAGTTAAAAAGTTAGATGGTATTGTTTCATGCGAAGTGAATTTAATCATGAATTCTGCAACCGTTTTGTATGATGCAAAGAAGACAAGAGTAGCAGATATGATAGCGCAGATAGAGAAGGCTGGATACCATGCAGAGGAGAAGAAGAACGATACAAGTCAGATAGATAGGAAAGCTGATATGAAGAAGCAGGAAGAAGCCTTAAAGGAACAGCGCTTTAGTCTTATTGTGGTTTTATGCTTCAGCGTGATTCTTTTATATCTTTCCATGGGCCATATGCTTCCATTTTCATTACCGGTTCCTGCATTTATAAATATGCATTCAAATCCAATTATATTTGCGCTTGTGCAATTATTTATGACAACGATTATTTTGATTTTTGGAAGAAAGTTTTATATTGTTGGAATACCTGCTTTGGTGCATGGTAACCCTAATATGGATTCGCTTGTGGCGATAGGAACTGCCAGCGCTTATCTATATAGTATTGTTATGACAGCCCGTATTCCGAATGATGGAGATGCGGTGATGAATCTATATTACGAGTCGGCTGCAATTATCGTTGCCCTTGTAATGCTCGGGAAGTATTTTGAGAGTAGAAGTAAGAAGAGAACGTCAGATGCGATTACGGGAATTATGTCACTTGCGCCAGATATGGCACTAATATATAAGGAATTAAAAGCTGGAGAAGAACAGCTAGATGCAGATACAGATATAGATATAGAGGCGGTGGAGGCTGGAAACTACACCGAGATCATGACGGAGAAGGTTAGAGTAGAGGATATTCTTTTTATTAAGTCTGGAAGCAGGATACCACTAGATGGTGTTGTGATAAGAGGGTATTCAAGTGTAGATGAATCGATGTTAACAGGAGAAAGTGTGCCTGTGGATAAAGAACCCGGAAATAGAGTTACTGGTGGCACAATAAATCAAAGCGGGAATATATTTATTCGTGTCACAAATATAGGAGAAGATACTACCATATCCAAAATAGTACGAATCATGGAAGAAGCACAAAGTAAAAAAGCACCTATATCGAGACTGGCAGATGTGATAGCTGGGTATTTTGTTCCTGTTGTTATAATAATAGCCCTTGTAGCAGCAATCATTTGGTGGTTCAATGGACAAAACTTTTTCTTTGTTTTACAAATATTTGTGACGGTTCTTGTGATTGCCTGCCCGTGTGCGCTAGGTCTGGCAACGCCGACTGCAATCATGGTAGGTACTGGAGTTGGTGCGGCGAATGGAATATTGATCCGAAGTGGTGAAGTGCTTGAAATCATGAAAAATGTTGACACAATTGTGCTTGATAAAACGGGAACTTTAACAGAAGGAAAGCCAAAGCTAGTCAGTATTTTAACCTTGGAACAGAAATCAGAAGAATATCTTTTGAAAATGGCAGCATCGCTGGAGCAAGGGAGTGAACACCCACTTGCACTTGCGATTGTTGAAGAGGCAAAAGCCCGTGGGATAAAGTGCTATGAGCCAGAGCAGTTTGAGAATATGCCAGGATATGGAGTTTCTGGGAGTATTGGTGATATTGCAATCGCTGTTGGAAATTTGCGATTATTAGAAAAATATAAGATATCAGTAAAAATGGAAGAAGACGAGTTGATCATAGGAGATAGAAACATTGCTGATATGGTAAGTAGTGTGGCAAACCGCGGGGAGACTTATGTGTTTATCATAATTGATGAAATCGTAAGTGGAATCTTT
>CAZAAC010000043.1:0-20404 GCA_964483155.1 uncultured Lachnospiraceae bacterium | reverse complement strand
GCAGACCAAGCGGCCAGGGCGGATATAGCCAGGGAAGCAGACCAAGCGGCCAGGGCGGATATAGCCAGGGAAGCAGACCAAGCGGCCAGGGTGGATATAGTCAGGGAAGCAGACCAGGAGGCCAAGGTGGATATAGTCAGGGAAGCAGACCAGGAGGCCAGGGTGGATATAGCCAGGGAAGCAGACCGGGAGGCCAGGGCGGCTATAATCAGGGAGGCAGACCAGGCGCACCAAATCAAGCGAATAGAACAGGTGGTACAGCAGCAGCTGGGTTTGATTCAGGGACAAAGATGACTGCGAAGGAACAAGAAAAGCATAGAGATGAGCAGGAAAAGCGTAGATTAAATCAAGATAAGAAGCGAAAAGATCAAGTAATTACGAACGAAGATGGTTTTAGAGGTGGTAAATTGGTTAAGGGTGCAAAACCTGCCAAATTAGAGAAGCCACAAGAAAAATTTGTTATAAAAGAAGAAAAGATTAAAGTAATAATACTCCCAGAGGTTCTTACAATTAAGGAGTTGGCTGAAAAGATGAAAATGGTGCCAGCTATGATTGTAAAGAAACTGTTTTTACAAGGGACAGTGGTAACTGTGAATCAAGAAATTACTTATGCTGTAGCAGAAGAAATCGCAATGGAATTTGAGGTTCTATGTGAAAAAGAAGTTGTGGTGGATGTTATTGAAGAACTACTAAAGGAAGAGACAGAAGATACAAGCATGATGACGCAGCGTCCTCCTGTTGTTTGTGTAATGGGACATGTAGATCATGGTAAGACATCGCTTTTGGATGCAATTAGAAAAACAAATGTAACAGGAAAAGAAGCTGGCGGTATTACACAACATATCGGTGCTTATGTAGTAACGATTAATGGGCAGAAAATAACATTTCTTGATACACCAGGACATGAAGCATTTACTTCGATGCGTATGCGTGGTGCTAATGCAACGGATATTGCGATTCTTGTTGTGGCAGCAGATGATGGCGTTATGCCGCAGACCATTGAAGCAATTAATCATGCTAAGGCAGCCGAAATCGAAATCATTGTTGCAATTAATAAAATTGATAAGCCAAGTGCAAATATCGATAAAGTAAAGCAGGAATTAGCAGAGTATGAATTAATTCCAGAAGATTGGGGCGGAAGCACGGTTTTTGCACCAGTGTCCGCAAAATCTGGAGAAGGTATCGAACAGCTGCTGGAAATGATTTTACTAACTGCAGATATAGCAGAGCTTAGAGCGAATGAAAAGAGAAAAGCAAGAGGTCTTGTTATTGAAGCAGAGCTTGATAAAGGGAGAGGACCTATCGCCACAGTATTGGTACAAAAAGGAACACTGAAAGTTGGCGATTTTATAGCAGCAGGTGCATGTCATGGTAAAGTAAGGGCAATGATTGATGATAAAGGTCGCAGAGTAAAAGAAGCTGGACCATCAATGCCAGTAGAAATTCTTGGACTTGGAGATGTTCCCAATGCTGGTGATATTTTTGTTGCACCAGAAAATGATAAAGAAGCAAGAAACTTTGCGGAGACGTTTATTTCGCAGAAGAAAGTCAGAATGCTTGATGATACAAAGGCAAAAATGCTTTCATTGGATGACTTGTTCACGCAAATTCAAGCGGGTAATCTGAAAGAGCTTAACATCATTATTAAAGCAGATGTGCAAGGCTCCGTGGAGGCAGTAAAAGAAAGTCTCTTAAAGTTGACAAACCAAGAAGTGGTAGTCAAAGTTATCCATGGCGGAGTTGGTTCTATTAATGAATCAGACGTTATACTTGCCTCAGCATCAAATGCCATCATCATTGGTTTTAATGTAAGACCTGATGTTACGGCAAAGGCAATTTCAGAAGCAGAGGGCGTTGATGTCAGACTATATAATGTCATCTATAAGGCAATAGAAGATGTTGAAGCTGCAATGAAGGGCATGCTGGATCCGGTTTTTGAAGAAAGAGTTCTTGGACATGCAGAAGTTAGGCAGATATTTAAGGCATCCGGAATTGGTAATATTGCTGGTTCTTATGTACTCGATGGTATATTTAAAAGAGGCTGCTCTGTCAGAATTAAGCGTGGAGAAGAAAAGATATATGAAGGACCTCTTGCATCATTAAAAAGATTTAAAGATGATGTCAAGGAAGTTAAGACGGGATTTGAGTGTGGCTTGGTATTTGATGATTTTAATGATATTCAGGAATTAGATATTGTTGAAGCTTATACCATGGTAGAAGTCCCAAGATAATATAATGAAGGTAGGTGTTTCAAGATGAAAAAAAACAGTATCAAAAACACCAGAATCAACGGAGAAGTACAGAGAGAATTAGCGGGAATTATCCGCAGTGAAATAAAAGATCCACGTATCAGCCCAGTGACATGCGTCACTGCGGTTGAAGTTGCAACCGATTTGAAGACTTGCAAGGCATGGATTAGTGTACTAGGTGATGAAAAAGCACAAGCGGATACGATAGAGGGGCTAAAAAGAGCAGAAGGCTTTATTAGACGACAACTTGCGCAGGCATTAAACTTACGCAATACTCCAGAAATTCGTTTTATATTGGATACCTCTGTTGCGTATGGAATTAGTATGTCTAAATTGATTGACGATGTAAACAAAGTATAGTGTGTAAATCAGCAAAGGTATTGGTGGATAGATATGATTAATTTAAAAAAGGAACTGATTGGTGCAAAATCAATTGCAGTAGCGGGGCATATAAGGCCAGATGGTGATTGTATAGGCTCTAATCTTGCAATGTATCAATACTTAAAAAAGATCGCACCAAAGACAGAGGTGGATTTGTTTTTGGAACAACCATCTCCAGTCTTTCACTTTTTAAAAGACATGGATAAAATAGATAGCGAGTTTTCCAAAGAAAAGATATATGATATTTTTATTGCACTTGATTGTGGAGACAGCGCAAGACTTGGTGATGCAAAAAAGTATTTTTTGACTGCAAAGAAAACGATTTGTATTGATCATCATATTAGTAATCAGAAATTTGCAGATGTAAACTATATTGAACCAACAGCAAGTTCAACATGTGAACTCATTTTTAATTTAATTGCTACTGCAGATATGGATGCAGAAATTGCAAAGGCAATATTTACAGGAATTGTACACGATACTGGTGTATTTCAGTATTCAAATACATCTAAGAAGACATTTGAAATTGTTGGAGAATTGACAACATATGATTTTGACAGGACAAGTATTATAGATGAGACGTTTTACCAGAAAAGCTATGTTGCAAATCAGATTCTTGGCCGTGCATTATTAGAAAGCTTTCTGATTATGGATGGTAAATGTATAGTTAGTATGGTTGATCAAAAGACGATGGACTTTTATCAAGCACTTCCGAGACAGTTGGATGGAATCGTGAATCAGCTACGTGTTACCAGAGGGGTAGAATGTGCTATATTTTTATATCAGACAGGCACGTTGGAATATAAAGTCAGTATGCGCTCAAATCATATTGTTGATGTGGCAAAAATTGCTGGTTTATTCGGTGGCGGTGGACATATCCGTGCGGCTGGATGTACAATGAATGGAACTTATCATGATGTAATCAATAACCTCACATCACAAATAGAGAAACAGTTATCGGAATTTGATGAGAAATAAGATAATGTGGAGAGTGAATGGACGGAGTCATTAATATATATAAAGAAAAAGGATATACTTCGCATGATGTTGTTGCAAAAATGCGAGGAATTTTAAAGCAAAAAAAAATTGGTCATACTGGTACGCTTGACCCAGATGCAACAGGGGTACTACCTGTGTGTATAGGGAAAGCAACAAAGTTGTGTGATACCTTGACAGATAAAAGGAAAACATATCGTACAACTTTTTTGTTAGGCAAGATAACAGATACACAAGATATCTCAGGAACAGTATTGCATGAAGCATCAGCGGAACAATTAGAAAGTATTTCAGAAAAGCAGGTGCGGGATGCTATTATGAGTTTTGAAGGCATCTATGAACAGATTCCACCAATGTACTCGGCGCTGAAGGTGAATGGTAAAAGACTATATGAATTGGCACGTGCAGGTATTGAAATTGAGCGGAAAGCCAGAAGCGTAGAGTTATATTCTATCATTATTTCTGCAATAAATCTACGCGGAGAAGCACCTGAAATTACCATGGATGTTTCCTGCTCAAAAGGCACTTATATTAGAACATTATGCTATGATATTGGTGAGAAGTTAGGTGTCGGTGCAACCATGAAGACACTAATCAGAACGCAGGTTGACAGATTTTTATTACAGGATGCATTGTATTTGTCGCAAGTAGAACAATTTCGTGATGCGGGCAGTTTAGAACAATATTTGATTCCAATTGATGAGATGTTCCATACATATTCCAAGATTATTCTGCATGAGAACTGGGACAAACTATTGCATAATGGGAATAGAATCCCATTGGAGGCAACGGATGCAGAGATAGAACAAGGAGAGCAGATACGAGTATATGATTCGGAAAATCATTTTATTGGAGTTTATGAAAAAACAAGTGTTTGTTTCAAACCTGTAAAGATATTTTTTGCATGAGAGGTTAGTATGATTAATATAACTGATACAATAGATTTTTATATAAAAGAAAATACAGTAGTGACAATTGGAAAATTTGATGGTATTCATAAGGGACATGAAAGAATACTGCGAGAGTTGTGCGCGAAAAAAAAAGAAGGACTTAAGACAGTTGTATTTACATTTGATACACCACCCAATTCTATTTTTTTCAAAGAAGATGCAAAGGTACTGACAACGAATGCAGAAAAGCGAGAATTATTTGAAGCATTTGGAATTGATTATCTCATTGAGTTCCCTTTTCATGAAAAAACAGCAGCAATATCTGCAGAAGTATTTATTGAAAATATTTTATTGGATAGGTTGCATATGAAAACAATTGTAGTTGGTGTCGATTGTAGATTCGGTCATAAAGGAAATGGAAATGGAAGCATGCTCCAGAAGTTTGGAGTGATGAATGATTATGAGACAGTTATTATTGAGAAAGCTTTATTTAAAGGGCAGGAGATTAGCTCAACCTTGATTCGTGATGAGGTCAAATTTGGATCAATTGCAACTGCGAATGAGATGCTGATCTATCCGTATACGATATTTGGTGAGGTAGTACATGGCAGAAAGTTTGGAAGAACAATAGGAATGCCAACTGTCAATTTGGTACCGGAAAAGGTCAAACTATTACCCCCAAATGGTGTTTATTTGTCTACGGTATGTTATAACAATCATGTCTATGAAAGTATTACCAATATAGGATGTAAACCGACTGTAGGTGGGGACATCCAGAATGGTGTGGAGACATATATATATGATTTCAATCAGAATGTATATGGTGATTTTATTGCAGTTAGTCTGTTGGAGTTTCAGAGATCAGAAATGAAGTTTCCTTCGGTAGAGGAATTAAAATTTCAAATGCAGGAAGATATAAAAAATGGAAAGAAATGGCATGATGCACACAAAAAGAAGTAGAGCGATGCAGGATTATGTTGCATATAGACGGCAATTAGCAGCGAAAACTGGATATGTGAATTGCAATCACAATGATGTTGACATAATAATCGAAGATTGCTATAATGTGGACAAAGATAAATGTAACAATTTCGTAACAATTAACAATTACTTTGATGTTGGGAGAAGCTTGATAAAATGATAATATTAGAAAAATCTCACAAAAAAAGAAAATTGTTGCAAGCGATAGGAGCACTTTTAGTAAGTGTTATTTTTTCAGGAAATTTTTTGGTAGATATAGAAGCTGCGGTTTTGGATTCACTTGTCAGTGCTGGCGCGGTAGCGGATATTATTGATCAGTCGAGTCTCGATTCTACATCTTCAGTAAGCGAAAATGTGTCAGGGAATAGTGCTGTTTCTTCCAATGCTGTAAAGGAAGTGGCACCAGAGATTAAGGTCGAAATACTCGCAGATGAACTTTATGGATTTACCAATTTAGGCATTGCGCATGTTGATAATCATTTAAACGTACGTAAGGAACCAAAAGAAGACAGTACGATTATTGGTAAGATGCCAAAGAATGCTGGGTGTTCAATTTTATCAGTTGAAAATGGATGGGCTAAAATCAAATCGGGAAAAGTAGAAGGTTATGTAAGTACAGAATTTCTTTATACGGGGCAAGAGGCAAAGACAATTGCAGAGCAGGTAAAGACTATCATGGCTACAGTTAATACGATGACATTGAAGGTTCGTACAGCCCCATCCTTAAATGGTAATGTAATTACACTAATTCCAGAAGGAGAAGAACTGGAAGTTCTGGATGATACAGGAGAATGGGTTAAGATTGCAATAGATGATGAAGAAGGATTTATTTCTAAGGAATTTGTTAATATTGAAGAAGAGCTTGGAAAAGCGGTAACACTGACCGAATTAAATTATGGAGAAGGAATTTCTGATGTCAGAATAGCATTGGTTACTTTTGCCAAAAAGCATGTTGGTAACCCTTATGTATGGGGAGGAACTAGTCTGACAAAGGGTGCTGATTGTTCAGGATTTGTAATGTCGGTATATAAGAACTATGGAATTTCGCTCCCACATTCTAGCAAAGCACAGGCTGGTTGTGGTACCAAGATTACGCTATCTGAAGCAAAACCAGGAGATTTGGTATTTTATGGTAATGGAAGTACGATCAATCATGTTGCTATTTATATTGGTAGCGGACAAGTAGTACATGCGAGCAGTGCCAGAACTGGTATTAAGATATCAAATGCAACTTATAGAACACCGCTTGCAGTCAGAAGAATATTGAAGTAGAGGTTTACATAGTTGATAGTCTGTGCTATAATCAATTGTTGTGGAATTAGGTATTACTCAGAGTGCGGATACTCCGACCTATTCTTGGTATTACCTGAAATAAAGTAAAGGAGGAATTTAGTATGATTACAAAAGAAAAGAAAACTGCAATCATGAAGGAATTTGCAAAAACTGAAGGCGACACAGGTTCACCAGAAGTGCAAGTTGCTATTTTGACAGCAAGAATTCAAGAGCTTACAGAGCATTTGCAGGAGCACCAAAAGGATCATCACTCAAGAAGCGGTTTATTTAAGATGATTGGTCAGAGAAGAGGATTACTTGACTACTTAAAGAGAACTGATATTGAGAGATACCGTACTTTGATTGAAAAACTGGGAATCAGAAAATAAATCAAATATAAACAGGGCGGAGAAATCCGCCCTATTTATAAAAATAAAAGGCAGAAGAATGAGACCGAGACCACTGATGAGTACGCGAGCCGAGAAAAAGTTCGCATATTCATCAGTAGTTTCGGAAAAAAAGATTCTTCTGTCATAACACAAGTATACATTTTGTATACAATGAAAGGAGAATTAATATGTATAAAACTTATTCAATGGATATTGGAGGACGTACGCTTACGATGGAAATCGGAAGAGTAGCTGCGCAGGCAAACGGTGCAGTATTTATGCACTATGGTGACACAACGGTATTATGTACAGCAACGGCATCAGAAAAACCAAGAGAGGGAATTGATTTTTTCCCTTTAAGCGTAGAGTATGAAGAAAAATTATATTCAGTTGGCAAGATTCCAGGAGGCTTTAATAAAAGAGAGGGAAAAGCATCTGAAAACTCTGTATTAACATCACGCGTTATTGATAGACCTATGCGTCCCTTATTTCCGAAAGATTATAGAAATGATTGTACGCTTAATAACCTTGTATTATCAGTAGATCCAGAATGTCGTCCCGAAGTAGTTGCCATGCTTGGTTCTGCTATCGCAACAAGTATATCAGATATCCCTTTCTATGGTCCGTGTGCAACAACTCAAATTGGTTTGATTGATGGTCAGTTAATTGTAAATCCAAATCAAGAACAGTGGAAGAATGGCGATTTGTCTTTAACAGTTGCTTCTACTGATGAGAAGGTTATTATGATTGAGGCTGGTGCAAACGAAATATCAGAAGCAAAGATGATTGAAGCAATTTATATGGCACACAGTGTCAATAAAGAAATTATTGCATTTATTAATAAAGTCGTTGATGAAGTTGGTAAGCCAAAACATCAATACACAAGCTGTGCTATTCCAGATGAAATGTTTGCTGCAATGAAGGAAGTTGTAACACCTACAGAGATGGAAACAGCGGTATTTACCGATGAAAAGCAGATTCGTGAAGAAAACATCCGTGTTATAAGAGATAAGATGGAAGCGGCATTTGCAGATAAAGCTGAGTGGTTACCTTTGATAGGAGAGGCTCTTTATCAATATCAAAAGAAAACTGTACGTAAAATGATATTAATGGATCAAAAGCGTCCTGATGGTCGTGAACTCGCACAGATCAGAGCACTCGCAGCAGAGACAGATATTATTCCTCGTGTACATGGTTCTGCTATGTTTACACGTGGTCAGACGCAGATTTGCAATATCTGCACATTGGCTCCATTATCAGAAGTACAAAGAATTGATGGACTTGATGGAAACGAAATAAATAAGAGATATATGCATCACTATAATTTTCCTTCTTATTCAGTTGGAGAAACAAAGCCGAGCAGAGGACCAGGGCGTCGTGAAATAGGCCATGGTTCATTGGCAGAAAAAGCATTGATTCCAGTATTACCTTCAACGGAGGAATTCCCATATGCAATCCGTACGGTATCTGAAACATTTGAGTCAAATGGTTCTACATCAATGGCATCTACCTGCGCATCTTGTATGTCACTTATGGCAGCGGGTGTTCCCATTAAGAGAATGGTTGCAGGCATTTCATGTGGTTTGGTAACGGGCGATACAGATGATAGTTTTGTATTATTAACAGATATTCAAGGATTGGAAGATTTCTTTGGAGACATGGATTTTAAAGTAACTGGTACAACAGAAGGTATTACGGCTATTCAGATGGATATTAAAATTCATGGTTTAACAAGAACGATTGTGGAAGGTGCTATTGAAAGATGCCGAGAAGCAAGACTCTTTATTATGGATCAATGTATGAAACCATGTATCGCAGAACCTCGCAAAGAAGTTGGTGAATATGCGCCAAAGATTATTCAAATCAAGATTAATCCAGAAAAAATCGGAGATGTTGTAGGACAGCGTGGCAAGACAATTAATGCGATTATAGAACAGACCGGTGTAAAGATGGATATTAATGATGATGGTGCAGTATCAATTTGTGGCACGGATCCAGTCGGTATGGAAAAGGCTATTGAGATGGTTAAGATGATTGTAACTGAGTTTGAAGAAGGACAGATTTTCAAGGGTAAAGTTATAAGCATTAAAGAGTTTGGAGCATTTATTGAATTTGCACCAGGAAAAGAAGGAATGGTTCACATTTCTAAGATTTCAAAGGAAATAGTCAATCATGTAGAAGATGTACTAACCTTAGGTGAAATGGTAACAGTTAAATGTTTAGGAAAAGATAAGATGGGTAGAATCAGTTTTTCAATTAAGGATGCACTATAAACAACTATTATAAAATAAAAAATGCATCTTGCTGTTCAAGCAAGGTGCATTTTTCGACTGCCAGAAAAGTGTTTGATATTAAAGAAACATATGTTATATATTTATTATGCTGTTGTGTTCTATTATAATGCGATGCAGTTAAGTATTTAGTATTTGATAGATAAAAGTTAAATTGTAAAGATGAAAATAGTAATATTATTTAAAGAAGTCATTATTTGGGGATATTATGCACATTATAAATAAATGTTAAATGTAAATTATATAAAACATGCTTTTAGAAATAATGTAGAAAAAGTATTTTAAAATGGTTGTTTGAGGATTGTGGAAAATGTGGATTATAAAAACAGGCAGGAGAGGAAATTGATGCCTATAAACAATGTGGATAAGTCTGCTAATATCTGTCTCAATGATTTATAATAAAAAGAAGAGTGAAAATTTGGAATTGTTTTGTGAATGTATTATTTCTTTTTGATGTGATTGGCATAATAATGTTTGTGGAAATGAGTCTAAAAATGTGTTACTATGGATAAAGTCATTAATTGTGTAGTGTGAACAAAGAGGAGTAATTCGTTAGATGGATGAAAGGAGAAATAATATGAAAAAACGCATATTTTTAATTGTTTTAGATAGCCTTGGTATAGGAGAAATGCCGGATGCAGCAACTTATGGAGATAGTGGAGCTAATACACTTCGCTCATGTTCAACTAGTTCTTATTTTTCGGCTGAACATATGAGGAGTTTAGGCCTTTTCAATATTGATGGAGTAACTTGTGGAAAAATGGTAGACAAACCATTAGGAGTATATGGACGAATGACAGAAAAATCTAAGGGTAAAGATACTACAATTGGTCATTGGGAAATTGCAGGTATTATATCAGAGACGCCATTGCCGACGTACCCAGAGGGATTTCCAAATGAAGTTTTAGAACAGTTCTCTGCATTGACAGGAAGAGGAGTACTTTGTAATAAACCATATTCAGGAACTGAAGTAATCAAGGATTATGGTGATGAGCATGTTAAAACTGGAAATTTAATTGTTTATACCTCTGCAGATAGTGTATTTCAAATTGCTGCACACGAGGAAGTTGTTCCTATTGAACAGTTGTATGAATATTGTCAGATTGCCCGTAAAATTTTAACGGGCGAACATAGCGTGGGAAGAGTGATAGCCAGACCATTTACTGGTAGTATTGGTGATTATACTAGAACGTCAAGACGTCATGATTTCTCTTTGATTCCACCTAAAAATTCTATGTTGGATGAATTGCAGAAGGCTGGATATGATACCATTGGTATTGGGAAAATCAAAGACATATTTGCAGGTAAAGGGATAACAGGGTATGAATATACAAAAGGGAATGCAGATGGGATTGAAGTTACACTACAATATATGGAAAAAGATTTTTGTGGTCTGTGTTTTATAAATTTAGTAGATTATGACATGCTATATGGCCATAGAAATGACATTGATGGATATGCAAAGGCTATAAAGTATTTCGATGATTTTCTGCCAGACATGCTGAGCAAGCTCGGTGAGGAAGATTTGTTAATGATTACGGCAGATCATGGCTGCGATCCTGGATTCACGAAATCGACAGATCATTCTAGAGAATATACACCATTGCTGATTTATGGTAGAAATCTGGAAGGGCGAAATATCGGGACAAGAGAAACATTTGCCGATATTGGCGCAACTGTACTTGACTATTTTGGCGTAGAAGGTAATATAGCGGGTACATCAGTATTAAAATAATATTTTGGAGGAAAATATGTCAGATATAACAAGAGAAATAGCAAGTAGAAGAACATTTGCAATTATATCTCATCCGGATGCTGGTAAAACGACACTAACCGAGAAATTCCTATTATATGGAGGTGCTATTAATTTAGCTGGTAGTGTAAAGGGAAAGGCAACAGTCAGACATGCGGTCTCAGATTGGATGGAAATAGAAAAAGAGAGAGGTATTTCTGTAACTTCTTCAGTACTGCAATTCGAATATGGTGGATATCATATTAATATTTTGGATACACCAGGTCATCAGGATTTTTCGGAGGATACTTATAGAACGTTGATGGCTGCAGATTCGGCAGTCATGGTGATTGATGCAAGTAAAGGTGTTGAGGAACAGACAAGAAAGTTATTTAGAGTATGTGGTATGCGTGGGATTCCTATTTTTACATTTATTAATAAATTGGACCGCGATGCAAGTGATACCTTTGATTTGCTTGATGATATTGAAAAGGAATTGGGCATCGAGACCTGTCCCATTAATTGGCCAATAGGTTCGGGAAAAAGTTTTAAAGGTGTGTATGATAGAAATGAAAAATGCGTTGTGATGTACGGAAACACGGAAAAAGGAACAAAAGAAGGAAAAACAATTAAGATTTCAATAGAAGATAGAGACAGATTAAGCACACATATTGGAGAACAGGCATTGAAACAATTGCTAGATGAATTAGAGCTGATTGGAGGAGCTGGAGCAGATTTTGATTTAAACGCTGTTCAAAGTGGCAAATTATCGCCAGTATTTTTTGGATCGGCATTAACTAATTTCGGGGTAGAGCTTTTTTTGAATTCTTTCTTAAAAATGACAATGCCACCAATTCCAAGAATGTCGGATATTGGAATTATTAATCCGAACGATAGACAATTCTCAGCATTTATTTTTAAAATTCAGGCAAATATGAATAAGGCACATCGTGACAGAGTTGCATTTATGCGTATATGTTCTGGAAAATTTACTGCAGGCATGGAAGTTTATCATGTTCAGGGTGGTAAGGTTATTCGTTTGTTGCAGCCACAGCAGCTGATGGCTTCAGAGAGAAAGATAGTAGACGAAGCGTATGCCGGCGATATTATTGGTGTATTTGACTCTGGAATTTTTTCGATTGGTGATACCATATGCATGGCTGGGGATAAATTTATGTATGAGGGGATTCCCACATTTGCACCAGAGCATTTTGCACGTGTTAGGCAGTTAGACACAATGAAACGTAAGCAATTTATTAAGGGAATTTCACAAATTGCACAGGAAGGTGCCATACAGATTTTTCAAGAGTATAATACGGGAATGGAAGAAATAATTGTTGGTGTTGTAGGGGTACTTCAGTTTGAAGTATTACAATATAGGCTCAAAAATGAGTATGCAGTCGAAATCATGTTAGAAACCCTGCCCTATGCATATATTAGATGGATTAAGGACAAAGAAACAGATATTGATAAACTTGTAAAAACCTCAGACATGAAGAAAGTAAAAGATATGAGAGGAAATCCATTACTTTTGTTCATTAATGCGTGGAGTGTTGGCATGACGCTTGATAGAAATAAAGGTCTTGTTTTAGAAGAATTCGGAAGAGGATAAGTGCCGAGTTTACGAAGTAAATCTCGTGTACAAAGGATAAGTGCCGAGTTTACGAAGTAAATCTCGTGTACAAAGGATAAGTGCCGAGTTTACGAAGTGTTAGTACATTTGTAGCCGTCTAGTAAGATTTATGTGTTATAACGAGGAAGAAATTTATGAAAATGAAAAGATATTTTACAATAATTGTAATTGCATTATCAATTACCTTGCCAGCGGGATGTTCATCTGAAGAAGTCAAGGATTATGCGCAGAATTATCTAGGGGAAGACCAAGTCACAGTCGAGGAAAGTGCAGAGAATTATGAGCCGCCTATTTTGGTTGTGGAAGAAACAGAAGAGATTTTGGCAGGAGAAGAAGAGAATATAGCTGAATCTGAAGACACAATGAAGGCAGTTGAAGAACAGAGCGGTTATTACGCATATTCATTGCTGACAGAAGCTGATCGCGAACTTTACGTTGAGCTGTTGACGATTATTGTTAATATGAAAGACGATATTAAGATTTCTTCTTTGGATGCAGAACAGATTGACAGAGTATTTGAATACGTACTGATTGATCATCCGGAAATATTTTATGTAAACGGTTATACAACAACAAAACGTACACGTAATGGTGTGTTAGAAGAAATTCTTTTTTCTGGAATTTATGCAATGAACCAAGAACAGAGAGCAAAAAAAGAAATTTTGATTGCAGAAAGCGTAAGTACTTGTCTTGCAGGGATAGATGAAGGAGCTTCTGATTATGAAAAGATCAGATATATTTATGAGTATCTTGTATTACATACGGAATATGATCGGACAGTAGAAGATAATCAGAATATTTGTAGTGTTTTTATTAATGGACGAAGCGTATGTCAGGGCTATGCAAAAGCAACGCAGTATTTGCTGAATAAACTTGGTTTGTTTTGTACGCTCGTAGAAGGACAGGTAAAGGATTCAGAACCACATGTTTGGAATTTGGTGAAAATGGGAGACCAGTATTACTATGTAGATACAACATGGGGAGATGCTTCCTATAGCCTCACCGGATCAGAAGATATGACGAGTAGTACGACTTATGCGCCAGAGATTAATTATGATTATCTTTGTATAACGGATAAAATGCTTTCAAAAACACATGTTATTGATTCGGCAATTGCAATACCGCAATGCAATTCCATGGACTATAATTATTATGTGCAGGAGGGTATCTATTTCGAAGCGTGTGATGAAGAGAAGATAGCGAGATTATTTGCGGAAGCATACAGTGAAGGAAGCCCCTCCATATTAATTAAATGTGCAGATGAAAATGTATATCACTTGATTCGGCAGTATTTATTGGAGGATCAAAACATATTTGAGTACCTGAATGGTAGTCAAAGTGCAAATTATCTTGAACTATCGGAGCAGCTATCCTTTATTTTTTATCTTTAAATTTGTCTATGCAAAAAGTAACCTATTTGATATAATATAACATGTTGGTATGAATTTAATGCGCTTAATATGCGCTTACAGGAGGTAACACAATATGATGAAGGAAGCAGAAAAAAACTCACATACATTGCAGGGAGACGCATATGGAGAGGTTAGAATCGCAGATGATGTAGTGGCAAATATTGCGGCTCTTGCGGCGCTAGAAATTGATGGAGTTGCTTCAACAGTAGGTAATATTACGAAGGAGTTAATGAGTAAGGCAGGTATGAAAACGGTGAATAAGGGTGTCAAAGTAGAGTTACTTGATGCAGTTGTTTCAGTTGATATAGCATTGATTATGGAATATGGATATAACATTCCAACAACGTGTAAGAAAGTACAGGAAAAAATTAAAACATCGATAGAAAATATGACAGGTCTCGAAGTGGCAGATGTAAATATTCGTATTGCGGGTATTAATATGGTAAAACAGAAGTAGTATTTTATGGTCAGCATGTGGAATGATTCAATATGCTGACCTTTATAGGAATATAATATTCCTTGGGAAAATAGTGGGAGATTAATATGAGTAGAAGACAATTGCGGGAGCATATATTCAAATTGTTGTTTAGGACTGAATTTCATGATGCTTCTGAAATGCCTAAGCAGATACAAATTTACATGGAGGATTTGTGGGAAGAGCCATCTAAGCAATTAGAGTATATTCATGAAAAATTTGAAAAAGTCGTAGCAGAGCTTTCTGAGATTGATAAAATAATTGTCAATTCGTCAGAGGGGTGGAATATATCTAGAATGGGCAAGGTAGATTTGGCTATTATCCGTCTTGCAGTCTATGAAATAAAATTTGATGATGACATTCCAGTTAGTGTCGCAATAAACGAGGCAGTTGAATTAGCTAAGCGTTATGGTCAAGATGAGTCATCTTCTTTTGTAAATGGTGTATTATCTAAGATTTTAAAGAGTATAAACGAATAACAATAATTTGAGGCAGATTATGAGAAATGTATATTCTGTAGGACAAATCAATTCTTATATCAAAAATATGTTTGCACAAGATTTTATGCTAAAAAGTATTTACATTAAGGGCGAAGTTTCGAATGTAAAATATCATTCTAGCGGACATATCTATTTTACGATGAAAGATAAAAACGGAATAATAGCATGCGTTATGTTTTCCGGAAATAGAAGCGGTCTGAAATTTCAATTGCAAGAAGGTCAGCAAATCATCACATGCGGAAGTATAGAAGTATATGAACGGGACGGAAAGTACCAGTTATATGCAGAAGAAATTTTTCTAGACGGTGCTGGGATTTTATATGAAAAATTTGAGAAATTAAAAAGAGAATTAAGTGATATGGGAATGTTTTCTCCAGAGTACAAGCAGCCTATCCCAAAGTATGCACTTTGTGTTGGAGTCGTGACTGCATCTACAGGTGCAGCAATCCAAGATATTATAAACATTTCGAAGAGAAGAAATCCGTATGTACAGTTAATACTATATCCAGCAAAAGTACAAGGTGAAGGAGCAGCTGAGAGTATTGTAAATGGCATACATGCACTTGAAACAGTGAAGCCGGATGTAATCATTGTTGGCCGAGGCGGTGGATCAATAGAAGATTTGTGGGCATTTAATGAAGAGGCGGTGGCAAGAGCAATTTTTGAATGTACCATTCCTATTGTTTCCGCAGTCGGACATGAGACAGATATAACGATTGCTGATTATGTTGCAGATTTACGTGCACCTACACCTTCAGCGGCAGCTGAAATGGTTATTTTTTCATTTGCAGAATATACGGAAAGGTGTTTTGATGAGTATAGTCAGTTTAATCATCTGATTCGTTCAAAACTCGCTTTCATAAAAGCTCGTTATGAACAACTTGAAATACGCCTTTCTTTTTTAAGTCCACTTAGCAAAATTAGAGAAATGAAAATGCATGTGGCTGAGCTGGAAGGTAAATTACAGGAAGCAATGGAAAAGATTTTATTACAAAAAAAACATAAGATGCAGTTATTGATTGAGAGAATGAATGGATTATCTCCGCTGGAGCGTTTAAAGCAAGGTATGACATATGTAACTAATACAGAGGGCATGCCAATAGTCGATATTGAAAAAGTTGAAATCAATCAGAAATTGGTGCTACAAATGAAGAATGGTATAATAACTGCAAAGGTTTTAGATAAAGAGAAAATCAGGAGGGATTACAATGAATAAGGATATTTCTCTCGAAGAAGCATTTTTACAGGTTGAGGAATCACTGAAACAATTAGAATCAGAAAATATATCTTTAGAGGATTCATTTAAGGTCTATCATAAAGGGATTGCATTATTGAAAACTTGTAATGATAGAATTGCGCGCGTAGAAAAGCAGATTCTTATTATGAATGAAAAGGGTGAACTTGATGAATTTTAAACAAGAAACCGAAAAAAGGACGGCATTTATAGAACAGATATTGCTTTCGTATCTCCCGCAGGAGACAGGATATCAGAAAACAGTAATTGCCGCAATGAATTATAGTATGAAGGCTGGCGGCAAGAGAATCAGGCCATTACTTATGTGGGAAACATATAAAATGTTTGGTGGAAAAGGGCAAATAATTGAACCCTTTATGGCAGCAATAGAAATGATTCATACGTATTCGCTTGTACATGATGATTTGCCAGCTATGGATAATGATGAATATAGAAGAGGCAAAAAGACCACACATATTGTTTATGGTGAAGCAATGGCTATTTTGGCTGGAGATGCTCTTTTGAATCTTGCTTTTGAAACTGCTTTGACGGCATTAATTGATGTTGATGTGAATAATAAAAATATAGAGGAAAATAGAATTGCCAGAGCACTTATGGTATTAGCAAAACGTGCAGGTATTTATGGTATGATAGGCGGCCAGACAGCAGATATTGAAGCCGAAGAGAAGATAAATGAGACAGATGAAGAAAATCTTATTTTTATTCATAAACATAAAACGAGTGCTTTAATTCAGAGTGCAATGTCCGTTGGAGCGATACTTGCAGGAGCCAATGAAGATGAGATTATTGCAATAGAAAATTGTGCAATGAATATTGGTCTGGCTTTTCAGATTCAGGATGACATTCTGGATATTACTTCTTCAACTGAAATACTTGGAAAACCAATCGGTAGTGATGAGAAGAATAAAAAAATAACATATGTTACGTTAAAGGGATTAGAGCAGTCACAGAAAGATGTGGCAAGATATTCAAAAGATGCGCTTACTATACTAAATTCCTTTAACAATAAGAATGATTATTTGACAGTATTAGTAGAGTCATTAATTACAAGGGAGAAATAGTTATGGTTTTGGAACGTATCAATGAACCGAATGACATAAAAAATATTGAAAAAGAAGAATATGATATGCTGGCCGAGGAAATCAGGCAATTTTTAATTCAGAAAATAAGCGTTTTAGGTGGACATTTAGGATCTAATCTAGGTGTGGTAGAATTAACGATGGCTCTGCATCTTATGCTGGACTTACCAGAAGATAAAATTGTTTGGGATGTAGGACATCAGTCATACACGCATAAATTGCTGACTGGCAGGAGAGAGGATTTTGATAAACTGCGTAAGTACGGCGGTATGAGTGGATTTCCCAAAAGGAAAGAAAGTGCATGTGATGCATTTGATACAGGACACAGCTCAACCTCCATTTCGGCAGGACTTGGGTTAGTAAAGGCACGTGATATAAAGGGAGAAGACTATACGGTTGTTACAGTCATCGGAGATGGTGCATTAACTGGCGGAATGGCATATGAAGCATTTAACAATGCCTCCCGTCTGGAAACAAATTTCATTATTGTTTTAAATGATAATAATATGTCAATTGCTGAAAATGTAGGTGGTGTATCAAAATATTTGCGTAGTATCAGAACAGCGGATGCTTATAAGGACTTTAAAGTCAGCCTAGAGCGTAGTTTGTTAAAAATTCCGAAATACGGAGATGCTGTCGTTGATAAATTAAAAAAATATAAGAGTGGAATCAAACAACTTGTTGTTCCAGGAATGTTTTTTGAAGATATGGGAATTACATATCTCGGACCTGTTGACGGACATGATATAAATGCACTTACAAAAGTGATAAAAGAAGCACGAAAAGTAGAAAAGGCTGTATTGATTCATGTAAATACAAAAAAGGGAAAAGGATATATGCCTGCAGAACGACATCCCGCAAGATTTCATAGTGCAGAGCCGTTTGAGATTGAGACAGGATTACCGTCTGTAAATAGAGCAAAAGCTAGCTATACCGATATTTTTTCAACAGTTATGACGAAATTGGGGGCAAGAAATGAAGAGGTCGTTGCGATTACAGCGGCGATGCCTGATGGAACAGGGCTTAAGCGTTTTTCTAATATGTATCCTAATCGATTTTTTGATGTGGGTATTGCAGAGCAACATGCAGTAACATTTGCTGCGGGGCTTGCTGCGGGAGGTCTTAGACCAATTGTGGCAATCTATTCCTCCTTTTTACAGCGGGCTTATGATCAGATACTGCATGATGTGTGTATTCAGAATCTTCCTGTTGTATTTGCCATAGATAGAGCGGGCTTAGTGGGGAGTGATGGAGAAACCCATCAGGGGATTTTTGATTTATCATATCTTTCTTCAATTCCCAACATGCAGATTATGGCACCCAAGAATAAATGGGAGCTATCTGATATGATGAAATTTGCCGTTCAGTTTAGGGGGCCTATTGCACTTCGATATCCAAGAGGTGAGGCATATGAGGGATTAAAAGAATTTCGTGAACCGATTGTATTCGGAAAGAGTGAGTTATTGTATGAAGAGAGTGATATTGCATTGATTGCCGTAGGAAGTATGGTGAAATCCGCCGAAGCAATCAGACATGAATTAAAAGATAGAGGATTCCCCTGTAGCCTTATTAATGCAAGATTTGTTAAACCAATAGACGGGGCATTACTATCAGAATTATCCGAGGGACATTCTTTATTCGTAACACTCGAGGAAAATGTGCAAAGTGGTGGATTCGGAGAAAAAGTAAGGGCCTACTGCTATGAAAAGTGTCTTGACGTTAAGGTGGCTGTTGTGGCATTATCGGACGAATATGTAGAACATGGCAATGTGGAATTGCTTAAAAGAGAGGTTGCAATCGATAATGAGTCCATTATTAAAAGAGTCATTGCAGAATATGTGAGTTTATGAAAGAAAGATTAGATGTTCTACTTGTAAAAGCAGGATTGGCAGAGTCTCGGGAAAAGGCAAAGGCGATTATTATGGCTGGAAATGTTTTTATCAAGGGACAGCGTGAAGATAAAGCAGGAACAGTTTTTGAGGAAGATGGAATTGAAATTGAAATGAAAGGAAATACGCTTCCCTATGTAAGCAGGGGCGGATTAAAGCTTGACAAAGCCATATCTGTTTTTAAAATAGATGTGGGTGACAAGATATGTATGGACATAGGGGCATCTACTGGAGGGTTTACCGATTGTATGTTACAAAACGGTGCGAGGAAGGTTTATGCTATAGATGTAGGACATGGACAATTAGCATGGAAGTTACGACAGGATAGCAGAGTCGTATGCATGGAAAAAACTAATTTTCGTTATATTACCAAAGATAAAATACCGGACGTTATTGAATTTGCTGCGACAGATGTATCCTTTATTTCACTGACAAAGATTTTACCTGCCGCATATGACTTGCTTCAGGAAGGTGCACATATGGTATGCCTTATCAAACCACAGTTTGAAGCAGGTAGAGAAAATGTTGGTAAGAAAGGTGTTGTTCGTGAACCTAAAATTCATGAAGAAGTAATTGAAAAAATAGTAAGCTTTTGTTTAAATAATAATTTTAAAATTCTTGGTATGGAGTACTCACCAATTAAAGGGCCGGAAGGCAATATTGAGTATCTACTCTATATCCAAAAGTGTACTGAAAATGACTACAAGGACTTCAAACTGGAAATCGGAGAGCTTGTTAAAAGCGCAAACGAGACATTAAAGTAGGAAAAAAGAGGGATGACGGATGAAGAACTTTATTGTTAAGGCAAATAGCAGTAAGGATATAGGCTTTGCATTATCAAATCAGATTAAGCGATATCTGATAGAAAGAGGATGCAATTGTGAAGTTCTAAATGACGTAAGGAGTCTGGTAGGGTTCAAAGTCGAAAACCTTATTACGACAAAAGTTCCCGCGGATACGGAATGTGTCATTGTTCTCGG
>CAZAAC010000042.1:0-20618 GCA_964483155.1 uncultured Lachnospiraceae bacterium | reverse complement strand
CTCTCTTTTACGAATCTCCTGCTGGATTCCTGCTTTAGCACAGTTTCTCTTAAAGCGACGTAAAGCGCTATCTAAAGTCTCATTATCTTTTACAATTACATTTGACATAGTCTCACACCTAACCTCCCCTCGAGTCCTATATTGTGCACCATACGACTTTTCGGGTATTTTTTTCGTGAAAACCTACTTCACGAATATTGCACTATATAAGATTATAGCATAATATCAAGTTTCGTCAACTGTTTTTCACATTTTTATACTATTTTTTATACTTATTTTTATTAATTTGTCGCAATTGGTTCATTTAACCCAAAATGTTTATAGGCAAGTGAGGTCACAACCCGCCCTCTTGGCGTGCGACAGATCAATCCATTTTTAATAAGATATGGCTCATATACATCCTCAATTGTTCCAGCATCCTCACTTATAGCTGCTGCAAGCGTATCTAGTCCGACAGGGCCACCTGCAAACTTCTCAATCATAGTTAACAAAATATTTCTATCTAGGTGGTCTAGTCCCATCTTATCCACCTCCATCATGTCAAGTGCTAAGGCCGCTACCTCGTAGGTAATGGAACCGTCAAATCTTACCTGCGCAAAGTCTCGTACACGTTTTAAAAATCGATTTGCAAGCCTTGGCGTTCCGCGGCTTCTTCGTGCTAACTCAATGGCACCTTTTTCCTCTATATGGACATTTAGCATTTTAGCCGAATGTTGTATGATTGTACATAATTCTTCCGTAGAATAAAATTCTAATCTATGAATAACACCAAATCTATCCCTGAGTGGAGCTGTCAATAAGCCTGCCCGTGTTGTTGCGCCGATTAAGGTAAATTTAGGCAAATCTAGTCTGATTGCATGCGCAGAAGCCCCTTTTCCAATCATAATATCTATGGCATAATCCTCCATTGCAGGATAAAGAACCTCTTCAACCTGGCGATTTAAGCGATGAATTTCATCAATAAACAATAAATCACCCTCTTGCAAATTATTGAGTAGTGCAGCAATTTCACCTGGTCTCTCAATTGCAGGTCCTGAAGTCGTCTTGATATTTACATTCATTTCATGTGCAATAATACCCGCGAGTGTTGTTTTCCCAAGTCCGGGGGGACCATAAAAAAGGACATGATCCAGTGGCTCACCACGCTTTTTCGCAGCATCAATATACACTTTCAAATTTTCTTTTGCTTTTTCCTGACCAATATACTCATCCAGATACTGCGGTCGCAGACTTCCTTCAATTTTAATATCTTCTTCAGTCAGATTTGTCTCAATTGTGCGTTTTTGCATGGGAACCTCTTATAGGTGATTAATATTTTTTAGTGCTTGCTTAAGTACCATCTCTACATTTGTATTTTCAAGAATTGTAACTGATTTGACAGCACGAAGAGAATCAGAAGCCGAGTATCCAAGAGCAGTTAAGGCTTCAATTGCTTCTTTTTTAATAGTATTATCCAAGTCTTCGATAATATTATCTCCGTTATGTGCCAAACGCTCTTCAAAAGCATCGTCTAATGATACTTTATCCTTTAAATCTATAATAAGACGTTGTGCTGTCTTTGCTCCTATACCAGGTGTTTTCGATATCGTCTTGACATCGGCAGAAAGGATTGCAAATCTTAAATCAGCAGTAGTCATAACTGATAAAATGGAAAGTGCGCCTTTAGGGCCAATACCATTAACCTGAATCAATAATTTAAAAAAATCAAGATCATCCTTTGTCAAAAAGCCATACAATAACAGAGCATCCTCTCGTACTGCCAGATACGTATATACCTTTACTTCTTCACCAATTCCATTTAGATATGTAATCGTACTTGCAGGCATTTTGACATTATATCCGATATTGTTTACTTCTAAAACAATATTCTCATCATATATCCCAGCTACTTTTCCTTTTAAATAACCTATCATTTATGTCCTCCATCAAAGATTTTCCTATGACTATGAATAATATGCTACTTTTATCTCCTATTAATGATAGGCCTTAACCTCGAGAAAATAGTGTGAGTTACAAATCCAATAAGTGCTCCCGTAACCGCTCCTGCAATAATTAAAAAAGGCGCATAGTAAGTCAACCCTATTTCTTCAACAATAAATATAGCAATGATAAGCTGCCCGATGTTATGCATGATTCCACCTGCAATACTAATTCCAACAATGCTAAATGCTTTTATCTTTCTTACTATGACCATAGTGAAAAGACTAAGTACGCCGCCTGCCAAACTGTATGTCATACTGTAGGGATTTCCAAATAATAACCCCACCGTAAAAATCCTTACCAGTGATATCGTTGCGGCTTCTGGAATACCAAACAAATATAATACAAGTACAGTCATAATATTTGCAAGTCCAAGTTTCATACCTGGTATACCAAAATAAAACGGAATAAGCGATTCAATATAACCAAATAGAATCGCTAATGCTGCAAATATTCCCATAAATGCTACTTTACCCTTAAACATCTATCTCCCTTATATATCTCAATAATTACTTAGCCACTGCATCCAAAGTTGTTTTTTCGCCACCAATTATCTTTATTACAATACGATTTGGAAGGCACACAATGGTCTCTCCGTCTCTTGATATTTTGGCTTGCTGTACACACAATTTATCTGGACATGATGCTTCAATTACATCTGCCTTACCATCTTTAATTTCAAGGCGATTATATCCACCGTTATACCCTATGATATCTGTTGTAATATCCTCCATTAATGAATAAACACCAATTTCTTTGCCATCTACTGTCACAACAGCATATGCCCCAGAATTACGATTCATATTCCAGATCAATATCCATACTAATGCTATTGCAACTACTCCTAAGAGTAAAATCAAATCCCCTTTTTTCATAATACTTACTTTCTATTTTACTTTCATATACTATCATTTACTATCATATGCATTTTAACACATTCGAACATATGTTTCAAGCTTTAGTTATTCATATGATACCTCTGTGGTAACTTCATCACCCTCCACATAAAAGGTGACACTATCTGAGAAAGCCGATTTGTTTGACATATCAACCATTTCAAATATCATATAAAATTCGCCATCTCCAAGATCGATTTCTTCAAATTTAGTCGTATCAGTCACTGTAAAGGTATCACCCTCTGTCGCCGTGTATTCTGACGCATCATCACTATATTCGGCAGCATATAGAATTGTTGTTATTTTATCACCACGAACAATTTTTTTCATTTCCTTATCTGCCATACCAAAATCATCAATTTCTTTACGGGCGCCAAGGATTTCATATGCTTCTTTCGAATAGTCATAAGTTACACGCAGATTATAGTCCTCTCCGTTTAAAAGCACAGGTACAGAATATATATTGTAATCATCTTTCTCATCAGTAATTTCCATATATACAAGATGTCCGTCAATAGAACCCCATACGCCTCTGAAATTATCTTTAAAAATACCATTCTCCCAGTCTGCATCTAGGTCATTATCGCGTCCCAAAAGTATCATCAAATCATTTTCTGCGTCATAATAGGCCAGTTGAAAATAAACCGCTTGTAGCATATTTGCTGTCTCAGTTCCAATATCCAACAAAGCATAACCGTCATTATCCAATTCGATTGAAAAATCGTCCAAGCCGTTTGTGGCAATTGTCTCTATTTCTGGAAGTTCCTCGTATCCCATTTGCTCTAAATATTCCATGCCTTCATCAGATATTGCACCATTGATTTCGTATCCATACAAATATTTGAATGCTTCACTTGCACTGATTTCCATATATCCTTCATAATCTTCAGCATCATTATTAAAAGAATAGTAACAGGATAAACCTGTGGACTGTGCCCGATAAGGCCCATTTATTTTGTATATAACGCAATCCTCCAATGTAGTTAAAACATCATTTGCATTTTCGGGTAAGATTTCAGCTGAATTACTCACAAAATCGCCCAGGTCAACCATATTTGTATATCCTTCTTCAGAAGAATTACCACCATAGTTTTCTGCGGCTCTCGTATTTCTTGCCAATTCAGACAAAAAAACAGGATCTTCGCATGCTGCGCCCAGTGCCTCTTTTCCAATATTATCATAGGCATTTAATAATGGTTTCATCCTGCTCAAATCGATTACAGATAGTGTAATGTCATCTCCGGTTCCTTCTAGCTCACAACCCTCAACATAGGTATCACAAATCACCTTACCAAGCTGTGCCCCATTCATTGTAGGATTATCTGCCAGCTGTTGTAGCCATTCTGAATAATACCAGCCATTTCCTGGTTCCATTTCTTCGGAAGCGACCATATAATGTGATACATCTATAAGGGAACTTGCCGTATCAACAGTAGCCATCAGACAAGTATCAAATCCCACTATTTCCATTGGTGGATTCTCGGAAGACAATTCATACACATTACTGTATGCTTCATGCATTTCATCTAATGTTAAGGAATCATAATCATATAGTTCATCGAAAGCCACACCATTTACACTTCCTCCACCATGATTCCAAAACAAAATCATTTTATGATCCGCCGCATAATTATCTTCGCAGAATTGTAAAAAGTCTCTAAATGTCTCTGTTTCACCCATATTTGCAGAAGGTTGTTGGTCAACACATGTCAATTCATTTCCCTCATATAAATAACGCTCTATCAGGGTAGAATCAATATAATCATTATTCCAAGAAGCCGCACCGCCTGTCTCAATCACAACTTTTACATTTTCCGGCAACTCAGTTTCAAGCATTTCTTCTAAATCATCTGTTGCTGCGCTATCTTCACTCTCCAAATCGCTTCCACACAAATACCAGTAAATTGCCCACGTTTCTCCTTCACTGAACGCTAAATCGTTGCTAAAAGCATCCTCATCACTAGAATCTATACCCTCAAGTGCTTCTTCATCATCAGATGTTACCTTGTCATTAGAAGTAGCGCTACTATTAATAGTATTTTCTTGTTCTGCTGTTTCATCATCAGAAAAGAATATATATATAACGATGCAAAGAAATATTATGCCCAAAATAACAAATAGATATTTTAGAATTTTTTTCATTTTGGTCTCCTTAAGAATCAATTTTCTGCCAGTACAATAAGACAGTCTCCTTTTTCAAAAGATACTTCAGCCAACTTATTTGGATTGATTGCTATCATCATTTTCTGGTTTGCATTCTTCTTGTAACCCATGACAATTTCTCCGCGCTCTTTAGCAATATCTGTTAATTCATAAATATTTGTTTGTGTATTAGGTTTTATGTAGTTTGTTGCTTCTTTCATATATAGTTCTGAACCTTCAGCCGTTAACAAAGTCGTGAAAAAATTATTTAAATGTCTATTTTCCGCTATTTGCGTCATAATCAAACAGGTGATTGCACTCCCCACTACAAAATCATTTACTTTTGCATTCTGCATCAGTTTCTGATTTTCAACAGCATTCATTTCACTTGTAATATTAATATTCCATTTATTACTGTTACAGATAGAACGAATTTGCAATAATAATAATAGAATTCTGGAATCAGCATCTACAGTTCCTTCTTCGTCATCACTGAGTAGTAATATATTCTTAACATCCTCTGTCACAAGCTTTTCTAAAACATTTTTATCATAAACATTTTCTTCTACAAATGATATATCAAAATGATCTGCTTTCCATAATTCTTTAGCCTCTATCGGAATCGACTCACATGCAATTACTACGTTTGAACCAGTAGGGAGAAAATCATTAAGCTCCTTAACAATTAATTCTAGCATATCATTATGCCCAAGAATGAGAATATTATACTTCTCTTCCGTTTCATTTTTATCTAAAGATAGCTTTGCTATTATGTCTGTCTTTATTGCTTCCTTCATTGGTTTTGATGCGCCATCATCTTCTGCCAGATGTATCACTTTATCACCACGTTCAATAATCGTATCCATCGGTGGATTAAGCATTGGTTTGTTATTTTTATATAGCCCTACAACAACTGACTTTTCAAATTTATTTAGAATATCCGCAAACTTATTTCCAACGAGCTCCGGAAATTCTTCAAAATAAAACTCATCTCCGTCAAATCCAAACATTTCAACAAGTGCTGCTGATAATCCAGGCTGCCTGCAAGTGTTTGCTATTACTCGCGCAATAATATCCTTAAAGAATATAATCTCCGCTTTTCCCTCGCCAGCAATAACTGCTGCATCAAGATTTTCTCTTTCATGTATTAAGGAAACAATATGTGCATCATTCTCAAAAACATGTTTCTCTTTCATATATGAGACAACCGATAATAATGCTTTAATCACGGCAAAATCATCTTCTTCACAAATAATGATAGAGCGCGCGGTCTCAACAGATGCCATCTCTAATATACTTGCATTTGTGCTCCTACCTGATCGGCAAATAATTTGTGTTGTTTTGAAATCCTTAATATGTGTCCGGATTTCTGCATCCATAAATTCTTTTTCTTCCTCTCCGATAACGAGAATACAACCTCTCTTCTGATTTACATTTGCCTCAATTAATTCCGTCAGCATTGTATAAATACTATCATTGAACCCTATTATGACTGTATGATTTTCTTCAATTACTCTTGAAAACCCTTTTCGAAGAGCATTCAGTTTTTCCTCAAAACCAGTACTAATGATACCAATCAAAATACTAGTTACAAAAATACCACATATTGTCACGATTGACATCAATATAAGAAATCCAACTTTTGACGTGTCATCTCCTGCAAGCGTCCCAGCATCCAATGCATGCATAAGACTAAACCAAATCAGATTACCTACTGTAGAATCTGAATTTCCAAAGCTACTTAGTATACCTGTAATACATACTACAATTGCTGTTATCAAAAACAACATGAAAATAAGTGCAATCGTTCCTTTCCCCATATAATTGTCAAATGCATAACGTGCCCTGTCCCTAAAGCTTACCTTTCTCACTGTCTCTCCTCCACATTCGTTTATTTTTTTAATTTTTTATTTCCTATTTTATGCATTTTTGTCAAAAAAATACAGTCATCCAAATACTAAAACAGCAATGATTTTTCAAAAAGAATAACCACTGCTGTATGTTGTCATTACTGTAAATTCTACTATTTTCCATTAATATAGTTTATTAGTCCCTCTGCTTTGATTATTTTCTGCATAAATTCCGGAAATGATTGCCCTTGGTACTTTGTACCTTTTGTATGATTATATATCATTCCACTGTCAAAGTCTACTTCCACTTCATCGCCTTTATCAATTCCTTTAGCCGCCTCCGCACATTCAATAATGGGTAGTCCTATATTAATTGCATTACGATAAAATATTCTTGCAAATGTCTCGGCAATGACACAGCTTATCCCTGCTTCTTTGATAACAAGTGGTGCATGTTCTCTTGATGATCCACAGCCAAAATTTCTCTCTGCAACGATAATATCGCCTTTTTTCGCTTCTTTGACAAAATGTACATCAATATCTTCCATACAATGTCTTGCAAGTTCTTTTCTATCTTGAATTGCAAGATATCTAGCAGGAATAATTACATCTGTATCAACATTGTCTCCATATTTAAATACAATCCCTTTTGCGTTCATAATTCACCCTACTTTCTTTTATCATCTACTTATTACAAATCGCTTGGACACGTGATTACTCCCGTAATAGCACTTGCAGCAGCCACTGCAGGACTTGCTAAATACACTTCTGAATCGACATGCCCCATACGCCCGACAAAATTACGATTTGTCGTCGAAATACATCTTTCTCCTGCAGCCAGGATTCCCATATAACCGCCCAGGCAAGGTCCGCAAGTTGGCGTAGATACGATTGCACCTGCTTCAATAAATATTTTCAGGAGCCCCTCTTCCATAGCTTGCAAATAGATAGCCTGTGTCGCAGGAATGATAATACAACGTACATTTTTTGCAATATTTTTTCCTTTTAATATTTCGGCCGCAATACGCAAATCATTGATACGTCCATTTGTACAGGAACCTATTACCGCCTGATCAATCTTAATTTGATCGTTCATTTCATCGAAAGTCTTTGTATTTTCAGGTAAATGCGGAAATGCTACTGTAGGTTGTAGTATATTCAAATCAATAGTATACTCTAAATCATATTCTGCATCTTCATCTGCTTCATAAATCTTATATGGCCTCTTACTATGTTCCTCTAAATATGTAATTGTCAAATCATCTACTGGGAAAATACCATTCTTAGCACCTGCTTCAATCGCCATATTTGCAATTGTAAATCTATCATCCATTGTCAGGTTTCTAATTCCATCTCCGACAAATTCCATGGATTTGTATAATGCACCATCTACACCAATCATGCCAATGATATGTAAAATAATATCCTTTCCACACACCCACTTACTTGGTTTTCCCACTAAGTTAAATCGAATAGCCGCTGGAACTTTAAACCATGCCTTTCCAGTAACCATACCTGCCGCCATATCAGTACTCCCGACACCTGTTGAAAAAGCACCTAATGCGCCATATGTACATGTATGAGAATCAGCACCAATAATAACATCACCTGCTACAGTCAAACCTTTTTCTGGAAGCAAAGCATGTTCAATTCCCATTTGTCCTACATCAAAATAATTTGTAATCTCGTGTTTGCAAGCAAAATCTCTCACACACTTACAGTTTTCTGCAGATTTGATATCTTTATTTGGAATAAAATGATCCATCACTAAAGCAATTTTGTTTTTATGAAAAACATCCTCATAATTCATCTTATCCATCTCATGTATTGCAACCGGCGTTGTAATATCATTTCCAAGAACCAGATCTAGCTCTGCCTCAATCAATTGTCCTGCCATCACGGTATCTAAGCCTGCATGCTCTGCCAATATTTTTTGTGTCATTGTCATTCCCATACCAAATTACCTCCTGTTACTTCATTTTTAGGTCTTGTTCATCATAGCATAGGAAATAATAAAAATAAAATATTATATTTTTATGCTTGCTATAACTATCAGTTATGCTATTATATATTATATATAACTTAAAGGAGATCCGCTTATGGAAAACAATCTGTCTCTTTATCGTATTTTTCACACTACAGCAACCATTGGTAATATTTCAACTGCCGCAAAATTACTATATATTAGTCAGCCTGCTGTCAGTAAAGCCATTTCAAAATTGGAGCAAAATCTAAATACGGCTCTTTTTATCAGGACACCAAAAGGCGTCACGCTGACATATGAAGGAGAATTACTATTTGAACACACAAGGATTGCTTTTGATGCGCTTTCATTAGGTGAGAACCAGCTACAACGTAGTATAGAACTAGGTGGCGGTCATATTAGGATTGGTGTAAGTACAACACTGTGCAAATTTGTTCTCCTACCTTATCTAAAGGAATTTATTTCTGATAATCCCTATATTAAAATATCAATTGAATGTCAGTCCACATATCGGACACTGCAGCTTTTGGATGCTGGAAAAGTAGATATTGGCCT
The DNA here is from genome assembly GCA_964483155.1 of uncultured Lachnospiraceae bacterium. Classification (GTDB taxonomy): domain Bacteria; phylum Bacillota; class Clostridia; order Lachnospirales; family Lachnospiraceae; genus JAAYYM01. The sequence goes on along the minus strand of CAZAAC010000042.1, from coordinate 11,211 downwards.
AATTGGTAAGCCAGAAAACGCCAAAGAATGTATTAAAAATCAAAGCTTTTGCTCTATTGGTGATATTGAAGATATTTTTGTGACAACACAGAGCTATTTGGAACATTTAAAAATACGCGAGTCAGGTGCTGCTCCTTTTCTACCTACCGATACACATTCCATTTTTCAAAATGCAACACTGATGTTGCTCGATAAAGAGAATATGACAAGACAATATATAGATTCATTTTTTGCTGAACAGCGTATAAATCCAAATCAGTTAATTGAAGTAACAACGATGGACCTCTTAATTGATTTTGCAAAAATAGGTCTTGGTATTGCCTGTGTGATTAAAGATTTTGTGAAAGAGGAACTGCACAACGGTACTTTGATTCAAATTTCATCCGAAGTGCCCATTCCTGCCCGCACCATTGGTTTTGCTTATGCGCCAGAAAACACATCCTCAAGTGCAATTAACCGTTTTATATCATACGTTATGAAGTAAGATTTTATCACAATAAGAAAGACACCACTATTTATAATAATAGTGATGTCTTTCTGCTTATAGAATGATGATTAATTATTTATAAATTTATCTTCTTCATTGTTCCAGCTGTATAGTTTTCTGATTTCTGAACCAACTTTTTCTGAAGGATGCTCCGCTGCCAATTTCTTCATGGCTTTAAAGTGAGCCTGACCACCTGCTGGAGACATATCTAGCAAAAAGTCTTTTGCAAATGTTCCATCTTGAATATCAGAAAGAATTTTTTTCATTGTTTTCTTGGTTTCTTCTGTAATAATCTTTGAGCCTGTTATATAATCACCATACTCTGCCGTATTTGAAACAGAGTATCTCATGCCTTCAAAACCTGATTGATAAATCAAATCTACAATCAGCTTCATTTCATGGATACACTCAAAATATGCATTTCTTGCGTCATAACCACCCTCTATCAATGTTTCAAAACCAGCTTGCATAAGAGCACATACACCCCCACATAAAACTGCTTGTTCTCCAAAGAGATCTGTTTCTGTTTCCGTTCTAAATGTCGTTTCGAGAACACCCGCTCTCGCACCTCCAATAGCCAAACCATATGCCAATGCTTTATCAAGTGCTTTACCTGAAGCATCCTGTTGAACTGCCACTAAACATGGAACACCTTTGCCTGCCTGATATTCGCTTCTCACAGTATGCCCTGGTCCTTTTGGTGCTATCATTGTTACATCTACATTCTTAGGTGGTATGATTTGATTAAAGTGAATGGCAAAACCATGCGCAAACATTAACATATTACCTTCCTCAAGATTTGGTTCGATATCATTTTTATACATAGTCGCTTGTTTCTCATCATTAATGAGAATCATAATTATATCAGCTTTTTTTGCTGCTTCTGCTGCTGTATATACTTGAAAACCTTGTGACTCTGCTTTTGCCCATGATTTGGACCCTTCATATAGTCCAATAATAACATTGCATCCAGATTCTTTTGCATTCAATGCATGTGCGTGTCCTTGACTACCATAACCAATGACCGCGATTGTTTTTCCCTCCAGTAAAGAAAGATTACAATCTTCCCTGTAATAAATATTTGCCATTTCTTATTCCTCCTATAAAAATAATTTGTTATTTAACTGAAAGGTTTTGCCCTCTAGCTAGCTACTTATGTCTCAATCGTAATCTACCACGCCTTCACTTCCACGAGAAAGTCCAGCAAGCCCTGTTCTCGCAAGCTCAAGTATCTGATATCCATTTAACAGGCTGATAAATGCTTCTATCTTTGTCTGATTACCCGTTAATTCAATAATAAGTGAATCTAATGCAACATCAATAATTTTTGCACGAAAAATATCTGCAATCGCAATAATTCCCTGCCGTTGTTCAGCATCAGCCTTTACTTTAATCATAATTAATTCCCTGTAAACAGATTCATCTGGAATTAACTCCTTAATACTTCGAACATCAACAAGTTTTGCAACCTGCTTTTCTATCTGATCCAAAATGTCTTCGTCCCCAGAAGCAACTATTGTGATACGCGTAAATCTAGGATCTGCAGTTACCCCTGCCGTAATGCTCTCAATATTATAGCCTCTTCGACTAAAAAGCCCAGATATACGGCTAAGTACGCCAGAGGTATTATCAACAATTAACTGAAATACTTTTTTATGCATATTCCGACACCCATTCTTTCATTTCATAATAAATCAAGTTAATCACTCGTTTCATCCAATTAAATTTTATTTTAACAACAAACCCCACCATTGTCAACGTATGCCCTATTGGCATGAACTTCATAACTTGAAGTTATGAAGTTCTGCCTTTTTGCGTCATATTGTAATGGCAATTAGGCCTCTGTCTCTCCACATTTTGGTAATGCAAGTGTTCCCGTTCTCGCTATTTCTACTATACTCACCGATTTTAGCATGTTAATCAGCAAAGTTGTTCTCTCTGGTGTATCACATAACTGTATCAGCATATATGATTTTGACATATCCACAATATCAGCCTTTAAAACATCACAGATTTCCATGATTTCCTTACGATTTGTCTTGTTATATCTTACCTTCACAAGCATTAACTCTCTGCTGATGCTAACTGACTCGTCAAACGTCTTTATCTTTATAACATCAATTTTCTTATTTAGTTGTTTTTCGATTTGTTCTATTGTTCTTTGATCCCCAGATGAAACAATGGTAATGCAGGATATGGCAGGATCATCAGTCTCTCCGACTGCCAAACTGTCTATATTAAAACATCTCCTTGAAAAGAGTCCAGAAACTTTACATAAAACGCCTGCTCTATTTTCTACCAATACGGAATATATTTTTTTCATTGTCTGTATCTCCTTTCTTATTTTACGACATCCATCATATCAATCATACATTCTAGTAAGCCTGTTCCAGGCTCACTTAAAAATATCTTTATTTTTTCTCTGACATCTTTCATGTTTTCTATTTTCATATAATTCACATCATAGGCAGAAGAAAGTTTCGCGAGATCAGGGCTACCTGTTAAATCAATTACAGAATAATGATCTTTATAAGTATAGTGTTGATATTCTCTAACCATACCCAAACATTGATTATTAAATACAATAATCTTAATGGGAATATTGTGCTGGCGTATTGTAGCAAGTTCCATCATAGACATCTGGAATGAACCATCACCACATACTGCAATGACCTGACGATCCACTAATGCTTTTTTGGCACCCATTGCCGCAGGAATAGAATACCCCATCGTTCCCATACCGCCAGAGGTCAAGAATTTCCCCTTTTTAACAATGTGATAGGAACATGACCATATCTGATTCTGTCCTACATCTGCAACATAAATGGCATCCTCATCCAGCTCCTCAGACAATATTTTTATAAATACGGCAGGATCAACATAATTCTTATCCGGATTTCTTTTCACCTTCATTGTTTCCTTATATAAATCAAGTGTATTAATCCATAAGTCATAATTACATTCAAACTCTTGCTTTGCAAAATCTTCAAGAATATGTTTGATATCACCAACCAGAGGTATAGATGGACCTACATTCTTTCCGATTTCAGCAGGATCGACATCGATATGTACCATGACTTTATTTTCAATAATCAGATCTGGTTGTGACATCGCTCTATCTGCCACTCTGGCGCCGACAACAATAAGTAAATCCGAATCATTTATTGCACGATTTGCATAGGGCTTGCCATTATTTCCAACCATCCCGAAATACAGAGGATGTTCTGTTGGCATAACACCGATTCCCATCATTGTAGATACAACAGGAATATTATATTTTTCAGCAAATTCACAAAGTTCTTTTTCTGCACCGCTTAATAGCACACCACCGCCTGCACAGATAATAGGTCTCTCTGCCTTTGCTAGTTCTTTCACTACCTTCTTTATTTGAACAATATGTCCCTTCACGGTAGGTTTATAGGTCCTTAAACTAACCTCATCTGGATAAATGAATTTAGAAAGTAATGCATTTTGAACATCAATAGGCACATCAATCAACACGGGGCCCTTCCGTCCGGTGGATGCTATATGAAATGCCTCCTTAAATACACGTGGAATATCCTCGACATCCTTCACGAGATAACTATATTTTAAAAATGATTCTGCAGCACCTGTGATATCCGCTTCTTGGAATACATCAGAACCAAGCAACTCTGAATTAACCTGTCCTGTAATACAGACAAGTGGAATACTATCTGCAAATGCCGTTGCAATACCAGTGATTAGGTTAGTTGCCCCCGGCCCTGAGGTTGCAACACATACGCCAACTTTTCCAGTCACTCTCGCATATCCACTTGCTGCATGTCCTGCATTCTGTTCTGTACGTACCAATATTCTTTCTATCTTTGAATCTAAAATACTATTAAAAAAAGGACAGATTGCCACACCTGGATAACCAAATAATGTGGTAACACCTTCTTTTTCCAAACTTTTTATCATTGCATCTGCACCGTTCATATTATTCATCCTCTCATGTTTAATAATGCCACTATTTTCCAAACAACTTTGCCAAAGGACTGACGACCGCCTGTAAATCCTTAATCGCTTTATTGAGTGACACAATATCGATTTCATTCACTTTTTCAAGTGCTACAGCCATATTCTCTTCACTAGAGACGACTAAAGAATCAACATTATTAAGCATTCCAGTAATATCGGCATCCGCCAAATCAGTAGTGACTTTATTCAAATTGTCAATCACACCAGAAGTCTGTGTAATTGCCTCTGTTGCCTGCCCCATAAGTACATTCGTATCATTTAACAATGCATTTAACCGTGGTACATAAGAAACGACTCCAATCGAAAAGAAAACAATAAAAATTACAAGAATAAATGTGAAAAACTGCGTTAGTCGGAGCTGTGTCTTTACATATTTCATTTGTTTCTCATTGTCTTCACGTATATCCTGCAATAACTTTGCCACAACTTTCAGGTCAGAATCCTTCACAGAATCTAACTCTGCTTGTTCACTTAATTCTTGTTTCCCTTTTTTGATTTCTTTCAGGTTTTCTTTGCTCTCATCCATTTCTACTTTATTATCTATCACTTCGTTAGAGATTTCCTCATTATTGATGTTTATTTTTCCCATTGTGATACCTCCCTATTATTATCGATAGCGCTTCCTATATGAAAACTAAAACAAGTATAAACGATTCCTTATCTTTTTACAACATTCCAAGTAAACGCTGTGCAACTTTAACCGCTTCGGCAGCATCTTTTGAATAACCGTCAGCGCCTATCTCATTCGCATACTCCTGTGTGATGACCGCTCCGCCTATCATAATGCGTGCAGCTACTCCCTGCTCTTTTGCATATGCAACAACATGCTTCATCTCTAACATAGTGGTTGTCATCAACGCTGACAATGCAATAATTTTAGCATTATTCTCTTTTGCAGATTGTATGATGCTCTCTTTTGCTACATCTTTTCCTAAATCAATGACCTTAAAACCATAATTTTTAAGCATCAGTGCCACTAGATTCTTACCTATATCATGAATATCGCCTTTTACAGTGGCGATTATAACAGTTGGCATCTCTTTTCTAGCATTTTTAACAGCCAGCATAGGTTCGAGATATTCTATGGCTGCCTTCATCGTCTCAGCACTCGCAATTAGTTGTGGTAAAAAATACTTCCCTTTTTCAAACAAATCACCAACTTCATTGATAGCAGGCATTAATACATTCTTCAAAATAGCAGAAGCCTCCATTCCCGATGACAATGCACTCTTTGTCAAATCGACGACTGCTTTTGATCTTCCCTTTAGTACCGCCTGATGTATTGATGCATCAACCGATAAACTTTCATTTAAAATTTCGACTGCATTTTTATCCGGGCGATTTTCTGAAGTAGATTGCCCACGATCTGTTCCTTTAGGAAAAGCTATGCTTCCCATGGGTGCCATTCCCGGATTCTGTTCTTTTAGGTTGTTAATATATTCAATATAACGGATATCAGCACCCTCTTTATTTAAGAGCAAATCTGCAGCAAGCGCATTACTAATCAGTAATTGCTGTGATGGATTTGAAATAGCCATAGTGAGTCCTGCATTAATTGCTAATGACAAAAAGCTACTGTTAATATTAGTCCGTTCTGGCAATCCAAATGAAATATTCGATAATCCGATAATCGTTGCAAGTCCAAGTATCTCCTTACAATATTGAATCGTTTCCAGCGTTTCTATCCCTGCAGTTCTATTTGCCCCGACAGTTTGTACGAGTCCATCCACAACAATGTCTTCTTTTTTCATCCCAAGTTCTAATGCTCTGTCAAGAATCTGATGTATGATTCGCTTTTTCTCTTCTAAATCCTTTGGTAATCCTTCATCTGATAATGGAAGCAAAATAAACATAGCACCGTATTTTGCGGCTATAGGCAAAAGGCTGTCATACTTGACCTTTTCCAATGATATCGAATTAATAAGTGCCCGGCCTGGATATCTCCTGAGTGCCGCCTCCATGACATCGATATGACTTGTATCAATTGATAGTGGCAAATTTACAGTTTGTGTGATTTCATCAATCGCTTTTAGCATGACTTCTTTTTCGTCAATTCCACTCATTCCTAAATTAACATCTAATACTGTTGCCCCTTGCGCTTCCTGCTGTTCTGCAAATTCATTTACCAGATCAAAGCAGTCGTTACGCAGCTGTTCCTGCAATGCTTTCTTTCCTGTTGGATTAATGCGTTCCCCTACTATAATGAAAGGACTGTCAAGATCAAATCTGACCACTCTTCTTTCCGATGCCAGAAAACGATATGGTAACATATGAGGAACCCTCTCTGTAGTTTTTAATGCATGCGTATGTTCATATAAAGCTTTAATATATGCTGGAGCGGTACCGCAACAACCACCTATCAAGCTTGCACCTGCTTCTACAATTCCTATCATTTCTGCTGCAAATTCATCACAAGACATATCATAATATGTCGTACCATCATTTGCCACTTTAGGCATTCCTGCATTTGGCTTTGCAATAATCGGAACAGTCGCATATTTAACCATTTCACGAATCGTATCTATCATTTTATCTGGGCCAGTCGAACAATTTGTTCCAACTGCTACAGCACCAAGACTTTGTAATACCGCAATCGCAGTCGCCGGATCTGTCCCATAAAGACTTCTTCCATCCGCCTCAAAGGTCATCGTTACCATTACCGGCAAATCGCAAGTTTCCTTAGCCGCAATTAATGCTGCACGACACTCCTGAAGGCTCATCATCGTCTCTACGACAAGCAAATCCGCCCCTGCCGCTACCAGATATTGAATCTGTTCTTTATATACTTCAATTAAACGTTCAAAGCTTAGCGTCCCCATCGGTTGTAGCTGTTTGCCCGTCATAGTAATATCTCCAGCTACATAGGCATCTATATTTGGATTCTTCTCTTTACATTTATCAATTGCTTCTCTCGACAATGCCACAAGCTTATGATTTATTTCACAAATAATTTTTTCTAACCCATACTCTTCCATTTTAATACGATTACTCGTAAAAGTTGGTGAATAAATAATATTTGTTCCAGCTTCAATATATGCCATCTGCAAATCGATCATCACCTGTGGATGTTCAAGTATCCATATCTCAGGACAAACACCTGCCGGCATACCACTTTTTATCAGATTTGAACCCGTTGCCCCATCTAAATATAGCAACTGTTTCTGTGCTAACTCTCGAAATTTCGCTTTTGTCATATCCTCACTCCTTGCAAAACATACTATTTCCTACAAATACTTTTTATCATATTACCATAACTTTCCTTCCTAAGGAAGATTTAATTGCTAATTTTAGATTTTATTGATAAAACTAAAAGGAATTTTTTCAAAAAGACTCTTTTCTTTATTAAAAAAACAGACACGTTATCATGGTCTTACTCACAATGACGTGTCTAACTATTTTTTTAAAAAACTTCGTTGATTCAGCAAGAAATTACTGCTTCATCTGCATATCAATCCACTCTATTCTATCCACATAAAACTGCTGTACTGCATTTACCTGTTCTGCATAATTTGTAGCGCCATAATCCAGCGCATATATACCTGATTCTTCCTTCCACCGAGAGTAGTTCAGTTCTCCATCCACCTTCATTGTGTTCTGTACATAATCAAAATAATTTACCATCGCAAACATAATTTCTCTAATGCCTTCTTCATAATAAACTCTTCTTACTTCCTGTTCAAAACTATCATGTTCAAAAAGTGGGACATACACGCCGATATTTCTAACTGCCCAACCTTCCGGAATACGATAATCACTCCCAGCTTTATCACCGTTAATACCCAGCGTAAGATCCATATCCCATACGGGTCCCATATACATTTTCTTTTCATTACTTTTATAATAAGAATAGATACTTCTAGAAGACGAATCATAATTCATACATATTTCCTGCACCCAATAGAACTTGGCAAGACTTTCAATATCCATGTATTCCAGGTATTTGTCACTGCTTACGTCCTCAACAGCTGTTATGTACTCTTGAATAAAAGTCTGCACAGTTTCTGTATCAGTTGTATTTTCCGGATATATCAAATCCACATATGGGAAGTCATATCCATCCGAATCATAATACCAGTTTTTTGTTTCAAAGGGTATGACCTGCTGTGGTTCACTTCCACCAAAATTAATCAAAAAATCATTATTTGATAATGCAACTCTATTTTTATCAATTTCAATTCGTGTTGTCAAACCATATACGCCCCGATACTCTCCATTTAAGTAGAATACAACATTCTGTGTCTTTGGTGTAAATGACATTCCAATTTGATCTGCAATAATATATGCAATTTCATTTTTGATCAGTGATTTATCCTCTGCATTTGCAAGCAACGCCCACTTTTTTGTCTTCCCCATTCCCAGTAAATCAATTGCTTTGTCAAGTTTAAATGAATACGGCTTCTTGCTACCAAATATCCATGTGTTATTTCCTCTTGGCTTTACTTCGACTGATCCTGGTGTACTGTTATCATAATCAGCACTAAGGTATGATGTTGCCCAACCATTTTGAGTAGCCATCTCTCTTCCTACATCAAGTCTCATTTCACCGTAGCACCGAGTTTCTTTCGTTGGATCACTGTTCACATCATATATCGTCCCATATTCATCCTCAACCTGAAGATATAAAATAGGCAATTCAGACTCTATGGCAATAATCGTTTTATCGCCAATTATAACTTCATCATTTTCAAAATCCGATACTATGCGCGTCAGATAATTATTATAAGTGTCTCGAATATAATATACTACTTTTCTTCTATTCACATCTGCAGGCAATATCAGGTAAATGGTATTACTTTCATCATCAAAATAACCACCTACATCATAACTCAAGCCTCTGTTTTCAGCCGCAGGAACACTGATCCAAAAATCATTTTTCACGACTTCTTCTATTGATACGCCCATAGTCGGTGTTTGCTTTTTCAGATCACTCCATCGCTCAAATTGGTACAATACCATCAAAAAGAATACACTAATTATGATTGACAGCAGTAATATCCTTCTCTTCACTATTTCTATCCTCTAAATTCTCCATCATGTGCAATTAATGAAACCGCATCTATATTTTGAATGCCTGAAACTTTATTAACCAGTTCAGCCTCTTCACTTACCCGAAGTTCAAAAATAATATCAATTCCAGCCTGCGTGATATTACGCGACTTTACTTTATATGATTTTACAGCGTCTTTTAATACAGGTATTAATTTCCCTTCAATACTCTTATCACTACTGTTAATAATCAGTAACAATGATGCGTGCTTATTCGGCAATAATTCTAGCAATGCAATTGCTATAGTAATAACAAGTGCTAAGACCAACGCAATTTTATACAATCCAGAACCACAAATAATACCTGTACCGATAGACCAGAAAAGAAACAGCAAATCCATAGGATCTTTTATAGCAGTTCTAAATCTTACGATAGACAGTGCGCCAACCATACCTAATGAAATAACAAGGCTTGACTGCATCGCCAGAATAATCGCTGCTGTAACAATTGAAATCGTTGCCATTGATATATTAAATGTTTTTGAATAAAATGCACTTTTTGTAATGATTCTATACAGTATAAATATGTATATGGATATTCCAAAAGCAATTGCCAGAGTTGTCACAATCTCTCCTGTCGTCATTTCCGTTGCCATAAACCCTTCAAGTATTGATTGTTTAATTCCATCTGAAAATGTCATAAATAGTACCTCCCTGTTATCATTCTTGAAAAATAGTATTTTGAATAAGACGTTCTTGATAATGTTCCGATTTCTAATAACTGTGCAATATAATCCGGTAATAATTCGTCGTACTTCACTTCTAATATATGTTTCCCAGTTGGTAATACCGGCGCAGAATGGAGCGTTTCCATAAAAAAACGATCATACTGTGTACTTGCTCCAATATTTCTGTCAAATGTCACTCTGACATTGCCAATTGGATAAACAAATGCCGTTCGTTCATATTCGACAATACTCACAGGTCTAAATCCCTCTGCTTCAATTGCAGCTCTATATTGTTTTATGACTTCATTTTCACACAATTCGCTCGGCACTTTTCCTGCAAATAATATCTGATCAAATTGTGCCCGTGATAAAGAAACGCTTCTTTTTGTCGAAGTATCCCGATACTTACTTTTTATTTCAGCATGTATCAAAGCATCACTTTTTTTATATATCCTGATGCGAAACTTTTGGCGTTTGTCTACACCTGCTTCATTTTCACGAAAACACGAATTATTTCTGTCATCAAAATAAATGCTTCTGATATTATAAGCCTCACCATCTGAATTCTGATCCATCTTCATAATCGTTTTAATACGATTTTGAATGTTTGCAAAATCCAAATCACTGCATATGAATTTCAGTTCTTTTCGATGTTCGTTTAACACTGGGGTTCTCCTATGTCATTATACTAGATATAGAGTCAATTCGGCAACTAATGAGAGAATAAAAAAAGAAGATACTCATTTCTGGTATCTCCCAATCATTTCATGAGACACGGCGTAGATGGCCGTTGCTCTATCCAGCTGAGCTACAAACACATATGTCTGTGAATGCTGATCTATAGAACTTTATAACTGTATGAAATTCTTCCTATTCACTGCACTACGTACGACTGATATTATATGATACATAGCAATGTATTGTCAATAACTAAAATCAGTTTATTATAGAGAATCGCGATATAAAATCGCATAATTTGGAAATGTGTCATCAAGAAAATATCCATTGGCA
>CAZAAC010000041.1:0-21283 GCA_964483155.1 uncultured Lachnospiraceae bacterium | reverse complement strand
TAAATTCCTATTTATCGATTCTACTATAAATAATACTTTGATCGCAATATAAGAATTATATGAACTACTTCAGATAAGGATTATATCAGTTTTATTCAATAGGTAAGTTGTGTTGCTTTAAGAAAGATAGTTTATCCCAGTAGCCTCTCTGAAATAGAATCTTATCATTTACTATTTGAAAAAAACCGCAACCTCTCAAACCTAACGGGTCACGCCATTCCAAAATTACCCATTGTCCATCTTCAAAAATATTTTCAACAATACAAACCATTTTTGCTTGAGAAAACTCTTGTTCAAACATTCTCTTTATAGCCTCTTTCCCAATAACTGGCTCATTAGCAACCTGATGGTTTATTGCACTATCATCATATAAATTTGCAATAGTTTCCGTATCTGCATTGTTAAATGCATCAATCCACTGACATAGTATTTCTTTTGGCTTCATGTAAATTACCTCCTTTTATGTAATAATCTTTGCTTCACATAAATCTGCTTATATACATTATACAAATGCTATATTAACTTATCAAGCATATTACTTCATATCTCCAACCCTGCTTTTCTCGTTTTATTCTTCAATTAAGGTTTTTACCCTATGTCATCTATAAATCACCCCAAAAACAAGGGTCAAAAAATGGTGTTTTTTTGTTCTTGTTTCGCTCTAAAATCGTCCTCAAACCACTATATGTTGTGGTCAACTTCTACTTTTTGCCCTCTGAACCACAATACGTCATCAGAATTATACTCTCAACGTGCACTGTCTGTGCGAACTGGTCTACTGGTCTTACCTTTTTTATTTCATAGCCTCTATCACAAAGATATCGCAAATCTCTTGCCAGTGTTGCAGAATCGCAACTAACATACACTACTCTTTTGGGTTGTATTTTAGAAATAGTATCAAGGAGTGTAACGTCGCAACCTTTACGTGGAGGGTCAACTACGATAACATCTACTTCAGGGTCTCGTCCTGCTGCCCGTTCTTTTTCATAAAAATCTGGCAGCACTTCTTCTGCTTTTCCCTCGTAAAATGTTGTATTTGTGATTTTATTATTTTGTGCATTTCTCTTTGCATCTTCTATTGCTTTGGGAACAATTTCCACTCCAAACACATGTGCCGCCTGTTTTGCCATGCACAATGTTATTGTTCCAATCCCGCAATATAAATCCCATACGATTTCTTTTCCGGTTAGTCCAGCATAATCAATCGCAATACTATAAAGTTTTTCTGTTTGCATGGAGTTAACCTGATAAAAAGATTGTGCTGAAATCTGAAATGAAATGTCTTTGATATAGTCTGTAATATAAGACTGTCCCCAAAGTACTTCTGTCTTCTTTCCCAATATCACATTTGTGTCTTCCGTGTTGCAATTAAGCAATACACTTTTTAGGTTCCACTTGCCTTTGATTGCCTGCTGTAAATGAGTTATCAAATCACTCGTCTCTGGTAGCCTGTCTCCATTTACCACCAGACAAACCATGACTTCTCCTGTATGAAATCCTTCGCGAATCAATATATGCCTTACTACGCCGCTGCTATTTTTTTCATCATATGCAGTTATATTATATTTCTTCATATAAGTAAGCACTTCTTCTAAAATATTCTTATTGATTGAAGCACCTAGCATACAATCAGTATTTGAAATAATACTATGTGTTCTGCCTGCATAAAATCCTGTAATCAAATTTCCATCTTTATCTACCCCTACTGGAAATTGTGCTTTGTTACGATACCGGAATCCCTCTGACATGCCGATAATAGACTCCATTACTTGATGAATCAGAGTATCTTCAAACCTTCCTATTCTTATCAGATGATTTCTCACCTTTTCTTCTTTAAATTTCAATTGTGTAGCATAAGAAAGTGCTTGAATCTGACAGCCTCCGCACTGTCTGTGATAAAGACATGGGGGCTCTATCCGATCTTTCGAGGGCTTTATTATCTTCTCAAGTTTTGCAAAAGCATAACTCTTTTTTGGTTTTACTATCTTCGCTTCTACAAGATCACCTATTAGCGCATCTTTAACAAACAGAGTGTAGCCTTCTACTTTCCCGATTCCTTCTCCCTCTGCTCCCATATCTTCAATTTTTACGGTAATAGTCTGGTTCTTCTGATAACTCATAGTTACTGTCCACTTGTTTTCCGTACGTTTGTTTCTAACAGTCGATTATAACCAATCCAACCTGTTTCTTGTGTAGATGAAAACAATTCTTTCATTGTTTCCATTTTTGCATCTGTATTGTCTGCAAAATTAAGTGCTAGTGCTTCTACCAATGCAGGTTTTTTTGGTGAACCATACTCATATTCTCCATGATGTGCCAATATGCAGTGTTTCACTTCGTTGAGTAATGACTGCGGAAATCCCGGTATTTCTTTTGCTTTCTCATTAATCATTTCTGAGCCTATTACAATATGTCCGACTAATTGTCCATCATCCGTATAGTCATTTTCGGGAAATAGTGACAATTCCTTTGTCTTTCCAATATCATGAAGCATTGCCACTGACAGGAGCAAATCCTTATTAAGTACTGAATATTCTTTTGCATAAAATTCACACAGTTTGATTACACCTAGTGTATGTTCTAGAAGTCCACCTACAAAGCCATGATGGACTGTTTTTGCTGCTGAGCTCTTTTTGAAAATAGTAATGAATTCTTCATCTTGTACAAAAAACATTTCTACCAATTTTTTAAGATATTCATTTGAAATCCCTTTTATATATTTAAGCAGCTCCTCATACATTTCTTCGATATTTTTACTACTCACGGGTAAATAATCTGCAGGGTCATACTCTCCCTCCCTACATAATCTCACGCGCTTCACGCTTAATTGCAATGCTCCCTGAAAACTACTCACATCTCCAAATACTTCAATATAATTTAATACTTCAAAATCTTCTATTCCAGCAGAATTAGGTTCCCATATCTTTGCATCAATAGTACCTGTCTTATCCTGCAAAATAAGATTCTCATATACTTTTCCATTTTTTGTTACTGCCGCTTGCTTGTGCTTACACAAATAAATATCTGACACCCTGTCACTTTCCTTAAATGCCTCAATATACTTCATATGGCCTCTCTTTCTTGTATCTGTTATAAAATTTACTGCCCATGCCTTCTATTCTAACGTTCCTAAGGTAATCTCATAGGACAATTCAACATATTCCCCTTTACCAAGTCTTTTTACAGTAATCATCATTAAGTCTCCTGGCTGACTTTTCATCATGGCCTGTTTGTAATCTTCAAAAGACTTTATGTCCATCGTTCCCATTTTAACAATGATGTCCCCACTTTGAATTCCTTCTTGCATAGCTGGAGAATCTACAATTACTTCTGTCACATATGCTCCAAATGGTACATTTTGATTTATATTAACTGTTTCTGTTACTTCTGTCCCTTTTACACCCAAATATGCAATATCCTGTCCATTAGATAGTTTTTCTATTGCTGTAATAAGATCCGAAATTGCATAGGCTTTTATTAAATTATTATCATCTGTTCCTAACGATTCCTGACAGATAACGCCCATGACCTTTCCATCCAGATTGACCAATACGCCATTTCCTGCCTTGCTTCCATAAATATCGGTCGTAATCATCTGTAAATTGGTATCAATCATATCCAATACATAAGAATTAGATGTTGCATACCCCATGGCAATAGACTCTGCATATCCGAGAGGATTCCCGATTGCTATGATTGGCATTCCTACTATTGTATTTGGTCTTGTATTCCCAAAAGAGGCTGGCACAATTGCCTGTAGGGTTTCTTCTCCAATCGTTTCCAATTCAACTGCAACAATTGCAAGTCCCGTATTCTGATCATATTTCTTGATTGTGCCCTCAGACTCTGTACCATCACAAAATGTGATTTGTATACTTTCTGCATTTTCAATCACACTTTTATTTGCCAGAATTAATAGTTCTTTTCCATTGTCTGCAACAATCAATCCTGATGTCTTGTTCTCATACTCATATGAATTCATAAACCAGTCTACATCCGAAGACAGGCCCGTTACCGTAACAACTGATCTGCTGGCTTCTTTCGCCACATTATATAATTTTTCAGAAAGAATCCTATAATCATCGATTTCAAGATCTACCTTCTCTACCTTTTCAACAATTTGCGTTACAACCTGCTCCGGCTGCTCTTTCTCTGCCTCAAGCAACGCTTTCTCTTCGGCCTTTTCTTCAGCTGTCTTTTCCTCGACAGTTGCTTCCTCTGTGTTAGCTTCTTCCTCTGCCTCTTGAGCGATTTCTACCATCTGCGGTTCGCTTGGATTCATCATAGCCTCAATACAAGGCAGCGTCAGTACAAATGTAAAACCTGCTACCACACCAAAAATAACTGCCAAAAAAACTGTCAGTAGTATTCTTGCAAGCACACGTTTTTTGTTAATTGGCTTATCTTTTATTGTCTCTCTAATAAACTCGAATTGGTCATCTTTTTTAACTTTTCCTTCGTTATCGGCATCAATTTCTTCGGGCATGTCTACCAAATTATTGTCTTGCTCATCCATAAAGTATTCTCCTTATCAAAATACTGCCTTATCAAAAATGGTCACTAAATTGTATTATACTAAAATATAACATATTTTACAATATATAATGCCGGATGGACAATTGCTAACCGTTGCTTTATCATACAATCTCTGCTAAAATATAGAAGATTAAGTCTCCATGATTATATTACTATTATCTTATTAGACAGCAGGAAATTGATATGAATGAAAAAGTAATCAGAATTTTAGAATATCACAAAATTTTAGAGCAGCTAGCCTCCTACGCATCTTCTGTCGCTGGAAAGGAAAAATGCTTATCCTTATTCCCTTCTTGTGACCTAGATGAAATAAAGTCTGCACAGCTACAAACACAGGATGCTCTTAACCGGCTTTTTAGGAAAGGAAGTATTTCTTTTTCTGGAACCAAAAATGTTTCGGGAGCCATGAAACGTTTGGAAATGGGAAGCATTTTATCAATAGAGGAACTTCTTGCAATTGCTTCGTTATTGGAAACTGCCAATAAGATTAAATCTTATTCTCGTAAAGAAACATCTAATGTTTCAGAAGATTCTTTAGATTATCTATTTGATAGGATAGAACCTCTCACCCCCATTTCTACAGAAATAAGACGCTGTATCCTTTCTGAAGAAGAGATAAGTGACGATGCCAGTCCGACTCTTCGACAAATTAGAAGAGGTATAAAATTATCTAATGATAAGATACATTCACAGTTAATCTCTATGATTAATTCCACATATAGAATGTATTTACAGGATGCTGTCATCACTATGCGAAATAATCGTTACTGTATTCCTGTTAAAACTGAATATAAAAATAATATCCAGGGAATGATTCATGACCAGTCTTCAAGCGGTTCTACACTATTTATTGAACCTGCTGCTGTTGTAAAACTCAATAATGATTTGAAGGAGCTTTACTTAAAGGAAGAACGTGAAATCGAAGTTATTTTAGCCACTCTTAGTGAAAAATGTAGCGAACATACACATATTATCAATCAAAACTTTACTGTTCTGACTGAACTTGACTTTATATTTGCCAAAGCCTCTCTTGCTATGGAACAAAATGCAACCATTCCGATCTATAATACTGAGGGTCGTGTTGTCATCAGACAAGGACGGCATCCCTTGCTAAATAAGGATACCGTTGTCCCATTAGAGATTCATATTGGGTGTGATTTTAACCTTTTGATTATTACCGGACCCAATACGGGTGGTAAGACTGTTGCTTTGAAAACGGTTGGCTTATTGTCGCTGATGGGACAATCTGGTCTTCATATTCCAACACTTGATCGCTCAGAATTATCTGTTTTCACGGAAATTTTTGCAGATATTGGCGATGAACAGAGTATAGAACAAAGCTTAAGTACTTTTTCATCACATATGACTAATATTGTTTCGATTTTACAAAATGCGAATCATCGTTCTTTGTGCCTTTTTGATGAGCTTGGTGCAGGTACAGATCCAACCGAAGGTGCTGCTCTTGCAATGGCAATTTTAACACATCTTCATGAGCAAAAAATTCAAACAATTGCAACAACACATTATAGTGAATTAAAGTTATTTGCTTTATCGACGCCGGATGTAGAGAATGCTTGTTGCGAGTTTAATGTTGAAACCTTAAAACCTACCTATAAACTTTTAATTGGTATTCCTGGCAAAAGTAATGCGTTTGCTATTTCCAGCAAACTCGGCTTGCCAGACTATATTATTGATAATGCAAAAGCATATTTAACGGAACAAGACGAAAGCTTTGAGGATATCTTGGCAAAACTTGAAGTAAATCGAGTTGCGATAGAAAATGAAAAATTGGAAATCAAAAAGTATAAAAAAGAAATTGAAAAGTTAAAGAATGAGTTGGCTGAAAAGAAAGAAAAAATTGATGCTTCACGTGAAAAAATTATTGCTGCAGCCAATGAGGAGGCTCGTGATATTTTACAAGATGCAAAAGATATCGCTGATGAAACGATTAGTCATTTTCAAAAGTATAGTATTGGTAAAGGCACGATTCAGAATATGGAAAAGGACCGGCAAAAGCTACGGGATAAGATATCATCGACAGGCGCCGGCTTATTGCTAAAAAAAGAAGTGGGATTAAAAACAAATAAGGCTTCTGATTTTAAAATAGGCGAGTCTGTTAGAATCCTTTCACTTGGATTAAATGGTACCGTAAGCACTCTTCCTGATGCAAAAGGAAATTTATTTGTGCAATGTGGCATTTTACGTACTGCTGCAAATATTAATGATTTAAATATTATAGATACACCTGATATTACTGGGCCAAATTTTACACAGCATAAAGGTGGCAAAATGGATTTATCCCGATCCCTCTCTATTTCTAGTGAAATTAATCTTTTGGGGCAGACTGTTGATGAAGCTTTGGCTACTCTGGATAAATATTTAGATGATGCTTATTTGGCGCATCTGCCAAGTGTCCGTGTTGTTCATGGAAAAGGTACAGGTGCTTTGAGAGCAGGCGTACATTCTCATCTTAAAAAAGTAAAATATGTAAAGGAGTATCACCTTGGTACATACGGAGAAGGTGACGCTGGTGTCACAATTGTTGTTTTTAAATAAACCAGGTATAGGGACCTTATACTACAATTAGGAGGATATTTTATTATGGCAAGCAAGCAAAAGATACTTATTGTTGACGATGACGCTAATATTGCAGAATTAATTTCTCTTTATCTTACAAAGGAATGTTTTGATACACAAATGGTTCACGATGGTGAACAGGCACTATTATCTTTCGATACTTTTGAACCCAACCTGATTTTACTTGATCTCATGCTTCCTGGAATAGATGGTTATCAGGTCTGCCGGGAAATTCGAGCAAAATCTTTAACTCCTATTATTATGCTTTCGGCAAAAGGTGAAATATTTGACAAAGTGTTAGGTTTAGAACTTGGTGCTGATGATTATATGGAAAAACCTTTTGATTCAAAAGAATTAGTTGCACGGGTCAAAGCCGTCCTCAGACGTACTTATACACCAAAAACAATCACGAAAGCCTCAGATGCAAAATGTGTGGAATATTCGGATCTTGTCATTAATCAGACAAATTATTCTGTTTTGTATTATGGAGATTCTATAGATATGCCACCAAAAGAATTAGAATTATTATATTTTCTTGCTTCTTCACCAAATCAGGTTTTTACACGGGAGCAATTACTAGATCATATATGGGGCTATGAATATATTGGAGATACAAGAACAGTAGATGTACATATTAAACGTCTTCGCGAAAAAATTAAGGATCATACTGCATGGAGACTTTCTACTGTGTGGGGAATCGGATATAAATTTGAGGTGAAATAACGTGCGCATAAAACAAACCATTTATATAAAGTTTATAATTGCATATTTAATATTTGGTTTTCTTAGTTTTGCGACAATTGCTACGTTTACTTCGGAATTGACACTTGATTATTTGACGCAGCAGAAGGCCGCCGCAATCTATAAAGAGGCTACTCTGATTTCTAATAAATATGCCTCTAGCTTTAATGGAAATTCTTTGACGGCAGAAGATGTAATTGAACAATTAGAAGCAATTGATACCTATGTATCTTCACCTATTTGGATTATAAATTCTGACGGTAATGTCATTTTTAACTCAAGAGATGATTCTACGAATTCTCTTTTTGTTGCACATTTTAATCCTACTGACACCGGAAATAAATACTATATGACCGGCAATTTTTATGGTCAATTTGATGAAGATGTTATTAGTGTTTTGTCTCCTATCACTTCAAACTTTAAGGTTCGTGGGTATGTTGTTATACACACCTCGCTTAAGAATATTACTGCTTCAAGAGATGCCCTTCTTAATATTTCTTATATTACGCTTGGTATTATTTTTATTCTTTCCACAACGATTCTGATTGTATTTACGGATATGGTTTATATTCCTCTTAAAAAAATTACTCTTGCAACTGAGGAATATGCGAGTGGCAATTTGAAATATGAATTTTCTGTTGATAAAGAGGATGAAATTGGCTATCTAGCCGCTTCGCTAGGATATATGGCTAGTGAACTTAGTTGTTCTGAAGAAAATCAAAAAAAATTCATTGCAAATGTGTCACATGATTTTCGTTCGCCTCTTACCTCTATAAAAGGCTATTTGGAAGCAATGATTGATGACACGATTCCACCAGAAATGCATCAGAAGTACTTGAAAATTGTTTTAAATGAGACAAAAAGACTTACAAAACTGACAAGTTCACTTCTTTCGTTAAATAACCTAAATACAAAAGGAATGCTACTAGACACGACCGATTTTGATATTAATAAAGTGATTAAAAACGTGACTGCTACTTTTGAAGGTACCTGTACCAAAAAACGTATTTCATTTAACCTTGTTTTGACCGGAAAAACCTTATACATTAAAGCCGATATGGTAAAAATACAACAGGTACTATATAATCTCATTGATAATGCCATAAAATTCAGCCATGATGGTTCCACAATAAAAATTGAGACCACTGAGAAAAATGAAAAAGTTTTTGTCTCTGTCAAAGATTCGGGAATCGGTATTCCAAAGGAAAGTTTAAAAATGATATGGGACAGATTTTATAAAACAGATTTATCACGTGGAAAAGATAAGAAAGGAACAGGACTTGGTCTTTCTATTACGAAAGAAATCATAAACGCTCATCATGAAAATATAAATGTTATCAGTACCGTTGGCGTAGGTACCGAATTCATTTTTACGCTTCCTAAGTCAAAAGCTTTTGAATCATAATTATGTTTTACGCGTACATTTGTATACAATAAAGCCTGTCATACTTCCTACCATATTAAGTATTACATCATCAATATCACAAAATCCGAGACATGTGATATATTGAAATATTTCAATGCTCGCTACAATGATTAGACAAATAATCATTGTTTTCAAAAATTTCTTATGTTTAGGAAAAGCAATTGGAATGAGAAACCCGACAGGTACAAAAAACAAAAGATTGGCTACTATATTTGTATAGGCATATGGCTTTTCAATATGTCTTAAATAAAGATTAATCGTAGTAAAAGGTGTTACATTAAGATTTCGGGTTCCTGCTTCTTTTGCAGAAGATATAATATCACATCTTTGTAGAATCACATCTAAATTATTTCCTGTAAACTTCACTGCTACTATGAAAAACAGTATGATGATATAAATATAAAAGATTAATTTTGCTATCTTTATTTTCTTGTCTTTCTTATTCATAATATCCTCTGTTATCTATTATTATTTTTGACTTATACATTCCACTGTAGGTGATGAAGTTCACCCTCTAATTTCATTTCTTGAAAATCTGTTTGTCGTAATGCTTCATATAACACAATCGCGACTGAATTTGCTAAATTTAGAGAACGAATATCATTCATCATTGGTATCCTGATACAGGTCTTTTCGTGATTAACTAATATTTCTTCAGGAATTCCTGCACTCTCTTTTCCAAACATAA
The DNA here is from genome assembly GCA_964483155.1 of uncultured Lachnospiraceae bacterium. Lineage (GTDB taxonomy): Bacteria > Bacillota > Clostridia > Lachnospirales > Lachnospiraceae > JAAYYM01. The sequence continues at coordinate 11,315 of CAZAAC010000041.1, read as the reverse complement.
TATAATCATTCTCTTTATAAGAAACCTCTGTATATGTATGTTTTGCCTTTGTTGTTGCCATGTATATTCGTGAATCAGGATTCTTCATAAGAAACTCATCAAAATTAACATATCGCGTCACCTCTAAGTGTTCCCAATAATCCATACCAGCCCTTTGAATCGCTTTTCTATTTAATTGAAAACCAAGTGGTTCTATTAAATGCAGTTTTGTCCCCGTAGCAACGCAAGTCCGGCCAATATTTCCAGTATTGGCCGGTATCTCGGGTTGAAATAGTACGATATTCATTCTTTGCCTCCGTAGCTATTTTGCTTCATTTCTGAGTCTCGTAATAAATCTCTCTATTCTCTCCATAGCAATTTTTAATTTTTCTAGTGAATACGCATAAGAAATACGAAGAAAACCCTCTCCACAGTCTCCAAAAGCTGTTCCAGGTACCACAGCAAGTTTCTCTTCTTCCAATAATCGAACTGCAAATTCATCTGATGTCAAACCAAACTCTTTAATACACGGAAATACATAAAATGCGCCAAATGGTTCAAAACAAGGCAATTTCATCTCTTTAAAAATATACATTAGATAATTTCTTCTCTGATTATAAGACTCTCTCATCATTGCTACATCTTCGTCACCATTTTTTAATGCTTCAATTGCCGCATATTGGCTCGTTGTTGGTGCACACATGATTGCAAATTGATGAATCTTTGTCATTTGCTCGATAATTTTCTCTGGTCCACATGCATATCCTAATCTCCAGCCTGTCATAGCATACGCTTTTGAAAAACCATTGATTACAATTGTTCTTTCTCTCATTCCAGGTAAAGAAGCAATTGACACATGATCTCCAAGATAAGAAAGCTCTGAATATATTTCATCGGACATAACAAACAAGTCTTTCTCAATTACAATTTCCGCAATCTTTATCAATTCATCTTTTGTCATAATAGCGCCCGTTGGATTATTCGGAAAAGGCATAATCAGTACTTTCGTCTTAGGCGTGATTGCAGCAAGAAGTTCCTCTGGCGTTAATCTGAATTCATTTTCGTTTTTTAGTTCGATAATAACCGGTTTTGCCCCTGCAAGTATTGCACAAGGCTCGTAAGAAACATAACTTGGTTGCGGAATCAAAACTTCTTCGCCAGGATTAATCATAGCGCGCAATCCAATATCTATTGCCTCACTTCCTCCAACCGTTATTATCACTTCAGACTTTGGGCAATATTTTACATTTATCCTTCTATCTAAATAATTACAAATTTCGGTACGCAATTCCATAAGACCTGCATTGGATGTATAAAAGGTTCTTCCTCTTTCAAGTGAATATATACCTTCGTCACGTATATGCCATGGTGTATCAAAATCCGGCTCACCTACGCCTAAAGAGATTGCTTCTTTCATTTCGCTTGCAATATCAAAAAATTTACGAATTCCTGATGGCTTAATATCTACTACTACTTCTGATAAAGGATTTCTCATGGAGATACCACCATCCTCTCATCATTACTATGTTTCTCTAATATTGTGCCGTGATCCTTATACTTCTTTAATACAAAATGTGTTGCTGTACTGATAACAGATTCCAATGTTGAAAGTTTATCTGACACAAAACTAGATACCTCTTTTAGCGTCTTTCCTTCTAAAATAATAAGCAGATCATATCCTCCTGATATCAAATAGGTAGCCGTTACTTCTGGGTATTGGTAAATTCTTTCTGCTATTGAATCAAATCCATGTCCTCTTTGTGGTGTTACCCTTACCTCAATGAGTGCAGTTATTTTCTCTGCCACCACCTTGTCCCAGTTAATTAAGGTATGATAACCACAAATAATTCCCTCTTCTTCCATCTGTAACAATGCTTCTGCAACAGCTATTTCATCTTCTCCCATGAGAATCGCTAATTCTTTTATATCAATTCTGCTGTTCTTTTCTATAAATGTTAAAATTTTTTCTCTCATAGTATTTCTCCTTTACTGTCTCCGTTAATAGATTTTATAAAGTTCATCTGATTTCGGTGGCTCTAAAAAGCGTCTCTCTTCCGCATTCAGTAAAACTCTATCCTTGCCAGATGTAACTTTCCCTACAACAGTTGCCTTAATTCCTTCTTTTTCAAGATTTCTGACTAAATCATATCCATTTTCTATTGTCATAAGCATCGAACCACTGGATATTAATGCATAAGGATTTAATCCAAAATATTCACATATTTCTATGGTTTCCTGCTTGATTGGTATTTTCATTAAATCAATTTCAAGTCCGACGCCTGATGCCTCTGCTATCTCCCAGAGTGCTCCAAATATTCCACCCTCTGTCACGTCATGCATAGCACTAACGCCAGACTTGGCGGCGGTGGCGGCCTCGGGCACCACAGAAAGATATCTTCCTAAATCTTTTGCCTCTTTCATAAATGCAGGCGAAAATTTCTTAAGAAGTTCCTCTTCCTTTTCTTTTGCAATAATTGATGTCCCTTCTAAAGCAATCCATTTTGTCACAATCACATCCTGCCCTACTTTGGCACCTGCAGTTGTAATATAAGAATCTTTTTTCGCTTTTCCAATACCAGTAACCGTAATAATCGGTTGATTTACGGCTTTTGTGATTTCTGTATGGCCACCAATTGTCTGTATATTTAAATCAGCACAAACTTTTTCTACTTGCCCCATCATTGCTTTCAAGTCCGCTTCTGTTGTTTCCTCGGGCAATAACACGCTTAACATCACACCTATAACCTCTGCTCCAGAAGAAGCAATATCATTAGCCGTAACATGAACAGAAAGTGATCCAATATCATGAACTGTACCTGTAATAGGATCTGTAGACATAACAAAAACCTCGTCTTCAGCAAGCGAAATTACAGCGCAATCTTCACCTACGCCTGCTCCAACAAGGATTTCTTTTCTTTTTGTCTTTATTTGTTTTATAACCGAACGCTTAAGTACATTTTCGGGCACTTTTCCTATTTTCATGAATTATCAACTCTTTTCATTCATCATACAACTTTAATTACTATTTTACTGTATGATAATCACAGTTGTTTACTCTACCGGCACATCTGCACTTATCATTGCTGCTGCTGCATTCAACTGTGCTATAATACCCTTACAATAATCAATATTGCTCGTAGCTATAGCTGCCTGTATTGTTGCCAATATCTCGGGACTTGCTGTTGCCGTTCCAACTGTCGCCGTTCTAGGTGCGGCAGCATAGGTGCTTTTATTTACCTTTACACGCTCTGTTTCCACACCGTCTACTTTAACTACTTTCCAAAGTTCACCCACATATCCAGTATGCGCAGATTGCACATCAATGTACCCTACCGGTTGGCCAGCATCTGCAATTACTCTCTCACCTTCTGGTACAGTTTTGCTTATTTCCACACTTTCATAACTAACTTCTCTGTTACTTGGTCTTACTTCTACCCCATAGATTGTAAAAGTAATCTTTTTATCTTCGCTTGTCTTTCCCTCAATATAAATAGGATAGTCATAGTTATTTACAAACCGAAAGTCTTTAGAAGTCCCCGAGATTGCAGCATCAGATGATAGGTTTACATAAGACACGATCATAGAATGATTATATCTCTCTTTTATCTCTAATTCTGCTCTAATTGCTGCATTATATAATGTAGATGAAACCTGACAAATTCCACCACCTAAACTCTCTACCACTAATCCATTAAGATAGGATCCTGCCATATAGTAGCCATTATCCTCTGTAAAAGGCTCTACTGCTTCATAAACCGAAAATTCTTCTCCTGGAAACAGAACCTTCCCGTTAACCAATCGTGTTCCATTTGCTACATTACCTGCTCTTGAAGTACCAGAGCTCTTATAGCTGGTCGTGTACGTGCCCAGGACATCTTTCACCTTTTCTAATTCTTCTGTCTTACCTTTTGGCTCATTAACATCAATTACCAATTCGATAATTGTTGGACTTTTGTTCCAGTCAACATCTAAAGATTCTTCTATTTTCTTAACAGAAGAATCTATATTTATCGAAAAACCTGTTTGTCCTGGTACAACGCTAAACTGTTCTTCTTCTCTTGAAATAGTTGCGTCAATCGGCTCAATATTATCCTGTCCTACTTGCGCTTCAATAACTGCTTTTATTGTTTCATGATCAAAACCTAATTCTACTGGATATATTACATTTTCATATTCCAAATCTTTTAATGCTTTATATCTGGCAACTATATTTCCATCTTTGCCAAGTCGCACTGCTTCTGCTACTATTTCTTGGTTTGTCCAACGCAAGCCTAGCTCGCCCGCAGTTATTGTTCTATTCTCTCCATTGATAGAAATAAGTGTAATCTCTGTTGTTTTCAACAACTCTATATAGTCAGAAATTGCAGCATATGCTTCATCATAAGTCTTAGAAGACAAATTAACTGTATCTGCATAAATACCATTACTAATGCCGCCCTCTGGAATGTCCTCTGCCACGCTGCTTTTATCCTCATCCATAGTACCGCTTACAGCGGCTGAAGCGCCACCGCTTACGTTAGTACTAATATCAGCTTTAACAGCAACAGGAAAAACCATACTAATCATTAGTGTTGCAATAATAATTGTCGATACTCCACTACTACTTTTTTTCATCAAAATGAGACTCCTTCAAAATTATCTATAAAAAACTTCTTCTTATAACTATACCATTTTTGCTGACTTTCTTTCAAGATACATATCCACCAATATATTTGACAGTATGTATTTAATATGATACAAAATAAATAAGTGTTGGAACCACCATAGCTAATACTAAAATGATAATAATTACACTTGAAATAATACGCTTTGTTTTATTATTATTAAAGTTCATACTTTCACCTCTTTTCAACCATATAATTATTTATGAAAGGACATCTTTATTTTATGAAATATCCTCTTTTTTTATGCATTACTCTTTTCTCTTTTTTTGTTTATCTAAGAGCAAAGAAAAAAACAAATTTTACAGATGTCTCTTTCTGGGAAAAAGAAAATGCTGCTAATAGTGTTCGCAAGAAGCCATTAGATTCACTTGCGTATATTATTATTCCTGCAGAACTACTTCCTCTACAAAATAATACTACAAATGAGGAGCTTTTGGAATATCAAAATATAATTAATGATCTTTCCAAAAAAAACATTGTAAATCTGACTGGTATTACGAATACGGATTTAAAATTTAAATATGGTGCCCCTAATATAACTTTATTAATGGAATATGATCAAAATTTTACACTTTTAGCAAGGGCACTTAGTAATTGGGCGATTTGTTTATATAAGCTTGGATTCATCGTTGAGTCAAAAACGGTTTTGGAGTTTGGTATTTTCTGTAGAACTGATATCAAAAAACATTATGTTCTTCTTGCAGAAATATACAAAGAAGAGTCTAGTCTTTACAAAATCGATCACTTGATCGAAGTTGCAAAAACATTAAATTCTATTATGAAAAAATCTATTGTTTCAGAATTAGAAAAAATTCGCGATTGCTAATGATACAATGATTTTTCTCTGGGCATTTTACCATAGGTTGAAATGATTACATCAGTATATCGTGAAGCTTCGTTTCTAGTAAGACTTTCTATATCGTAATCCACAAATAACTTATGATACTGTATCACTCTTGCTAAATATTCTTTTTGTCTTTTTGTTGCAAGGTTTTCTTTTTTTACCTGATATACTAATTTATGTGGAACAAAAACTCTCTGAGGGGGTTCTTTTTCCAAGTCCTGGTCATAGTATTTCTCTTTTAATATTTTATATAATTTCTCTGTTGCTATTGCATCTTCTTTTGCTCGATGTGCCTGGCTCTCTATATTAAAATGCTTACAAAGAAAAGATAAATTCTTGCTCGATAGTTCAGGTAAATACGTTCTTGCTATCTTAAGTGTATCAATTGCCTCTGCTTCATAATTATATCCATAATTAGTAGCATATCTTTTCACAAATGAATAATCAAACAAAATGTTATGTCCTAGCAATATATTGTCTTCTAAAAAATGAAGCAGTTGATTAATTGCTTCTTCTGGCTCTGTTGCCTCTGCTAACATTTCATCCTCTATTCCCGTCAAATCGATAACCTTCTTTGATAACTTCTTTCCTGGTTTCACAAACATAGAAAATGTGTCTGTTATTATACTCCCTTTTACTTTAACTGCACCTATTTCTATTATCTTATCAAATTTTGAATTGAGTCCTGTAGTCTCTAAATCAAGAGAAACATAAGTATCTACCATATCATACTCCCTGATATCCGTTCATTATTACTGTTTCATTCTTATCTCTTTACAGTACTTTGTTAATTTGCATATCATACATTTTGGATTTCTTGCTTCACATATTTCACGACCAAAACTAATGCTCTGAATATTAAATAAAATCCAATGGTCTTTTGGCAGTACTTTCATCAATTCATATTCTATCTTCTCGGGATCCGTTTCCTTCGTCAATTCCAAACGTCTTGAAATACGCTTTACATGTGTATCAACGACTATACTTGGTTCATGAAATATATTGCCACGAATAACATTTGCTGTTTTACGACCTACTCCTGGTAAAGACACTAATTCTTCAATTGCCCGTGGCACTTCACTATTGTACTCCGTCATCAGCTTCTGACAACAGCCAATAATATTTTTAGCCTTATTATGATAAAATCCTGTAGAATAAATATCCTTTTCAAGTTCTTTTATATCTGCTTTTGCAAAATCTTCAATCGATCTATATTTTTTAAACAAATCCTTTGTCACTATATTTACACGCGCATCTGTGCATTGTGCACTTAATTGTGTTGCAATTAATAACTGCCAGGAATTCTCATGATTTAAGTAGCACTTATATACAGTAGAATATTGTTTATCTAATATGTCCAGTATCTCCTTTGTTCTTTTTGTTACCATGACATATCTCCCTTCGCCAATAACTACCAAATTATACCACAGAGAGCCTATTGAAGCAATTCATTATCCTGTTCATTTGTTATAGTTCATTTATTAAAGATCAATCGTATATTGCATGGAATTACCTGTAAGAGAATTTTTATATTCGTAATCAAAAAGAATATATGTTTCTTCTCCTTGTCTGCCAAAGACCTCAATATGTGTTAACCTCGAAATTTGTGCAGCATTATATTCTTGATAATGCGGCATGATTGCATGTGTGCTTGCTTCTTTTTTATAAAAATTCCTTATTTTTTCTTTATATGCAGTTAAGTCCTTTGCAAAAAGGGGACGATTTTTTATGTTTTCACGAAGATACAAATCACGTGTAAGAATTTCCTGATAGTTTTCTGTGTTCACTCTGTCTTTATTACATGCAAAAGCGAGTAATATTTCATAACGCTTTACACGCGATGGTTGTGCAGTACTATATCCACAATCACAATAATAATCAGCCAGCTCTTTATACATTTGAAAGGCACTATTATATGATTGCTCTAATAATTGAAGTGTATGATTAAATTGGTTACTATTATAGTAAATTTCTACCATCTTCTCGACAGACTTCAATTTCAAAATCTCTTCATAAGTAATCTGGTTGGTAAACAGTACTTCATAAGGAGCCTTTCGTTGAAAATTAATATTGTAAAATAAAGCATGCTCTCTTATAGGGGCACCTTTCAACACTTTTAAAAATCCAAGTTGTAACTGATCAGGTCTCAGTGAATAAACATCATTAAAAGAACAAATAAACATCTCATAGCTCTCTTCTGGCAGTCCTGCAATTAAATCTAAATGAATATGTATATTTTCTTTCGCTTGAATCTTTTTTATGGTTTTGCACATTTTTTCAAAATCTGTAACTCTGTTAATTTTATTGAGTGTAGAACAATTTGTCGTCTGCACTCCAATCTCTAACTGCGCAAGACCTGGTCTAAACAAATTTAATAACTCTATTTCCTCGTTAGTTAGAATCTCTGCAGATATCTCAAAATGAAAATTCGTAATGCCGTTATCCTGATTGTATATAAAACGCAAAATTTCCATTGCATGTTTATGATTACTATTAAATGTTCTGTCAACAAATTTGACTTGCTTCACTTTATTATCTAAAAAAAATTGCAATTCTTCTTTTACCATTCTTACTGAGCGAAACCTAATACTTTTGTCAATTGCAGATAAACAATAACTGCAATTAAATGGACATCCCCTACTTGACTCATAATATATGATTCGATTATCAAATTTTTCAATATCAGTGTATGGAAATACCAATTTGTCCATATCTATAAGCCCACGCTCTTCACTCAAAAATTCTCTACATGCAATTCCCTTTATATTTCTAAAACATTCATCCCTATTGCTATCATTTTCTTTATATTTTTTGATTAACTCAGCAAAAGTATCTTCTCCCTCTCCCAGCATAATTCCTCTTACTGTATTGACGCCCATGTTATCCAATCTGACAAATGTTTTCTGTGCGTCATATGATACCTCTGGTCCCCCTAGCCAAATATCTACATCCGGCAGAATCTGCGCGAGTTCATTTGTCAACTCAATAACAACCTCAATATTCCATATATAGCATGAAAGGGCAATCATATCTGGCTTCCTCAAATAGATATCCGACATGATTTCATCGATCTGTTGATTAATTGTATATTCTGCAATCTCAATTATTTCCCTGTCCATAAACAAACATTTATCAGCATATGCCTTTAGACTATATACAGCCAGATTTGCATGAATATATTTTGCATTAATTGCCACAAGTAATACTTTCATTATTTTTCCCCACTGCTTTTACTATTAGTAATATTTAATTATATCTTGTTCTCTAACTATATTAGAATAACATATTTTTGGGTCAAATAATAATTGTTTGATTTAATTTTAAAATAGTGTTTAAAAAGGCAAAGCATCAAGGAAATTTCTTTCATGCTTTGCCTTTATTCTACTCCCTATCATCTTAGTATCACTTTACAGCATTAAAACCGTTTGCTTCAAAAATTGCTATTACTTCAGGAGTTTGTAAAAATTCAACAAACAAAGCTGCAGTATCTGCATTTTTAGCTTCTGAAACTATCCCTACCGGATAAATAGCTTGTTTTACACTATCTGCAGGTGCTGTATCTATTATTGATACTTTGTCTGTCTGTGCGGCATCTGTTGCATATACAACGCCTGCATCCGCACTACCTTCAACTACCCAGTTAAGTACTTCCGTTACATTTGTTCCAAGGCTTGCTTTTTCAATTACTGCTTCCCATATTCCGAGATTTGAAAGTGATTCTTTTGCATACTCTCCTGCTGGGACACTTTCTGGATCTCCTATCGCTATTGATTCAGCTTTTACAATATCCTCAAATTTACTATAATTACTTTCGCTTCCTTTGGGAACAATCAATACAATTTTATTTTCTAGTAAATTTACAATGGAACCCTCCACAATCAGTCTTTCATCTGACAATGCTTTCATCTGCTTTGTTGCAGCAGAAAAGAAAACATCAACTTCTGCGCCTTCTTCAATTTGTGTTTGTAATTTTCCAGAACTATCATAGGTACCTGTCACATTAATTTCTGGATAACTTTTGTTAAACAATGGAATAATTTCACTTGTAAGGCAGTTTTCAAGGCTTGCTGCTGCTGCAATCATCAATTGCCCTTTCACAGTTGTTTCCATAGCATCTTCTACTACTGCGTCTTCTTTTGCTGGTTCTTCTTTTACTGGCTCTTCTTCTACAGGCTCTTCTTTCGCTGAATCTTCCTCCGCTGACGATTCAACAGCCTCGATAACAGGCTCTGTTTCTGATGCGCCGCAGCCCATCACTGAAGTTGCTAGCAATCCTAATATACATAAGATTACCACTAAAAATTTTTTCATTATGTTTCCTCCTTGATGATTTTGTTATTCTCATTTAAGAATAACGAAAAGTTTTTATGTGGTGCAGATAATATATCCTGCACCATTTGTTAATTATAATAAACTTATTTACTTTTCACAAGTATTAATTTTTAGGTCATAAATTCTTCATTAATATCATTCAAAAATAGTATTAAACCTCTCTTCTGCAAACTTTTGAACTTCCTTCACAAATTTAATATACTTCTCAAGAAATTCTTCTCCTTCTATTGTGAGAATTGTATTTCCACCAAAACTTCCACCACTCTGTCCTTCCATTAATATAAAACCTAAATCTTTTTCTGCTTTCTTAATAATCTTCCACGCTTTGGAGTATGCCATTCCCATTTCCCTTGTCGCTGCAGAAAGTGAGCCTTTTTCCTTCACCAAAGTCATTAGTGAGGCAACGCCAGGCCCAAAATTTTTTTCTTCATAAAATATTCGCATACGTATATGAAACTTTAATTCTTCTTTCATGCGCTCTTATCCTCGCAACCATATATAAAACAGTTTACGTTATCATGATGATATTATATCACTATTTTTGATATCCACCAGCATATTACATATATAATGGGCTGATGTAACATATAAATGATAAAACTATTTTTTCCCAATAAACTCAGTAGTGGTACACGGATATACAACAATCCATTATTCTCACCATTATACTGTAATTTAATTAATATTCTAAATAAATAGAACCCAAACAAATAGAGAAAAAGCCAAGGCACAACCGGAAAATAATCTGACGAATAAAATTCTTTATTTGGAAAACCTAAAATTGCGCTCCACTTATTATGATACCAAAAATCTGGTAATAAATATTCCCAAAATGAAAAAAAGGAGAGTTTTCCTTGATCTATAAAACGGGTGATAATAAAAAGAGCCAACATAGCAATACTACCGATTACATCCGGAATTTTTATCAATAGTGGCTTGATAAAATATGTCAATATCATACAAAATCCCAGTAAACTCAAAACCCCAAACCAAATTAATTGCTCCGGCATAAGAAAGTAAGTAATCAGCGTAATTATTAATCCAGTTCCACTTACTAGCAACCCTTTTTTAAATAATTTCTTACTAAAACTTGCAATAAATCCAGAAGCAAGAATAAATATGATGCAAATCATCTGCTGCCAGTAAAAGGCCCATTTTGTAGCTAGGAAAGTCCATTTTGCATCAAAAATCATTACCATATCATAACTTGCATGAAATAAAAGCATATTAATTAGAGCAAATCCTTTTATTGTATCCAGTGTCCAATACCTGTCTTTACTATTCAAAGCACACCCCCATACACATTAAAAATATACAAAAAAAGCGGGTGATGGGAATCGAACCCACGTATCTAGCTTGGAAGGCTAGTGTTCTACCATTGAACTACACCCGCAAAAATGAAACCATGTCAAATTCTGTTCTTTTCTAAACTTATGAATCATGCCCAAAGCCGGAATCGAACCAGCGACACGTGGATTTTCAGTCCACTGCTCTAC
>CAZAAC010000040.1:0-21285 GCA_964483155.1 uncultured Lachnospiraceae bacterium | reverse complement strand
GATTAGTCCAGTATTAATTGCACAAGCAGGGCAATATGCGGAAAATAATTATTTTGATAAACTGAGCGGATTAATGGATCAAATGGCTTCTTCGGTGGGAAGCCTTGTACATATTAATTTCAGAGATAATGAGAATCCTGAAATTAGTAAAGTAGAAATTGATTTCGAGCAGTTTAACCACAGTCTTTGTATTGTTGATACAAAAGGGTCTCATGCAGATTTATCTGGAGAATATTCTGCAATACCGATTGAGATGAAGAAAGTTGCAAAATATTTTGGAAAGAATTATTTAATTGAAATAGATGAACAAGAATTCTATAAAGAAATACCACAAATAAGAAAGATAACAGGAGACAGAGGTGTCCTTCGTGCCATTCATTTTTTTAATGATAATCGAAGAGTACAACAGGAAGTAGAGGCATTACGTAATAATCAATTTTCTCGCTTCAAGGAATTGATCAAAGAATCTGGAGATAGTTCTTACAAATATTTGCAAAACGTATATTCTAATACAGATTATCAAAATCAAGATATCCCGTTAGCAATTACAATCAGCGAGAAAGAACTTGGTAATAATGGTGTATGTCGTATACATGGAGGTGGATTTGCAGGAACAATACAAGCATTTGTTCAAAATGATGCTGTAGATAATTATAAAAAGACAATGGATTACTATTTTGGAGAAGGAAGCTGCCATATATTAAAGGTTAGAAAATACGGAGGAATTCGCGTAATTGGATAAAATAATGAAAGGATTTGAAAATATGATAAATCAATATATTGCAGCGCTCGTAAAATATGGTCTAGATTGTGGATTGCTTGAACCAGCAGATGAAATATATACAACCAATATAATACTAGAGGTGTTAAAGTTAGACGATTACGATGCACCAAGTGTAATCCGGAATATGTCATTAGAAGAGATACTGACCGGGATCTGCGACTATGCTTATCAAAAAAGTCTAATAGACGAAAATAGTGTTGTTTGTCGGGATTTATTTGATACAAAAATTATGAACTGTCTTCTTCCGAGACCTAGTGAGGTTAGAAGAACATTTTATGAAAAATACAATAATTCGCCTATAGATGCGACGGATTATTATTATAAATTTTCACAGGACTCAAATTATATAAGAAGATATCGTACAGAAAAAGATATTAAGTGGGTCGTGGATAGTGAATATGGAAAGATTGATATTACAATTAATCTCGCAAAACCTGAGAAAGATCCAAAGGCTATTGCAGCAGCAGGAGTTGCAAGACAGTCGGGATATCCAAAGTGTTTGCTTTGCATGGAAAACGAAGGTTATGCAGGTAGAATAAATCATCCAGCACGTGAAAATCACAGGATTATTCCTATTTCGATATGCCGAGAAAAATGGGGTTTTCAGTATTCTCCATATGTATATTACAATGAACACTGTATCATTTTGAATTCACAACATGTACCTATGACAATTAGCAAGGAAGTATTTGAGAAGTTACTTGATTTTCTATTTCAATTTCCGCATTATATGATTAGTACAAATGCAGATTTACCAATAGTAGGAGGTTCCATTTTAAGTCATGAGCATTTTCAGGGCGGAAGTTTTGAATTTCCAATGGCAAGAGCAAAAGCTGAGAAAACATATAGTATTCCTGGATTTGAAGATATAGAATTGGCGATGCTACACTGGCCAGTTTCTGCTCTTCGTATAAAAAGTATAGATAAGAATCGATTAGTAGAGCTGGCAGCGCACATATTGGAAAAGTGGAGAGATTATACAGATGAAGAAGCATTTATTTATGCAGAAACAAATGGAGAAAGGCATAATACCATTACACCAGCGGCAAGAAGAGTAGGAAATTATTATGAGATGGATTTGGCTTTGCGAAACAATATTACGACAAAAGAAAGACCATTAGGTGTTTACCATCCTTGTAGTGAATATCATCACATAAAGAAAGAAAATATTGGAGGGATAGAAGTGATGGGACTTGCTATACTTCCATCACGTCTCAAACAAGAATTAGACATGTTGGCAAAATTTATCCTTGAAAAGAAAGATATTTGTCAAAACGAGATGATAGAAAAGCATGCTAAATGGGTAGAAGACTTTTTGCCAAAATACGAAAATATAAACAGCGATAATATTATGGATATACTAAAAAAGGAGACAGGAGAAGTTTTTGTTAAGGTTTTAGAAGATGCTGGAGTATTTAAATGTACACCTGAGGGCAGAAATTATTTTGAGAGATTTATTTCAGTATTATAGAGTCTGGATAGTTAGAAAAATCATGACGAAACGCAAAAGTTCTGCAGACAAGCGTACAAGTTCATGGTTTTTCTTGCCGATGAAGGGTTTTCTTGATACAATTAAATAACCATATTGCTGTTTTACATTTAGGAGAAAAAGGATGTATAAAAAACATATCATAATCATAAGTTGTATACTGTTAATAATAGTTCTATTAATTGGATGTGTTTCTACAAATACGACTGAAAATAGGGGATCTGACGTAGAAGGTATTGTACTACAAGATGAATTATATACCGATTATGAAGAAAAAGCGATAAAGAATGAGGACTCTGTAATAAACGAAAAAAAGGTAGGTGTTGCAATGCCTACACGTTCTTCAGAACGCTGGATTAATGATGGAATGAATATGAAAGCACGTTTAGAAGCAATTGGATATGAGGTAGATTTGCAGTATGCAGATGATAATATCGAATTGCAGGTGGAACAAATTTATAATATGATTTTGAATGGAGCAGATTGTCTTGTTATTGCTTCAGTAGATTCCGCGGCCCTTGTAAGCGTATTGGAAAAAGCAAAACATAACGGCGTGTATGTAATTGCATATGATAGGCTATTAATGGAGACAGATGCAGTTTCTTATTATGCAACCTTTGATAATAAAGCAGTTGGAACCTTAATTGGCAAGTATATTGAAGAAGAAAAAGACTTAAAATCAGCATTTCGTGAAAATAGAAGCTATACAATAGAATTTTTTATGGGCTCGCCAGATGATAATAATGCAGTCTATTTGTACAGAGGATTAATGGAGGTGCTACAGCCATATCTAGATAATGGGACACTAATTTGCAATTCAGGTAAAATTTCATTTGAAGAAACGTGTATATTACGCTGGTCAAGAGAAACTGCGGAACAAAGGTGCACGGAATATCTTGATACTTATTATAATGATGTAAAACTGGACATTGCATGCTCAGCATTTGATGGATTTGCTTATGGCGTAAAAACGGCTTTGTTAAATGAAGGATATGTGCCTGGAAAAGATTGGCCAATCATTACAGGTCAAGATGCAGAATTAAATGCAATTAAAGACATTATAGGAGGAACACAGACAATGTCTATTTTTAAAGACACGCGTGTTCTTGCAACAAAGTGTGTAACGATGGTAAAAGCAGTACTAGAAGGTGGTATACCGGAAATAAACGATACAAGGCAGTATAACAACGGGAAAATGATTGTGCCCTCTTATTTATGCACATCTATTGCTATTGACAAGGAAAACTATAAGCAGATTATCGTTGATAGTGGATATTATACGGAAGTACAATTAATGGATTAAAATAGATCAAGTAGTAGTTATGGTTTTGCAGGGAGGTTATTTGAGATGGAATACTACAGCGTTATGTTAGTAGATGATGAGGAAGAAGTAAGGCAGGCAATTATTAAAAGAATCAATTGGGAAGCTATTGGTTTTAAATTGGTAGATTCTGCAGAAAACGGGGAAGAAGCATTGGAAAAGGCAGAACGTATCTGCCCGGATGTAGTCATGACAGATATACAAATGCCCTTTATGGATGGTCTAACTTTCTGTAAAAAATTAAGAGAAAGTATGTGTAACACAAAGATTGTAATTTTTTCTGGTTATGACGAGTTTGAATATGCCAAAGAAGCGATTAAACTAGAAGCAGAAGAATATATATTGAAACCAATTAATGCTGCGGAATTAGAACAAGTTTTTATGCGAATCAAAGAACGTCTAGATCAAAAGCGAAGTGTGGAACGCCTTGAAAAGTACTATTTTGATAGTATGCCCATGCTTAAAGAACAATTTCTAGTAAGCTTATTAGAAGGAAAAATTGCAGAGAATAGAATAGATGAATTAATGCATCTATATGAATATAATTTAAACGCACCATTTTATGCTGTTGGAGTTATACATGGAGATGCTGTTGTGAAAGCACCAGAGAAGGAAGTTTCTATTCAGACAAATTTATTGCCAGTGTCACTGAAACAAATTGTAGACGAAAACATGCAGAAGCTTTTTGAATATAGAAGCGTGAATTATTTAGGTACAATTGTCGTAATTGTGATGCTAAAAGAGACGAGTAAGCTTTCTAGCTTTATTCGAACAATGGATAAGATTTGCAAGCTTGCAAATAAAATGCTTGCAGTAAATATATCTGCTGGTATTGGGAGGATATATACTAGACTTTCAGACATTTCCAGTTCTTTTGAGGAAGCGCAGCATGCTATTGATTATCGCATCTTGCTAGAATCAAATCAGGCAATTTATATTCAGGATATTGAACCAAAAGCAGAGAAGATATTTTTTGTTAATGAAAAGGAAATTCAAGATGTTGTTAAGGAAATCAAAGTGGGATCTAAAGAAGACCTTGAAAAAGCAGTGATTGACCTTGTGGAAAAAATGAAAAGTTCTAGAATTTCTATGACACAATTTCAAAGTGCAATCATGGAAATCATGGTTGAAATGGTTCAATTAAGTCGTGCATATCAACTGGACGTGGAAGAAATAGAAAAGTTAAATTTTAATTTTTATAGTGAAATTAAAAAATTTGATACACTAGATGCATTTGGGGCATGGTTATTAGAAATTTGTATGAAGCTTCGGGGATCAATTCGAAAAGAACGAACGGATACGACAAAATTATTAATTGAGCAGGCAAAGAATTACATCATGAACCATTATGCAGATAGTGAGTTGTCTGTTGAAAAAGTATGTAATCACTTAAATTTGAGTGCTACTTATTTTTCTACTTTATTCAAGAAAGAGATAGGGATGAGCTTTGTTACATATTTAACGAAAATCAGGATGGAACAGGCATTACGATTGCTCAATACAACAGAGGAAAAAGCATATGTGATATCAGAAATTGTCGGATATGTGGAACCAAATTATTTTAGTTATGTTTTTAAGAAACAGTATGGAATATCACCATCAAAATACAGGGCAAATCGGGAAGAATAAAATGAGCAGCAGATTGGCGAAGGCTTATAAAAAAAGAAGCATACAATTAATTATATCTATTTCATTTACGGCAGTTGCTATAGTTGCCATGAGTTTTATGGGTATTGTTCTTTATACGCAGTTTGCAGACAATTCTAAGAATATGGCTATTGAAAGCAATAAGCAGTTGCTTGATCAGGCGAGTTGGAATTTAAACACGTATATCCGTAGCATGATGAGTATTTCTGACACTATGTATTATAGTGTCATAAAAAACCGTGATCTTACTTATTATCCACTTAATACAGAAATGAATCTTTTATATGAATCAAATAAGGATAATCTTGTTAGTATTGTTTGTGTCACAGAGGATGGTGCCGTTATGGCAGCAGCCCCTGTTGCGACAAGAAAAGAGAGTATTGATATTACGTCAAAAGATTGGTTTATTCAAGCAAACAAAGAGATTGAGAATTTACATTTTTCTACACCACATGTGCAGAACTTGTTTGAAAATAGTAATTACCGATATTATTGGGTGGTATCTTTATCGCGTTCTGTGGAACTAACAAATATTGGACGAATTCGAAGAGGTGTATTGCTTGTTGATATGAATTTTAACGGAATTGAACAGCTTCTTTCAAAGGCAAATGAAAAAGGAAATGGATATATGTATTTAATGGATCAAAGTGGAGAAATCATATATCATCCAAACCAACAAGCAATCTACTCAAATCTTGTAGAAGAAAATAATCTGGAAGCTGCTGACTATGAAGACGGAAGTCATATAGAAAGATTTAACGGGGAAGAGAGAGTTGTTATTATAAAAACGGTTGGTTATACGGGCTGGAAGCTGGTCAGTGTAACACCAGTCAAGGAATTTGCAATTAATTTAAATCAGATTCGTTTTTTCACAGTGATGGTTGGGGTTGTTACAATAGTTCTAATTCTATTTGGTAATATATTTATTTCATCAAAAGTGACTGGGCCTATTAGAAAACTGGAAAACTCTATTAAGTATCTTGAAGATGGTAATCTGGATATGGATATTTATATTGGAGGAACACATGAAATTCGTCACTTAGGAAGAACAATTACATCAATGGTCAACCAGATGCGTAAACTTATGGATGAGATGGTGACAGAACAGCAGGAAAAACGAAAAAGTGCATTGGATGCCTTGCAATCACAGATTAATCCACATTTTTTATATAATACACTAGATTCTGTCGTATGGATGGTCGAAAGTGAGCGTTATCAAGAAGCGATTTCTATGGTCACTGCACTAGCAAGTTTGTTTCGCATTAGCCTAAGCAAAGGGAAAAATGTTATTTCTATCCGTGATGAAATTGCGCATGCCAAATATTATTTAGAAATTCAGAAAGTAAGGTATAAAAATAAATTTAATATAAATATTGACGTAGATCCAAACATTGAAGATTGTTGTACGATAAAGTTAATTGTACAACCAATTCTTGAAAACGCCATATATTATGGGGTTGAACATATGGATGGTGATGGAGAAATAACACTTCGGGGATATGAGAAGGATTCCGAAGTATTTATTGAAGTGTCGGATAATGGTATGGGTATTCCAAAAGACACAATAGAATTACTATTGACGGATGATACACGCGCTCATAAAAGAGGATCGGGCATTGGCTTACGTAATATTGATCAGCGGATTAAGTTATATTTTAAGGGTGATTATGGTCTTTCAATTAAAAGTGAATTAGATGAAGGGACAGTCGTAACGATACATTTACCGAGAATATATATGAGGGACACAAAGGAGGAAAAAAAGGGATGAAGACAACAAGAAGCCTTTTGATTGTGTCACTAATTTTAGTAATAATTCTAGGTTTGTTTTGGGTGTATTATTCTATGATGACAGAACCAGAAATCAAAGAAATAAGAAATGTTTCTGTAATAATATACGGAAATAGTTCCGAGCAATGGGAAAATCTTAGTCAGGGAGCTGAGCGAGCAGCCAAAGACCTAGGGGCAGAGGTGAGTATAGTCACTATGTCAGGAGATAATGATGCAGGTGAGCAGATTGGTTTAATTAACAGAGAAATTAATAACGGTGCAAGTGCAATTATGATTGCAGTTTGCAATAGTGAAGAATTGAGGCCTTATCTTAATCATCTTGAGAGTAAAATCCCAATTATTATGGTAGAGACAGGAATCATGGAAAATGCAAAATATAAATGTATCTCATCAGATAACTTTGAGATGGGTAGTCTTCTTGCTAGACATATTTTGGAAAATGAAGACCCTAAAGTCAAGGTGGCAATTATATATGACAATGAGCAGAGAGATAGTGTTGTAGAGCGATATGAAGGATTTTGTGAGACATTTGCGGAACATGAGGATAGAATCGTATTATGGAAGAGAAATGAAAATGAAAAGAGTATTGATTCTATGCTTTATCTACAACGAGAATTAACAGAGGAAGCGGTTGATATTGTTGTTGCACTTGATAATACTGCAACAGAGGGGATTGTTGATGCAGTATTAAATCTAAATAAAAGCGTTAAAATCTATGGAATAGGGAACACAGATAAAGCGGTTTCTAATCTGGACAGTGATACAATTACCGAACTGGTATATCAAAATGAATTTAGTATTGGATATTTAGGAATGCAGGAAGTGTTAGGTGCAGTAAATATGAGTGAAGAAGAATTACAATCGTTGATAGAATTCCGAGCAGTTACAAAGGAGGATATGTATACTGCAGAAAATCAAAAAATGCTATTTCCGTTTGTTAAGTAGTTGTGTACTACGGGAGGAAAGACTATGAAAAAGAGAATAATTTTACTAGCAATGATACTTATCATACTGCTTTCAGGTTGTGAAAATGGATTTGGACTTGTGAAGCAGAAACAAGAAGAAAAAAACAGTATTAAGATAGGTGTTAGTATTTATGATGAATACGATACTTTTATTTCAGACATGGTTTCTGAGTTAAAAGAATGGAGCAAGACAAAAGAAAGAGAAACTGGAATAACAATAATGATTGATGTGGTTAGTGCAGGACAAAGTCAATTGACGCAAAATGATCAAATCGCACGATTTGCAGACCAGGGATATGATGTTGCCTGTGTCAATCTAGTAGATAGAACGGATGCAACAGTGATTATTGATAAAGCCAAAAGTGTAGATATGCCAGTTGTTTTTTTTAACCGAGAACTTGTAGAAGAAGATTTGGAACGATGGGACAGATTATACTATGTAGGAGCTATTGCACAACAATCAGGTGAAATGCAGGGAAAGATAGTAGTAGATGAATTGAAGAAAGATTTTGGAGCAATAGATAGAAGTGGTGATGGGGAGATTCAATATGTGATGCTAGAGGGAGAAGCGGGGCATCAGGATGCGCTTGTCAGGACACAGAGCTCTATAGGCTATGTAGTTGAAGAAGGATATGAGGTTAAAAAACTAGGAGATGAAATAGCAAATTGGAATAGGGCACAGGCAATGACTAAGATGAATGCTCTTCTTAAAAAATATTCCAATCAAATAGAAGTCATATTTGCCAATGATGATGATATGGCACTTGGGGCAATTGATGCGCTGGAATACTATAAGTTCAAAAAATGGCCACTTATTGTTGGCGTAAATGGTACAGAAGAAGCGCTTGAAATGGTTAAAACAAAAAAAATGGCAGGGACTGTTTATAATGATTATAAAGGACAAGCAGAGGCTATCATGAAAATAGCATATGCCTGTGGCAGGAAGGAAGCATTTCCGGACGACATGAAACTTACAAATGAGAAATACATATATTTACCATATAAAATTATAACTTATGAGAATGCACAGCAGTACATTATTATCAGGGAAGATTAAGAGGAGAAAATTAATATGGTGCAGGAAGCAGGAAAAGCAAAATACTATGTGCTGATGGATAACTTAAAACAAGATATATTGTCAGGCAAAATAAAGACGGGAGAAAAAATACCATCAGAGAATGAACTTGCAACAAAGTTCAAAATCAGCAGACACACAGTCAGAAAGGCATTATCTATTCTGGAAAATGAAGGATTTCTTGAGGCAATTCATGGGAAAGGTACATTTTGCATGGGAAGAGCACGGAAAAACAGCCGTGGTGCCTCACATAATATTGCAGTTATCACAACCTATATTTCGGATTACATTTTTCCGCGTGTTATACAAGGAATTGATTATGTTATGACACGAGAGGGCTATAGCATTATTCTAAAAAACACAGGAAATAGTCAGAAAAATGAGGCAAAAGCACTTGAAGATATCATGACAAAAAATATAGATGGATTGATTATTGAACCAAGTAAAAGTGAAATATTTTGTAAACATATGAATCAGTATGAGGCATTGGATATGATAAAAACACCATATGTATTTTTACAAGGTACTTATCCACAAATGAAAAACAAACCAAATATTGTGATGGATGATGTCGAAGGCACATATCTCTTGACAAAATACTTGATAGAACTTGGGCATAGACATATCATTGGAATATTTAAAATAGATGACTGTCAGGGTACAGCTCGACATAAAGGTTATATTAAAGCACTAAACGAAGCAGGAATGTTTTATAATCCGGATAGTGTGATTTTATTTCACACAGAAGATAGAGGAAAAAAACCAGCAGCTATGGTTAAGCAATTCGTGGAGAGCAAAATGGAGATGGATGCTATTGTTTGTTATAATGACCAGGTGGCAGTTGAAGTAATAAAAGCCCTAGAAACATATAATATAAAAGTGCCAGAGGACATTTCAGTTACGGGATATGATAATTCAATGATAGCGGAAAATGGACCAGTAAAACTAACAACGATATCGCATCCGCAAGAAAAAATTGGAGAGATGGTGGCAGAACTGTTACTTGAGAAGATACATGGAATAGATGATATAGACAGTAAAGTGGAAAGAATTGTGAAGCCAGAACTAATTATTAGAGATTCCTGTATAAAAAGAAAGTACAACTTGTCCATATAACCATACAAGTTGTATAATATAATACAGTGGGACAATTAGGTCACATTAGCAAAATTAATTAATAGGAGGATTTCAAAGTGAAAACAGGGAAAGCATATAAATTTTGGTTTTGTACAGGTTCGCAGGATTTATACGGAGAGGATTGCTTGGCAAATGTAGCAAAGCATTCTCAGATTATTGTAAATGAATTAAATAAGTCTGGTATATTACCATTTGAGGTAATTTGGAAACCAACATTAATTACAAATGAGTTAATTAGAAAAACTTTTAATGAAGCAAATGTAGATGAGGATTGCGCCGGCGTTATTACATGGATGCATACATTTTCACCTGCCAAATCATGGATACTTGGCTTGCAGGAATTCAGAAAACCGCTATGTCATTTACATACACAATTTAATGAAGAGATTCCTTATGATACAATTGATATGGATTTTATGAATGAAAATCAATCAGCACACGGTGATAGAGAGTATGGCCATATTGTAAGCCGCATGGGTATTGAAAGAAAGATTGTTGTTGGACACTGGAATAACCAGATGGTGCAAGAAGAGATTGCTGGATGGATGCGCACAGCGATTGGGGTTATGGAGTCATCTCATATTAGAGTTGTTCGTATTGCTGACAATATGAGAAATGTTGCAGTAACAGACGGTGATAAGGTTGAGGCACAGATTAAATTTGGTTGGGAAGTTGATGCTTATCCTGTAGACGAAATCGTAAAATATGTAAAAGATGTAACAGTGGGCGAGATCAGTGCATTGACAGACGAATATTATAGTAAATATGAAATACTGACAGACGGCAGAGATATGGCAGAATTCAGAAAACATGTTGAAATACAGGCAGGAATAGAAATAGGATTCGAGAAATTTCTTGAAGAGAAAAATTATCAGGCAATAGTAACGCATTTTGGTGATTTGGGAGGGTTACAACAACTTCCTGGCCTTGCAATTCAAAGACTAATGGAAAAGGGATATGGATTTGGCGGAGAGGGTGACTGGAAGACAGCCGCCATGGTTCGATTAATGAAAATTATGGCAGCAGGAATTTCGAGCGCTAAAGGAACATCCTTTATGGAAGATTATACATATAATTTTGTTCCTGGCAAGGAAGGGATTTTGCAGGCCCATATGTTGGAAGTTTGTCCTTCAGTTGCAGAGGGAAAAGTAGGAATAAGAGTTTGTCCACTTTCTATGGGAAATAGAGAAGACCCAGCACGCCTTGTATTTACGTCTAAGGAAGGACCTGCAATTGCAACTTCATTAATTGATCTTGGAAATAGATTCAGACTAATTATTAATGCTGTAGATTGCAAAAAAGTAGAAAAATCAATGCCTAAATTGCCTGTAGCCACAGCATTTTGGACACCACAACCGAATCTTAAAGTGGGAGCTGAAGCTTGGATATTGGCAGGCGGCGCACATCACACAGCATTTTCTTATGATTTAACAGTTGAGCAAATGGCAGAATGGGCGGCTGTAAAAGGAATTGAAAGTGTTATCATTGATAAAGACACTAATATTAGAACTTTGAAGAATGAATTGAAATGGAATGAGGCAGTTTATCGATAAAATCAACGAGGAGGGTTTACAATGAACTTAGATGCAAGAAGTACAATTGAGGCGGGGAAAGCAGTACTCGGTATAGAGTTTGGATCTACTAGAATTAAAGCTGTTTTAGTAGATGAAAATAATGTGCCGATTGCTTCTGGCGCGCATGATTGGGAAAACAGTTATGTTGATAATATTTGGACATATAGCTTAGATGGTATATGGCTAGGTCTGCAGGATTGTTATAAAAAATTATCAGAAGATGTCAAACAACAATATGGTATTGCAATTGAGTCTCTTAGTGCAATTGGTTTTAGTGCCATGATGCATGGGTACATGGTGTTTGATAAAGAAGAAGAACTTTTAGTTCCTTTCCGTACATGGAGAAATACTATTACAGAGCAGGCTTCTGAGGAATTAACGAAGGCTTTTGATTATCATATTCCACAGAGGTGGAGTATTGCGCATCTCTACCAAGCGATTTTGAATCAAGAAAAACATATAAATGATATTGATTTTCAGACTACCTTGGCAGGCTATATTCACTACAAATTATCAGGAAAAAAAGTAATGGGTATTGGAGAAGCTTCTGGTATGTTTCCCATTGATATTAAAACTAAAAATTTTAACGAAGGTATGATACAGAAATTTGATGAAATGAATGCTTCAAGGAGTCTTTCATGGAAACTTAAAGATATTTTGCCAAAAGTTTTATTGGCAGGTGAGAATGCAGGTGTTTTGACGGAAGAAGGCGCAAAACTCCTTGATGTGTCAGGAATATTAAAACCAGGAATACCTATGTGCCCGCCGGAAGGTGATGCAGGAACAGGTATGGCGGCAACGAATAGCGTAGCAGTACGTACCGGTAATGTATCTGCTGGAACGTCAGTGTTTGCAATGATTGTTTTAGAAAAAGATTTATCAAAAGTGTATGATGCAATAGATCTTGTAACAACGCCAACGGGAAATCTTGTGGCAATGGTTCATTGTAATAATTGCACATCGGATTTGAATGCTTGGGTCAATATTTTTAAAGAATTTGCGGAAAGCTTTGGCATGAAGGTTGATATGAATAGTTTATTTGAAACCCTCTACAAAAAAGCACTAGAAGGAGATGTAAACTGCGGAGGATTGTTGGCTTATAATTATTTGTCGGGAGAGCATATTACAGGGTTTGAAGAAGGTCGGCCTTTGTTTGTCCGTACGCCGGAAAGTAAGTTTAATCTTGCTAATTTTATGCGTGTAAATATTTTTACTTCGCTAGGTGCATTAAAAACTGGCTTGGATATTTTACTTAAAGAAGAAGGTATAAAGGTAGATGAAATTTTTGGTCATGGAGGCTTCTTTAAGACAAAAGAAGTTGGTCAGAGAATTATGGCAGCTGCCATAAACGCCCCAGTTTCTGTTATGGAAACAGCTGGTGAAGGAGGCGCATGGGGAATTGCTTTACTGGCGTCTTATATGATAAATAAGAAAGACGATGAAACACTGGACAATTATCTTGCCAATAGAGTGTTCGCAAAAGAAAGCGGTTCGAAAATAGACCCAGATGCTAAAGATGTGGAAGGATTTGATATATTTATTAAGCGCTATATAAAGGGTCTTCCTATTGAGCGCGCAGCCATTGATAACATTAAATAATAAAAATTGTTCATTGTGAACAAAAATCTAATACAATCAGTTTGTTTATTGATTAAACTAATTATTGAAACTGATACTTGCTTATGCTATACTACGAGAGAGGTGACTTATCAAAATCAAAGATAAACTTTGATTTTAGCTTCTCTCGTTTGATGCATAATGGTAAGTGGAGAGAGGTAAGCGTATGCTAGAAAAATTAAAGAAGCAGGTATATGAAGCAAATATGGCACTTCCACAATATGGACTTGTTACATTTACATGGGGAAATGTCAGTGGAATTGACAGAGAAGAGGGGCTATTTGTTATTAAGCCTAGCGGTATTGATTATAATAAATTAAAACCAGAAGATATGGTAGTCATGAATCTGTTTGGAGAAAAAGTAGAGGGTAAATATAACCCCTCCTCAGATACAGCGACACATTTGGAACTATATAATGCCTTTAAAGAAGTAGGAGGAATTGTGCATACACATTCTTCATATGCAACCTCATGGGCCCAAGCCGCAAGAAGTATTCCTTGTTATGGTACCACACATGCTGATTATATGTATGGGGAGATACCCTGTGCAAGGAGTTTAAAGGCAGAAGAGATTAACGGAGAATATGAAAAAAATACAGGCATACTGATTATCGAAACGTTTAAGGATAAGGACCCAATGGCAGTACCTGCTGTATTATGTGCCAATCATGGTCCTTTTGCATGGGGAAAAGATGCAATGGATGCTGTTCACAATGCAGTAGTACTCGAAGAAGTTGCTAAGATGGCATTTAGAACAGAGCTGATAAATCCATCTGTATTTTCCGCTCCACAAGTGTTACAGGATAAGCATTATTTTAGAAAGCATGGTGAAAAAGCATATTACGGACAAGCTCAATAAAATGTATTCGTAATTCTGTAGATACTAATAAACAAATTGTATTTTCAACGATAAAAAATGAAGGAGAATGTAAATGAACACATTGGAATTACAAAAGCAAGCCAATGAAGTCCGAAAAGGTGTTATAAACGCTGTACATAGTGCAAAAGCGGGACATCCAGGCGGGTCTCTCTCGGCAGCAGATATTTTTACATATCTGTATTTTAAAGAAATGAATATTGATCCTAAAAATCCGAAAAAGGCAGACAGGGATCGCTTTGTTTTATCAAAAGGACACACAGCTCCAGGATTGTATTCTGCATTGGCTTACAGAGGATATTTTCCGGTTGAAGATTTATTAACACTTCGACATTTAGGCTCTCATCTTCAAGGGCATCCTTGTATGCAGCATACTCCAGGAGTAGATATGTGTAGTGGCTCACTTGGACAGGGAATATCAGTTGCAACGGGTATGGCACTTTCCGCAAAATTGTCTAAAGAAGAGTATAGAGTATACTCATTACTTGGAGACGGAGAACTTGCTGAAGGGCAGGTATGGGAAGCAGCAATGTTTGCGGGACATAATCACTTGGATAATTTAGTTGTTATCATAGATAATAATAATTTACAAATTGATGGTGCAGTTACAGAAATATGTAGCCCATATCCTATTGATGAGAAGTATAAAGCATTTAATTTTCATGTAATTAATTGTGACGCACATGATTTTGATTCTTTGGAAGCAGCTTTTAACGAAGCAAGAAATACAAAGGGAAAACCAACTGCTATCATTGCTAAAAGTGTAAAAGGCAAAGGTGTATCTTTTATGGAGAATAATGTTGCATGGCATGGCGTGGCTCCAAATGATGAGCAATATGCGACTGCTATGGCAGACTTAGAGAGGATAGGTGAGGCACTATGTCAGAAGTAAAGAAGATAGCAACGAGAGTCAGTTATGGAAATGCGCTTGTAGAACTGGGGAATGAACATGATAATCTCGTAGTGCTTACGGCTGATCTTGCGGCAGCAACAAAAACAGATATTTTTATGAAAGCACATCCTGATAAGCATATTAATTGTGGAATAGCTGAGGCTAATATGACATGTATTGCAGCAGGACTTGCAGCTACAGGCAAAGTACCTTTTGCAAGTTCATTTGCGATGTTTTCGGCTGGTCGTGCTTTTGAGCAAGTAAGAAACAGCATAGGATACCCACACCTAAATGTTAAAATAGGAGCAACTCATGCAGGAATCTCTGTAGGCGAAGATGGCGCGTCTCATCAATGTAATGAAGATATTGCACTTATGAGAACAATACCTGGGATGGTAATTATATCTCCAGCAGATGATGTAGAGGCAAGAGCTGCTGTCAAAGCAGCATATGAATATGAGGGGCCGGTATATTTGCGTTTTGGTCGTGCGGCAGTTCCAGTATTTAATGATGAAACCTCATACAAATTTGAAATGGGCAAAGGAATTGTTCTTAGAGAAGGAAAAGA
This sequence comes from uncultured Lachnospiraceae bacterium, assembly GCA_964483155.1. Lineage (GTDB taxonomy): Bacteria > Bacillota > Clostridia > Lachnospirales > Lachnospiraceae > JAAYYM01. Next base: position 5,551 of record CAZAAC010000040.1, on the reverse strand, counting down.
TGTAACTATTGTAGCGACTGGACTTACGGTTCCTGAAACAATGGGAGCAGCAGAAATGCTTGCGGCTGAAGGAATTGAAGCTGAAGTAATTAATATTCATACTATAAAACCTTTAGATGAAGACCTAATTATTGCTTCTGCGAAAAAAACAGGAAAAGTGGTAACGGCAGAAGAACATTCCGTTATTGGAGGACTGGGAAGTGCAGTTTGTGATGCACTTTGTGCAAAATATCCGACGCAGGTATGTAAAATTGGTATGCAAGATGTTTTTGGCGAGTCTGGTTCTGCAGGTGAATTAATTCATAAATATTTATTAGATGCAGAAGGTATTTATAAACAAGTAAAAGCATTTCTATAATTAATAAGTAGATATATTCATAATATTTAAAAGTTGCATTTCAAAGAGGGAATGCAACTTTTTTGTTTGCTTTATGTCCGACGAAGAAGGAGGATGGCGCTGGTTTATATAAAAAAATTGCAATAGAAATTATTAAGTAAATTTACTTTACGAATAAAAAGCATCATGCTATACTTAATAAATGTATAGGCAATTGTGAAACATTTAATAGCGGCAGTGGGGGAAATATTATGGCAAAGCAGGTTACAATGAAGGATATAGCAAAAGCTCTTAATATTAGTACAGTTTCTGTATCAAAAGCGCTTTCTGGCAAAGAGGGTGTTAGTGTAGAAGTACGTGAAAAAATAAAAAATAAAGCTGATGAAATGGGATATCGATATAGTTTAGGAATAAAGGAAATCAGTAATGATAAAAGTTATAATATTGGCATTTTGATTGCACGAAGATACATTGAGGACGATACTGCTTTTTATTCAAAACTATACAATAATATGATTATCAAGTTAAGTTCATTGAATTATTTTGGGATTATGGAGATTTTGTCCAAGGAAGATGAAGAAGCATATATTCCACCTAATACAATTTCTAATAATAAAGTGGATGGAATTATTATATTGGGACAATTAAAGGATAAATACATAGATTTAATTAATCATTCAGATGTTCCTTATATTTTTCTTGATTTTTATGATGAACATTCACAAGTAGATTCTGTAGTTAGTGATAATGTTTATGGAAGTTATTTGCTGACAAATTATTTGATAGAGACAGGTCATAAGAAGATAGGATTTATAGGAGATATTTTTGCAACAAGCAGTATTTTAGACAGATATCTTGGATATTATAAATCTTTGTTACAGCATGAAATTATGTTGCACGAAGAATGGGTATTGAAGGACAGGGATGAAAATGGTGTTTTATTCAGAAATTATGATTTTCCGAAAGAAATGCCACAGGCATTTGTATGTAACTGTGACGAGGTAGCGTATATTGTTGTAGAGAGATTATTAGAAAAAGGGTATAAAGTTCCTGAAGATATATCGGTAGTGGGCTTTGATGATTATATCTATGCAACGATCTGTAAACCACAATTAACTACATTTGCGGTTGATTTAGAAATAATGGCATCTATGGCTGTAGAATCTATATTGAAAAGTATTAAAGGAGAAGATTTCTCACCCGGAAGAAAAGTAATTAGCGGGAATCTGGTGATTAGAGATTCCGTAAAGGAAAGGAATAATAAATGAAGGAGCTACTCTTTTTTACGCCTGTTTTTATTGACTTGATTTGGGGAAGGGAAATATGGACAGTCAGTGCACATGAACATGGTGATTGCAAAGTGCGCTCGGGTCAGTATAAAGGGCAAAGTTTATCACAATTATGGAAAAATCACAGAGAATTATTTGGAAACATAGAGGGTGAAGTATTTCCCTTATTAGTAAAAAAGATAGAAGCAAGAGATGATTTAAGCATACAAGTCCATCCAGATGATAAGTATGCTAAAGAAAGCGAAAATGGAGCACTGGGTAAGACGGAATGCTGGTATGTATTGGATTGTGAAGCGGATGGAAGTATTATAATTGGCCATAATGCCAAGACAAAAAGTGAAGTCAGGAAAATGATTACAGAAAACCGGTGGGAAGAATTGTTACGTGAAATACCTGTTGTGAAAGGTGATTTTTTTCAGATAGAGCCAGGTACCATACATGCTATAAAGCAAAATACATCTATTATGGAAATTCAGCAAAATAGTGATATTACCTATCGATTATATGATTATGGACGTCGGATGGATGGGGAACTCAGGGAATTGCATATTAATAAAAGTATTGATGTTATAAAAGTGCCATTTGAAGACAAAAAAATTAGTGTCAGTAATGGTAAGGTTCTTGTTTCTTGTCAATATTACACAGTTATTAAGTATGATATAGAAGAAAGTAAAATTTTCAAACAAGACAAATGTTTTCAAATTATTAGTATAATAAGTGGAACCGGTAGTATAAATGGATATCCTATTGTGGAGGGAGAATCCTTTGTGGTTCCTTTTGCCTATGGTGAATATATAATTAAAGGGAAAATTGAGATTTTATTAATTGAGATATAAAAGGAGGAGTAATATGATATTCGGGGCATTAGAAGCAGGTGGAACAAAAATGGTTTGTGCAATAGGACGAGAAGACGGAAAGATACTTGAACAAATATCAATTCCGACATGCTCACCAGAAGAGACAATTCCAAAAATAATTGCATTTTTTAAGGATAAAGACATTGCATCTTTAGGAATTGGGGCTTTTGGACCTATAGATGTGAATCAAAAATCTGAGACGTATGGTCATATTCTTTCTACGCCCAAAATGGCTTGGAGAGGATATGATCTGTTAAGAAGTATTCAAAAAGAATTAAATGTTTCAATTGGACTTGATACAGATGTAAACGCCTCGTGCTTAGGAGAGATGACATTTGGTTGTGCAAAAAACATGGAGAATGTTATTTACATTACGATTGGTACTGGAATAGGCGTAGGAATTGGGATAAATGGAAAATTGGTTCATGGTATGCTACATCCTGAAGCAGGACACATTTTACTAAAAAGGCATCCCGAAGACAAATTTGAGGGTTGTTGCCCATATCATGGAACGTGTTTTGAGGGAATGGCAGCAGGACCGGCAATTGAGAAGCGCTGGAACAAAAAAGCAGTTGAACTTTCTGATAATAAAGAGGTATGGGAAATGGAGGCCTATTATATTGCCCAGGCATTGACGGACTACATTATGATACTTTCGCCACAGAGAATAATACTGGGTGGAGGCGTGATGCACCAAGAGCAATTATTTCCATTAGTTCGCGAAAAAACAATTGGAATGGTAAACGGTTATATTGAAACACAGGAAATGAAACGTATAGAGAACTATATTGTTCCTGCAAGTCTTAATGATAATCAAGGAATCATGGGTGCTATACAATTGGCAAAACAAGCGATAGGAAAAAAATAAGATATAATACAGAAGGAGACTATTATGTCCCATTCGCAAGATTATTTTCAAAAAAAGAATACAAAAGAAAAAAAAGAATTTAACAAAATGCTTTTTCAGCATAGATTGTTGGTTTTTTCACGTATTTTTTTTGCAATAGCGATTGTGGCTACCATTACAATGGTTTTGTATTATAATTATCAAAATATGATATACATTGATTATGAAGTGCTAAAAAGGGTTGAATTTGAAGAAAATTCAACGGCTTCATATATGAATTATAATGGTAATATATTAAAATTCAGCCAAGATGGTGCAATAGCATTTACAATGGATAATACTATGCTTTGGAACGAAACTTACGAAATGCAGTCTCCTATGGTTGATGTGGCTGGAGAGTATGTTGTTTTAGGCGATTATAAGGGAACCATGATTTATGTTATGAATGCTGCTGGAAAATGTGGAGAGATAGATGCTATGTTACCTGTACAGAAATTCTGTGTATCAGAAAGTGGTGTTGTAGCAGCTGTTCTTGAAGATGGAAAAACAACATGGATTCGCGTGTATGATCGAGAAGGAAACACCATTGCTGATATTAAGACAACAATGGCAATCAGCGGATATCCAATTAGTGTTTCTTTGTCGAATGATGGTATTAAACTAGCAGTATCGTATTTATTTATAAATAATGGTAAATTAACTGCGACAGTTGGTTTTTATAATTTTGGCGAAGTTGGACAAAATGAAATAGACAATTTTGTTAGTGGCTTTAACTATTCAGATGCAGTATTTCCTTATGTTGATTTTGTAAATAATGCAACTGCGGTTGGTGTTGGAAATGACAAGTTTGTTATTTATAGAGGAAATCAAAAACCGGTCAGTGAATTTGAATTACCATTGGAGGAAGAAATAAAAAGTGTTTTCCATGGTGATAAATATATTGGTCTCGTATATATTTCTGGTAATAATGAGTCAAAGTATCGTATTGATATTTATGATGGAAGTGGAAATAAAATCCTCTCACAACCATTTGATATTGATTATACAGACATTGTCTTGAGTAATGAATTAGTCATAATTCATAGCAGTTTAGATTGTGCTATTTATAATATGAAGGGTGTTGAAAAGTACAAGGGTTCTTTTGATAAGTCCGTATTAACAGTGATTCCAACGGACAGTATCACTAAATTTATCTTGATTACCGCGAACAGAGCGGAAGAAATACAGTTGAAATAAACCTAAAAAGAAACACAGAAAAGGGGCAGTATCAATGGAAGTAAATGTACTATTTGTTATTGTTGTTGGTTTTTTAACACTAAGTGCGATACACGGTTATCGAAAAGGGTTTTTAAGAATAGCGATATCGTTATTCACAATTATTCTTGTTATTGCAATTGTTACGGTTATTTCTCCATACATCAGTGATTATTTAACAAATCATACAAAGGTATATGATGCACTTAAGACAAAGGTTGTGGAAGTGTTTGCTGATAATAATGCTGTATATGACAATAAAATAGAAGAAAACCAGGTAAAGACGATAGAATCTTATGATTTACCGGAAATTATAAAAGCTTGCTTATTGAAAAACAATACGCAAGAAATATATCAGGCCATGGCAGTTTCGTTATTTGAGGATTATGTTGCAGGGTATATTGCAAAGATTATAATAAACGCAATTTCGTTTATTGGTTCATTTCTAATGCTTTGGATTTTAATTACCTTTGTTATTCTTTCTGCCGATATTATCGCAAAGATACCTATTATAAAGGGATTAAATAAGTTGCTTGGTATGTTTGCAGCTTTGGCGGGTAGTCTTATTATAATTTGGATAGGATTTTTTATTGCCATCATATTTTTTGGAAACACACTAGGGAATCAGATGCTGAAATCAATTAATAGTAGTTTATTTCTATCATTGCTTTTTAATAAAAATTTCCTACTGCAATTTGTAACAGGAATATAATTGTTTATACAGGATATAGATAAAAACAAAGCTTTAATTCAATATATTGTATTTGTTTTTCAAGTAAAATAAATATTAAAAAAAAATGAAAAAATCCGTTGACACAAGGCTTCTGTAGTGATATTATATACAAGCCGCATGTCGACGGATTTCTTTTAAAATTGTCATCATAAGCAGTAAGAATCAGCGTCAATCGGTATATGCACCTTGATAACTAAACAGTATAAACCAACCCTGAAAATTCAAAAGGACTCC
>CAZAAC010000039.1:0-22876 GCA_964483155.1 uncultured Lachnospiraceae bacterium | reverse complement strand
TTAATACACACATATTATGGATAAAAGTGTTAAATATAAGAAATATCCTTATCTGTCAAGATTGCGTGAGGCGCACGCGCATGCTATAATAATAAATACTAGGTTGTAAATGTGGGAGGTATTTAACGATGCTGTTGATTGGAAATGGGCGAATGGTCACACGGGATATAGAAAATCCATTTTTTGAAAATGGGGGTGTTCTGCTTTCTGGAGAGTCAATCAAAGAAGTAGGTGACTTTGCGGAAATGAGGAAGAAATATCCAGAAGCAGAGTATATTGATGCAAAGGGTGGCGTGATTATGCCAGGATTGATCAATGCACATGAACATATTTATTCAGCTATGGCTAGGGGTATCTCCATAAAAGGATATCAGCCCAATGGCTTTCTCGATATTTTAGATGGCATGTGGTGGAAAATTGATAGGCATCTGACATTGGAGCAAACCAAGCAAAGTGCTATGGCAACTTATATTGACTGCATCAAGAATGGCGTTACAACTGTATTTGATCATCATGCAAGTTATGGTTCTATCAGAGACAGTCTATTTAAAATAGAAGAAGCGGCTAAGGATAGCGGGATAAGAAGCTGTCTTTGCTATGAAGTATCTGACAGGGATGGAGAAGCTAAAATGAAAGAAGGGGTTGCAGAAAATGCAGCTTTTATCAAACATGCACTTGCAGATACTTCGGATATGATAGGCGGTATGATGGGACTACATGCATCATTTACACTATCAGACCAGACACTTGCATTTTGTGCTGAAAATAAGCCGGAGAGAGTAGGCTATCATATTCATGTGGCAGAGGGGATAGAGGATTTGTATGACTCTCTGAAAAAGTATGGGAAAAGGATTATTGACAGATTAATGGATAACGGTATCTTGGGAGAACAAACAATTGCAGCACATTGCATTTATGTAAACCAACATGAAATGGATGTGTTAAAAGAGACTAATACGATGGTAGTCCATAATCCTGAGTCCAATATGGGGAATGCCTGTGGATGCCCACCTACAATGGAAATATTTAGTAAGGACATATTGACAGGGTTAGGTACTGATGGATATACGCACGATATGATAGAGTCCTATAAAGTCGCAAACATCCTGCACAAGCATCACTTATGCAATGCCAATGCAGCATGGAATGAAGTGCCGGTGATGTTGTTTGAAAATAATGCAAAGATAGCAAACAGATATTTCGAGAAGCCACTTGGTATTTTGAAAGAAGGTGCTGCCGCAGATGTTATTATTTCGGACTATATACCTTTGACACCTATGAATGCCAATAATATTAATGGACATATTTTATTTGGAATGACAGGGCGTAGCATCGTTACAACAGTTGCAAACGGAAAAATTCTCATGCAGGACAGAGAATTAACAGAGATAGATGAGGAACAGGCATTGGCGAGAGTACGAGAGGAAGCAGAGAAGCTTTGGAATTGTATATAAGGGGGTTCATATGAGTGACAGAATGACACCAATTTCATTTGAAAAATTAATCAATCAGATTATTACCGAAAAGAAAAACAAAGGAAGTGTTTTCGGTGTGCGGATTCCTTTTGTGGCACGGCAGGATCATTTTCTGCAGTTGTCTGATGAAAAGATGGAGACACCGTTTGGACCAGCGGCAGGACCGCATACACAGCTGGCGCAGAATCTGATTGCAGCCTATTATGCGGGTGCACGATTTTTTGAATTAAAGACTGTGCAAAAGATAGATGGTGAGGATTTGCCTGTGAGCAAACCTTGTATTAAGGCGGAGGATGAGGGATATAATGTAGAATGGTCAACAGAATTAACTGTGCAGCAGGCATTCGAGGAATATGTGAAGGCATGGTTTGCTATTAAACTCATCGCAAAGGAATTTGGCCTGGGCTCTATGGAAGGTTTCGTCTTTAATATGAGTGTCGGCTACGATTTAGAAGGAATTCAATTAAAGAAAATTGATGATTTTGTGGAAGGATTAAAGGATGCTTCTGAGACAACAGTTTTTAAAGAATGCAAAGAATATACACTGGGTCATTTAAATTTATTTGAAGACATTTCAAGGGAGGATGTGGAATCCATTTCCGCAAAGGTATGTCATTCAATCACATTATCCACACTGCATGGCTGTCCACCGCAGGAGATAGAGCGGATTGCAACATATTTGTTGAAAGAAAAGCATTTAAATACATTCATAAAATTAAATCCGACACTTTTAGGATATGAATTTGCAAGAAAAACACTAGATGATATGGGATATGACTATATGATCTTTTCGGATTTCCATTTTAAGGATGATTTACAGTATGTGGATGCAATTCCTATGCTGAAGCGATTGATGAAGCAAGCAGAGGATATGGGGTTACAATTTGGTGTGAAAATCACAAATACTTTTCCGGTAGATATTACAGAGGGTGAATTGCCAGGCGGAGAAATGTACATGTCTGGACGTTCCTTATATCCCTTATCTATTTCACTGGCGGCAAAGTTATCACAGGAATTTAACGGGGAACTACGTATTTCTTATTCAGGCGGAGCGGATTTCCATAATGTTAAAAAAATATATGAGGCGGGAATCTGGCCCATCACTATGGCAACCACATTATTAAAGCCTGGTGGTTATCAAAGATTTTCACAAATGGGGGAATTGTTTTTTGAAGGACATGAGAACTATTTGCCTTATAGCGGGGTAGATGCAGAAGCAGTAGTAGCCATGGCAAAAGCGGCGCGGCGTGATAAGCGTCATAAAAAATCACCTAAGCCACTTCCGACTAGAAAAACCGACGAGAAGGTACCATTACTTGATTGTTTTATGGCGCCTTGTAGAGAAGGGTGCCCAATACATCAGGATATTACCGCTTATATGGAGCTTGTGTCAAAGGGAGAATATGCGAAGGCGCTTTATGTAATCATGGAGAAGAACCCTTTGCCATATATTACGGGAACAATTTGTACGCATAGATGTATGAGCAGATGTACTAGAAATTTCTACGAAGATGCAGTACATATTCGTAAAATGAAACTACGTGCAGCGAGAGGCGGATATGATACCGTGCTCGCGGGGCATGTACGTGGAAATAAAGACAGAGGTCAGGTGGCCATTATAGGAGCTGGACCAGCAGGAATATCAGCTGCCTATTTTCTGGCGCGCGCAGGTGCCGATGTGACGTTATTTGAAAAAAAAGAAGTGCCAGGCGGAACGGTCAGACATGTGATTCCAGAATTTCGAATTAGTGCAGAAGACGTCATGAAGGATATCGCATTTATTGAAAGACTTGGTGTTAAGATAGAAACCAATACGCGTATTGCATCGGTTGATGAATTGCAGGAAAAGGGATTCCAAAAAATAGTAGTAGCGATAGGAGCAGCCAAAGAAGAATCGTTGTCTCTCAAATCAGGAGTAGCAATCAATGCCCTGACTTTTCTTGAAGATTTTAAAAATACGGAAGGTGATATGGACATTGGCGCACAGGTAGTTGTGGTGGGTGGGGGCAATACTGCCATGGATACTGCGAGAGCAGCAATCCGCGTGAATGGTGTGGAAAAGGTATCACTCATTTACCGCAGAACTAAGCGATACATGCCAGCTGATGAAGAAGAGCTAATGTTTGCAATGGAGGAGGGGATTGAGTTCATGGAACTTTTAGCCCCTGTAGCTTTCAACGAGAGTATCCTTTTGTGTCATAAAATGGAATTGGGTGAACCGGATACTTCTGGAAGACGAACACCAATCGCAACAGGAGAGGTAGTAGAAATTCCGGCGGATATTGTAATAGCAGCAATTGGAGAAAAGGTTGATGAAGCTTTTTATCAAAAGAGTAGATTTTTAATGACGGAGAAAGGCACACCGGCAGTAGATACAAAAACTTTGCAAAGCAGTATTCCGGGTGTATACGTGATAGGTGATGGATTACGTGGACCATCAACTGTAGTAGAGGCGATTGCTGATGCAACAAAAGTAGTAGAGGCAATTTTAGGAGAGAAACTGGCACGTGATGTTGATGAAGACAAGAGCCTAGCAGATATCTACGCTAAAAGAGGTATAATCTGTGACTCGAAAGATACAGATATTTGTTCTACGACGACGGAGCAAAGGGCAAAAGCAGAATATGAACGCTGCCTGTCATGCTTTGCAGTATGCGAAAATTGCGTTGAGGTATGCCCAAACAGAGCAAATATATCAGTACGTGTACCAGGAAAAGAAAAGTCGCAGATTATTCATATTGATAAAAAATGTAATGAGTGTGGCAATTGTGAGACCTTTTGTCCATATGCAAGTGCCCCTTATCTCGATAAGTTTACTTTGTTTGATACAATAACGGATTTTGAAAATAGTAAAAATCAGGGTTTTGTTTTTACAGATATTAATAAGCGAATATTTAAAATGCGCATAGACGACAATATATTTGAAGTGGAAGGATTTAATGGCATGCCCGGTGTGGATTCTCAGCTAATCACATTAATTGAGGCCGTCTATAAAGAAGACTTTTATATTGGAGGTTGAGTCTATGACAACTAGATATTTGATTGCAGGTGGCACTATTATTTCAGGAAAAGAAAAAAAAATAGCTGATATCCTAACGGATCACGGTAAAATCGTGAACATCGGAAAAAATCTGCAGGCATCAGACGCTATAAGAATCGATGCAGTCGGAAAATATATCTTTCCTGGCTTTATAGATGCACATACACACTTTGATCTGGAAGTGTCAGGTACTGTTACTGCGGATGATTTTGCGACGGGAACAAAGGCGGCTGTAGTAGGTGGAACTACATGTGTGATTGATTTTGCGACACAAAATAAAAAAGAAACATTGCAGGAAGCATTGGAGCATTGGCATAGAAAAGCAGATGGAAGATGCTCTTGCGATTATGCCTTTCATATGGCTATTTCTGACTGGAATGATGTAACCTTTGAAGAAGTGGAAGATATGTTTGCCAGAGGAGTTACCTCCTTTAAGCTATATATGACCTATGATATCAAAGTGAGTGATGGTGTGATTTTTGAAGTGTTGTCCCGTATGAAGACCTTTGGAGGAATTGTTGGTGTACATTGTGAAAATGGCGAAATAATAGAGCAATTAATTGCACAGCAAAAGAGTAGTGGGCATTTTTTACCTAGTGCACATCCTTTATCGAGACCAGCAGCAGTCGAAGCGGAAGCAATCCAAAGATTATTAACGATAGCAAGGCTTGTGGATGTTCCGGTTGTGATTGTACATCTTTCTTCAGCAGAGGGATATGAGCAGGTAAGACAGGCACGGGAGAGGGGCCAGAAGGTTTATGTTGAGACTTGTCCCCAATACTTAATTTTGGATGACAGCCGTTATGAGTTGGATACTGCTGATAACGTGAAATTTATTTGTTCACCACCACTCCGTAAGCATGAGGATCAGGATTGCTTGTGGAAGGCGTTGGAAAATAATGAAATCGACACGATAGCAACTGACCATTGTTCTTTTACAATGAAACAAAAGATGGTGGGTGCAAGTGACTTTACAAAAATACCAAATGGGATGCCCGGGGTAATGCATAGACCGCATCTTTTATATACTTACGGCGTGCTAGAGGAAAAAATAACAATTGAGCAAATGTGCACATTTCTTTCTGAAAATCCAGCAAAGCTGTATGGTATGTATCCGCAAAAAGGGTGCATTGCAGAAGGATCTGATGCAGATCTCGTTATTTGGAATCCAGACTACAGCCAGACGATAACAGCCGAGGAGCAATTATACCATATGGATTATAACCCTTATGAGGGCACTAAGATTAGGGGTACTGCAGAGATGGTCTTTTTGAGAGGTATGCTGGTAGCACAAAACGGTGTTTTGTTAAAAGCTGATGAAGGCGGCTACATCGTAAGAAAAAAAGGAAATCTCTAGGGAGGATGAAATAGATGAAGCTGATTAGGACAGAAGATGCAGTTGGGCATGTCATATGTCATGATATCACGCAGATTATTAAAGGCGTTACGAAGGATGCTGTATTTCGGAAAGGACATGTAGTAAGCAGGGAGGATATACCTGTGCTGCTTTCTGTCGGGAAAGAACATCTATATGTGTGGGAAAAACAAGAGGGCATGCTACATGAGGATGAGGCTGCATTGATTCTGCAGGATATTTGTATCGGTGAGGAGAACATGCATGCAACGAAGCCAAAGGAAGGAAAGATAGAGCTTATTGCTGATTGCGATGGTCTTTTAAAGGTTGATAAAGAATGTCTTGATAGCGTAAATGCTGTTGGCGATATGATGATTGCCACTCGTCATGGAAATACTACTGTTCATAAAGGTGACAAACTCGCAGGAACCCGAGTGATTCCTCTCGTCATTTCAGAAGAAAAAATGAGACAGGCGCGTGAAGCTGCATATGGAGTGTTGGGCAATAGAGGCAGTGGACATACAATGCTACAGGTTCTGCCCTTTACCCATAAAAAAGTCGGGATAGTGACAACGGGTGGGGAGGTATATCAAGGACTGATCGAGGATACATTTACACCTGTCGTATATGAAAAACTAAGTGAATTTGATACTGAGATAGTGCAACAGGTACTTTGCGAGGATAAGCACGAAAAGATTACAGATGCAATCAAGAAGCAAATAGCACAGGGTGTGGATATGGTAATTTGTACTGGTGGTATGAGTGTGGATCCTGATGACAAAACGCCACTGGCAATTAAGAACGCCTGTAAAAATGTTGTAATCTATGGTGCGCCTGTTTTGCCAGGAGCGATGTTCTTGCTTGCATATAACGAAGATGGAATCCCTATCATGGGATTGCCGGGATGTGTGATGTATGCGAAAAGGACCATATTTGATTTAGTATTGCCACGTATTATGGCAAATGAGAAACTGACGGCAGAGGATATATACTCTCTTGGCGAAGGTGGTCTATGTTTGTCGTGTGAGATTTGTACCTTCCCTAATTGCGGATTCGGAAAATAGAAGGGCACGGTTTTGATACAAAGAGAGAGGGATAAGGTATGAGTATTTCTAGAAGCTTTTTTGAAAACATGGAGATGCATGTAGATCATCTTGTGATATGTGGAGGTGGTCATGTTTCGATACCGATGATTACAATCGGCAAAATACTTGGGTTTTATGTAAGTGTATTAGAAGACAGACCCTTATTTGCGAATCATGCAAGACGTGCAGGTGCAGATCAAGTAATCTGTGATACCTTTTACGAAGCTCTGCAGCAGATAGAAGGTAGTGCAGATACCTATTTTGTAGTAGTAACACGTGGTCATCGATATGACACAGAATGCCTTCGAAGTATTTTGAAGAAAGAAAATGCATATATTGGTATGATGGGAAGTAAAGTACGTGCAAAGGAAGTGAAGAAGGCACTGGTGGCGGAGGGCTTTCTGGAAGAAGTGATAGAGAAGATTTTCAGTCCGATCGGTTTTGATATTGGTGGAGAAACACCTGAAGAGATTGCAATATCAATTGCAGCGCAGCTAATACAGGTGCGCAGCAAAAATAATCATGTGGTTTATACAAAAGAAATTTTGGAAGCGGCACTTGATAAAAGCAACAGCAAAAGGAGTATGGCAACCATTATCGAACGAAAGGGTTCTGCACCGCGAAAAGTAGGAACCAAAATGATTATTTTTGAAGATGGTCGAACAGCAGGAACCATAGGTGGCGGCTGCATGGAAGCGGAAGTGATACAGAAGTCAATTATGCTGATGCGCGAGAATGTGAGAGAAGAAGAGACAATCAAATTTAATATGCTGCCAGAGCAGGCTGAAGAAGAGGGAATGGTGTGCGGGGGCATTATTGAGGTTAAAATAGAAAAAATTGAATAATAGTTAATTATGAAAAAGGCAGAAAGAAGACAGAAAATAAATAGATAATAAAATGAAAAAGGAGTTCGCGGTATGGAATTGGCACCGATTATGATATCCTTAAGGACAGCATGTTTCTCAATTGTTATTACGTTTTTTCTTGGAGTCGCAGCTGCCAGGGCAGTAGCTTTCATGAAAAATCAAAGAATTAAGATGATATGGGACGGAATCATAACAATGCCACTTGTGCTTCCGCCTACAGTTGCAGGTTTTTTTCTGTTATATATCTTTGGTGTAAAAAGACCTGTTGGGAGCTTTCTGGTAGAGTTTTTTGGAGTAAAGGTTCCTTTTTCATGGGGTGCGACAGTGCTGGCAGCTGTGGTCATTTCGTTTCCACTGATGTATCGTTCTGCAAGAGGCGCCTTTGAACAGGTAGATGTAAACTTATTATATGCGGGTCGTACGCTAGGTATGTCAGAATGGGCTGTTTTTAGAAAAGTAATACTGCCAAATGCTTGGCCCGGCGTACTGTCAGGTGGCGTTCTCGCATTTGCCAGAGGACTTGGAGAATTTGGTGCCACTACTATGATTGCGGGAAATATTGCAGGTAAGACAAGAACATTACCGCTTGCCGTATATTCAGCTGTTGCAGGCGGAGATATGGAGCTTGCATTTCAATATGTATTAATTTTAGTAATTATTTCGTTTATTATTGTGACATTAATGAATTACATTATAGTAAAAGGGAGAACATTAAAGAGGAGAATGCATAATGAAAAGTATAAAAGGCGGGATAATATTAAATAAAGCAATTATAATATGGCTTATTTATGCTTTTTTTGTGTTGACCTTTTCTACTTTTCTATTTTATAAAATGGGAGATGCCAGGCATTATGAATATGAGCTCAGTGAATTCTCTATTTATGAGGAAAGTGGAGCAGTATTTGTAGATCAGGTAATCAGAATCAACGAAGCCTCCGACTTTAACGGAAGGTTTGTCGAATCACCAGTTGTTACGTTAAATAAAGGAAATTATACACTAGAGATAGAATATGAAACGACATATCCCAAAAATATATTAGTACAGGCAAGTAATGCAACTACATTTGAAACAGAACTTCCAGCTAGGCAGAATAAAATAGAGATTCCTGTGGAACTAAAGGCTGCAACAACAAGTTGCAGAGTGAAATTTGATTATAATAATGGCGGAGATTATGAAATTCGTCGTGTTGCATGGCACAGCGATAAAATGCTCTATACAGATGCGGCTTACTATCTGGTATTGCTTTGGCTGTTGAACCTCGCGTTGGTATTTCTTTATAGGAATCGAAAGAAAATAAGTATTAGAAAAGAGCAGATTATCATAGGGGCTCTATTAGGTATTTCTATTATAATCGTAAGCTTGCCATACTTCGAACCTGGCTTACGTCTTACTTGTGATATGCGTGTACATTTACTTCGTGTTGAAGGTATCAAAGAAGGAATTTTAGAAAAGCAGTTTCCTGTTGTCATTTATCCAAATTTTAATAACGAATACGGGCAAATAAGTACACTTTATCCTAGTGCATCTCTTTATTTTCTGGCTTTTCTTCGCCTGTTAAATATTTCACTTGTTGGTGTGTATAAAACTTTTATGCTACTAACAAATCTATTAGCAGTGTTGATTATGTACTTCTCTGTAAAATATATAGCAGATTCAAAGAAAGCAGCAACGATAGCAGCTATTATTTACTGCTTTGACTATTTCCGATTGGGTGTTATGAATCATGCTGGACAGGCTTTGGGTATGGGAATTGCAATGATATTTGTTCCCCTTATTTTGGCGGGCTTGTATGATATTATATATAAAGAAGGCAAGAAGTGGTATCTACTCAGTATCGGTATTGTGGCGATGATTGCTTCACATGTGTTAACGACTATATTTGTAATGATATTAGTTTTTGCGATTTGTCTTGTTTTTGTGAAAAGATTGCTGGTATGGCAACGATTATTTTCATTGTTGAAAGTAGCAGGACTTGTAATGATATTATCTTTAGGTATTGTTTCTGCATTTTTGTTTGGTTTTTGTATGAAATTGAATCTGCAGGAGTTGATTATTAATGATTTTCTCGATACGACAATTCCAGTTTCGGAGATTTTGACAAATCCTAATGCCATGACAGTTTGTATATGCTTCGTTTTAGTCATCATAGCTTTTATTATGAAAAGCAGGGAAAGAGACCGTATGTTTCTATTTATAGGTGTGATTGCACTCATTGCATTTATCTTATTTATTTCGACAACAGATTTATTCCCGTGGAAAGTATTATTGAAAAATGATATGATACGGAAAGGAACCGATTTTATACAGTATGCGGTTAGGTTTTATAGTCTGCTGGGCCCTATGCTCGCTATAGTCATTGGTATCAGTATGGTAAGTTATCATTGTTTTGATTGTCAGAAAATTATGCTTGCTATATATGCCTCGCTTTGTTGTATAAATCTGGTATTTTCATTTTATCAAATGAGTATGGCGGTAACACAATTTTCAAGTCCGATTACCGGAAATATAAATTCTAAAAATCAGGATGATTATCTGCCAGCCAATACAGAACCAGAGTATTATGTAAATGCATGGCCAAGGGTATCGGATGATCAAAAGGTTATGTTGGATGCCTATCTCAAACAAGGAACCAGAGTATGGTTTGCTTATACAAGCAATGAAAAAGAAGCCTTTTTTGAAC
This sequence comes from uncultured Lachnospiraceae bacterium, assembly GCA_964483155.1. Lineage (GTDB taxonomy): Bacteria > Bacillota > Clostridia > Lachnospirales > Lachnospiraceae > JAAYYM01. Next base: position 12,375 of record CAZAAC010000039.1, on the reverse strand, counting down.
CGCCATTATTTTATTATGAAGGATATGAAGCAACGATGGCTTATGGAACCGCCCTTCGCGTGATAAAAGGAGATGAGAATAGGGTGCGTGTATATTTGCCGGCGGCTACAAGTGCTGGTGTAGTGATATATTACAATGTTCCAAAAATTCTGCAGATTACTACTATTATTTCTCTCATTTCGTTTTTAATAAGTGGTATCTTTCTAATATTTGGTAACAAGTACAATATGTTGTGGAAGAGAAAAAGCAAACCACAAATTTAGAAAATTATTACATTTTTCTTTACTTTTTAGGGAAAAATGCTATAATATTAGTAGATACGAATGCGTTATCTGATGAGGGAATTTTGGAAGAGGTAATGTAAATGAGTAAAAATGTTATTTACATGCAGGAAGCATTGCGGGAGATTAAAGAAATCAAAAATAAGATTGCTGCACTAAAGCTGACAGGGCAGAGCAGACAAGAAAGTGAAAAAACCGATACGAAATAGTATCGGTTTTTTATGCTTTTGTGGTATACTGAAATAATAAATTTTAATCAAATGAGAGGCTTTCAATGTCGTTAAAGGTCCAAATCAGGAAAAAACTTGATCAATATAAAATGGATATTTCTTTTGAAGCTAAGCGTGGGTGCATGGGTATATTAGGTGCGTCAGGCTCTGGTAAAAGTATGGCCTTAAAGTGTATTGCAGGCATTGAAAATCCAGATGAAGGATATATAAGTCTTGATGGGAAGGTTTTATATGATTCCGATGCAGGAATTAATCTGAAACCACAGGACAGGCGAGTAGGTTATTTATTCCAGAACTATGCCTTATTTCCGAATATGACAGTGCAGGAAAATATTGCGGCGGGGTTTGGAGCTAAAAAGATAGATCAACAGGCTATTGAGGCCATCATAAATAAATGCAGTCTGATGGGACTGGAAAAGAAATATCCAGCATACCTTTCTGGAGGTGAGCAACAGAGAGTGGCATTGGCAAGAATGTTGATTGGAAGACCGGATGCTATTTTACTCGATGAACCTTTTTCTGCGCTTGACTACTATCTGAGAGAGGAATTGCAGATGGAATTGCAGCAGATACTAAAGGAATTTGGTGGAACGTCTGTTATGGTAACACATGATAGGGATGAGGTTTATAAACTAAGCGACACACTTTATGTTATAGACGGCGGAAGAGGGATTGCACACGGTGAAACCAAAGTGCTGTTTAAAGATCCTGAAAGTGAGATGACGGCCAGACTTACGGGATGTAAAAATATTACGAAAGCTGAGCGCCTATCTGCTTATGAGGTTAAGGCACCAGCATGGAATATGACACTGCATCTGAATGAAAACAGGGAACCCCTAGCTTCTGAAACTGCATATATAGGAATCAGGGCACATGATTTTATACATAAGAGAAAAATCATAGAAGAGGCAAATGTAAATAAGCTGGAAATAGAAATCCTTGAGATTTCAGAAGCACCTTTTGAATGGAATGTAGTATTTGTAAAAAAGGGAGCAACTGTCAAGGAAGGAAAGCTGTATTGGAAAGTCAGTAAGGAATTGATAAATGAAAGGGAGAAAATAGAAGAAATAAAGGAGCTATATATTAAGCAGGAAGGTATTTTATTGCTTCATGCATAGAATGGCAATAATAAAAAGGAACAGGCATGAAAGACGAAATAGTATTAGTGACACCAAGCGAAATTTCTGCGCGCGAGACAATTGATTATCGGGAAGAGCATTTTGCAAATGGAGAAATGCATGTGCATGGAAGTTCATCATTAGGTCAGGCACCTTCCTATGAGGAATGGCTGGAGCAGGTGCAGTGCAATGCAAGCGAAGAAACAGTTAATCCTGACTGGGTAATCAGCTCCACCTTTTTTGCAGTCAGAAGAAGTGATCGTAGAGTGATTGGAATGGTAGATATCAGACATACCTTAAACGATTTTCTGCGTGAGTATGGTGGGCACATCGGGTATGGTGTGCGACCTTCGGAGCGCCGAAAAGGATATGGTACACAGATTTTGGAGCAAGCATTAGCCTATTGTGTTTTGATTGGAAGGGAACGTGTAATGATTGCCTGCTACAGTGATAATCCTGCATCGCGAAGGATAATCATCAAATGTGGCGGGAAGTTAGAAAAAACATTTGTACACACGGATGGAAAAACTGTCGAGGTATACTGGATTACATGCGAGGCAGATGAGTTCACGCAGGAAGAGCTGGAGCCAGTTAAAAGAAGACATCCGAAGCTTTTGGATAAAGAAATCAGACCGATTCTTTTTGAGCAATTTGAAATGACTGGTGAAAAAATGCGTATCATGGAAGAATTCGTGCTGTGCCATAAATGCAGGGCGGATGCAGTTATGATAGCACCCAAGCGTGGTATTGTAGGGTTTGAAATCAAAAGTGACAGAGACTCTCTGGAGAGATTAGAGCATCAGGTGAAAGAATACAGCAGATTTTGTGATTATAATTATATTGTGACGGGAAAAAAGTATGCTACAAAAGTGATGGAAATAGTACCGTCCTTCTGGGGGATTTACTGCGTGGAAGAAAAAGAGGGACAAGTGGTGATATCGTGCGTGCGGGAGGCCATACTTAGTCCGAAGGTCAGGCTAGGGAATCAACTACATTTTTTATGGAGAAGTGAGTTGATCGCTATTATGAAACAGCATAAAATCAGGGGATATAGTAGCCGTAGCAAGAGTAAGATAAGAAAATTATTAATGGATACCATGGAGAAAGAAGTTCTGAAGTCTGAAATGTATGAAGCACTAATGGAAAGAGATTACGCAATCTATGAGTAATTGCTTTGCTTCCTCATTTGATAACCGATGCTGAATATTATCAGTGGGAAGTGCAATGTTAAGCAAAGGGGAGGACATACCCTGACGGCGGTATTCTTTTACAGTGCAGCCGACTCTTTTTAAAAACATTTGATTTAAATAGCGACTACTAGAAAAACCAGTTTCCATACAAACATCTAGAATACTCAGAGGGGAGTTATTGATTAGTCTGAAAGCATGTTCAAAACGGATATTATTCATATACTCCTGAAAAGAAACACCAAAGTTTTTTTTCATAAAATGGGAAGCATGGCAGGTAGTAATGTTTTCCAATTGGGCAATCGCTTCCAGTGAGACAGACTCCGTGTAATGTTTTGAGATATAATTTGTAATCCGGTTAATCCGCAGAGTATTATGGCGGATGATATCATGTTCTTTTTCATTCTGTACATCATAAGGAACATGAGAAACAATGTAGGCGAGAATATCAAGAAGAAGGCTGGCACAGGTTAATTCGTAGTGGGCAGCTTCACATAAATAGTGTGTGGCACAGGAAAGAAGTTTTTTGTATAAAGTGTCATGAATTTCACCGCTACAAAGAGTAGTTTTTTTAAAAGTCATTCTAGTTAAATCATAGCTAAGCGTTCTATATAAATCTGTTCCAATCTGAAAAGCTAAAATTAAATTTTTTTGACCATTATTGGTAAAAGAATGTAACTGATAGCGATTAATGATATAAATATCATTTTTTTTCAAAGGAATTCTTTCGTTTTCTAGTATTAATTCAAGATTACCATCTAAGATAAGTCCTATTTCAAGATCATCATGCCCATGCGGATTTCGAGAAGTCATTTCTACAAGAAAAAGTTCAAGACAGCTCATTGTAGAATGCTGGATGATTTCATATTCTTTTTTTGTTTCCATAATAACGGTGTCTCCTTTTTGCTTGCAGTCTTAAAATCATTATAAACATTTTATCGCAATATTACAAATGCAAATTCGCAAGATTGTCATTTTATTTTTTATAGTATGTGATATAAATAAATTGATAGTACGTGTAAAATTGTTAGAAATAAGAAATGTAAAAAAAGGAAATGGATTTAAGGAGGGCACAATTATGTCAAAATTCAAATTCACAGTGGGACCGTGGAATGTACATACAGGAGCAGATGCATATGGACCAGCAACAAGAAAGGATATTCCCATCGAGGAAAAACTTGAAAGATTCGCTAAGATGGGGTTTTCGGCAATTCAGTTTCATGATGATGACGCTGTTCCCAATATTAATGATTACACAGAAGATGAAATCAAGGAAAAAGCGCGAGCCCTAAAAAGGACACTGGATCAATATCATCTGGCTGCAGAATTTGTTGCACCACGTCTTTGGATGGACGGGCATACGATTGATGGGGGTTTTATGAGTACTTCCAAAGAGGATCGTGATTATGCAATGTGGAGGGCGTATCGTTCCATTGATATCGCAAATGAGCTGGGAACAGATATGATTGTTCTTTGGCTGGCAAGAGAAGGCACATTGTGTGCAGAATCAAAATCTCCAGTATGGGCAACAAAAATGCTGATAGAGGCGATTAACAAAATGCTGGAATATGATTCTAAAATTCGTGTATGTATAGAGCCAAAGCCAAATGAACCAATCGATAGAAGTATCTGTGGAACGATGGGACATGTAATGGCAATTTCAGCCGCTACAATTGATCCCTCCAGGGTAGGCGGTAATCTGGAAAGTGCACATGCGATTCTGGCTGGGCTAGATCCATCTCATGAAATCGGTTTTGCATTGGCAATGGGCAAACTGATGACAGTTCATCTGAATGATCAGAACGGTTTAAAATACGATCAGGATAAATCATTTGGTGTTGAAAATCTTCGCCAGGCGTTTAATCAGGTTAAGGTATTAAAAGAGAACGGATATGGGGATCATGGAGAGTATATTGGCCTTGACGTAAAAGCAATGCGAACAACTACGGATGAAGATGGTTTCAAGCATCTTGAAAATAGTCTAAAAATATTTAAAGCACTTGAGGATAAGGTCGACAAATTTGACTATGCATTTCAAAAGACATGTGTCGAAAACAGGGATTTTGAGGGCCTTGAAATGTATGTCATGAATCTGCTCATGGGAATTGCCTAAAGAAAAGGGAAAAGGAGGTGGACATATGTCTGATAAAGTAATGGTAGCAGGACATATATGTTTAGATATCACACCAATTTTTTTGAATCAGGAAGTAAATTCTTTGGATAAAATTTTAGAGGCAGGAAAACTGGTTGAAATGAAAGATGTTGATGTTCATGCTGGTGGCTGCGTCTCAAATACTGGGCTAGCCATAAAAAAATTCGGCGCAGAGGTATCTTTTGTTGGAAAGATTGGGAACGATTATTTTGGAAAGATTGTACAAAGTATTTTTAGAGAAAATGGTGCGGACGAAGCATTAATGGTATCAGAAAATGTATCAACTTCTTACTCCATAGTAATTGCATTACCTGGAATGGATCGGATTTTTTTGCACAATCCAGGTGCAAATAGTTCCTTTTTAGCAGAGGATATTGATGAGAAAAAGCTGAAGAATACTGCAGTATTACATTTTGGCTATCCCACCATTATGAAATCTATTTATGAAAAGGATGGTTATGAGCTTGTAAAGATATTTCAAAAGGCAAAGAGAGCAGGGACCTTGACCTCACTTGATATGGCAGCAGTCGATCCTTTATCAGAAGCTGGAAAAGTAGATTGGAGAAAGGTATTAGCAAATGTGCTTCCTTATGTAGATTTTTTTGCACCAAGTATTGAGGAACTCTGTTTCATGCTGGACCGTCCCCATTATGAAAGCTTAGTTGCGAAGGCTGACGGAAAAGACATGACAGGAGTGCTTGATATAGATCAGGATGTCAAACCACTGGCAGAAATGTGTATGGAGTTGGGTGTAAAGGTGTTGCTGATCAAATGTGGGGCGGCTGGAATATATTATTGCAGTGCAGAAAGCAACTTACTGGAAAGCTTGCGTAGTCGCATAAAAATAGAAATGTGGGCAGGAATACATGGATTTCAAAAAAGCTTTAAAGTGGATCGCGTTTTATCGGGAACAGGAGCAGGTGATACAAGTATTGCTGCATTTTTAATATCAATGCTGAATGGAAAATCTTTTAAAGAAAGCGTCATGCTTGCGGCAGCAACAGGAGCCTGTTGCGTAGAACAATATGATGCACTGAGTGGCATTAAGTCTTTAGAGCAGATACAGAAACGCATTGATGCGGGTTGGGAAATGAATGAATAAAAGTGCAATAAGTAAGACCAGAAATTGACTTTTTTATCAAAATATGTTTCAATATAAGAGAAAATAAATGTTTGAAAATAAAAAGGAATGTTAATTGAATTATTAGATAAAATGAAGTAAACAAAATGAGTAGACGGCTTGTGAGCTGTTTCACGTATTGCTGTTTTGATGTGGGGAGTAGTTAGTTTGCCGCTTGAGTTGAAAATTTTGCCGAAAAATTATCTTAGAACTGGGGCTTGATTAGGATCAAATCAAAAGGTCATAATCTATACTATAATATTTATGGTATAAAGGGAACTGTTTTATGCAGGAAAGCTTATGCACTCTAACTCTATTATATAGAGTCAGGGTGCTTTTTATTATATTAATTGCAAACAAATTGGTATTAAAAAATGAATTAGGAGAAGGAGAATGATTTATGAATTCGATGATTGAATTAACGAAATACAAAATGCATGATGATGATTTTACAGAGGGAGCACTTAAGCTTTGGAATGACTGGAGATGGCAGGTGAGCCATACCATTAAGAATATTGAAACGGTTGAAAAAATATTAGGAATTATGTTTTCAGAAGAAGAAAAGAAGCAGATACAAAAAACGATAGAGCACTTTCCAATGGCAATTACGCCTTACTATTTGTCTCTTATTGAGCCAGAAGATTATAAAAATGATCCTATATTTAAGCAGGCATTTCCAGATATAAGGGAGCTTGATATAACAGACTGTGATATGAAAGACCCGTTGGCTGAGGACAGGGATAGCCCTGTGGAAGGAATTACGCATAGATATCCAGACCGTGTTTTGTTTCATATCAGTAATGTGTGTGCCATGTACTGTCGTCATTGTACAAGAAAAAGAAAAGTCGGTGATTTAGATAGTATTCCTTCAAAAGAACAATTGCAAAAGGGTATTGACTATATTAGAGATACGCCAGTGGTTCGTGATGTCTTACTTTCGGGAGGGGATCCTTTTCTATTATCCGATGAATTATTAGATTGGGTGTTAAGTGAATTGGATAAAATCGAACATGTTGAGGTAGTAAGAATTGGGACAAGAACACCTGTTGTATTACCGTTTCGTATAACGGACAAGCTGGTTGATATGCTGAAAAGGCATGGTACAATATGGATCAATACGCACTTCAATCACCCGAAGGAAGTCACAGAATCCTCTCGCCTTGCGTTAAAAAAACTTGCATTTGCAGGGATTCCGCTTGGGAATCAATCAGTTCTGTTAGCAGATATAAATGATTGTCCAAGAATCATGAAAAGATTAGTGCAAAGACTTGTTCAAAACAGAGTACGTCCTTATTATATTTATCAGTGCGATTTGTCTGAAGGATTGGAGCATTTTCGAACTTCGGTTGGAAAAGGAATTGAAATTATGGAAAGTCTGAGAGGACATACAAGTGGTTTTGCAGTTCCGACATTTGTTATAGATGCACCAGGTGGTGGAGGCAAGATTCCAGTTATGCCAAATTACCTAATTTCATGGTCAACAAATAAAGTGATTTTGAGAAATTATGAAGGAGTTATTACGACGTATCAAGAGCCAAGCTGTTATCAGCACACAGTTTGTGATTTGAAATGTGACACTTGTATTCTTCAATTAAAGCTTAATGCAGCATTTGAAGATAAAACAGTTGGAATCGCACGACTATTGGCTGATTATAATGAGATCATCACGTTAACACCAAGTGAAGAGGAAGACGATGAAACACTGCTCAATTAATAGAAGGACGCAGATTGAATAAATTCTAATATAAAAACACTAAGCTTGAAAAAGAGGGAGAAATGAAAGATAGGATAGAAAAACTAGGAAATTCATTGATTCATCACGGAAAAAATAGTAATCGAATATATCTGATGAAATTGAATGAACAGGATTTGCCGCATATTGCTTTTAGTATGGAGGAGTTAGCAATCAGAAATGGGTACACAAAAATAATTGCTAAAATTCCTGAAAAGTGGGATTATATTTTTGAAGAAACGGGATATAAAAAAGAAGCATTTATTCCGCGGATGTATCAGGGAAAGGAAAATGGGAATTTTTGGTGTCACTATTTAGAGGAAAGACGAAAAGTTGATGTTCAGGGAAATACACAGGAAATAATAGATATTGCTAACAAAAGGGCTGTTCAGAACGCTGATGTAGAAGAATTAGTGGGATTAGAATGCAGACAAGCAGTTACAAGGGATATTCCCGATATGGTCTCTTTGTATAAACAGGTTTTTCAAACATATCCTTTTCCCATTTTTGAAAAAAAATATATAGAGGATACAATGCAAAGCAACCTGATTTATTTTGGCGTTTGGGATTGTAAAAAGCTAGTAGGACTGTCATCTATTGAAATGGATCAAAACAATAATAATGCAGAGATGACCGATTTTGCGGTGATACCTGAATATCGTGGCAAGAAAATTTCTTTAAACTTACTTCGGAAAATGGAACAAAAATTTGATGAGCTAGGGATTAAAACTGCATTTACGATTGCAAGAGCAAAATCTTCAGGCATGAACATTACATTTGCACAAAATGGTTATCAATATAGTGGGACATTATGGAACAACACAGATATTGATGGAACAATAGAAAATATGAATGTTTGGTATAAAATCTATAAATCGTAGGTTTTCAGAAAATATTCTTTTGTTTATGATAAAAGCAGAAAAAGTGAGAGGTCGATACAATGAATTATACTTTTAATATAATGGAATAAGTGTTAGAATTATTAATGTAAGACTTTTTAACGGTTACTTTATAAAGGTGAGTAAATAGCGTGAAGAAAATAGAAAAGTTTTTTATTATTTTGGCATCGATTATGATGCTTCCAATTTTGGCATTATGTGGATTGATTCTTTATGGTGCGGTTACAGGTACGCAAATGGAGACACCAGAATTTTTGCTTTTGCTGAAAGAGCGGTTTACAGTAAGCGAGAATATTATTGAAAATGCAACTGCAGTTGAAGGTGAAGCAGTGTCATCTGATACGACAGCACAGGACATAAGCGAGCAAGCAGGTGACAGTCAATCTGTGAGTAGTCAGTCTGTAAGCGGCGCCGATACAAAACAAATTTTGTTAATATACGATAATCATGCTGCAACTTCTGCTGAAAAAGAAGTTGATACGGTATCACAAGAGTCTGTTGTAACGGATACTGTATCGGGAACGAATTGATTACAGAAGTATAGAAAAAAACAGAAGAATCAGTAAAATTATATTGCTTCCACATAGTGTTTTATGTTACTTTCAAAAGAGATAGTAATGATGTGGAAATGTGAGTGAGGGAATATATGAAAATTTTAATAGCGATTGATTCATTTAAAGGAAGTCTAACCTCTCTGGAAGCTGGAAAGGCAATAAAAGAGGGGATCAAAAATATTTACCCGGAGGCTGATGTAAAAATCAAGCCCCTGGCTGATGGCGGGGAAGGTACTGTGGATGCACTTGTCTCAGGTATGGGAGGAAAGACTGTATCAGTAGATGTGACAGGGCCTCTTGGAGAACAGGTTGAAGCGCATTACGGTATCATTGAAAATAAAAAAATGGCAGTTATGGAAATGGCAGCGGCAGCAGGCATTACTATGGTACCAGAAGAGAAGCGTAATCCTAAAAATACAACGACCTTTGGTGTCGGTGAGATGATACTAGATGCAATGCAGCGAGGTTGTAGAGATTTTATTATCGGGATTGGTGGCAGTGCAACCAATGATGGTGGGATAGGAATGCTGGAAGCAATGGGAGTTTCCTTTTATAATGAAGAGGGTCAAAAGCTTGGCCCATATGGTTTGGATATGCTTCGTGTGGCGAAGGTAGATGTATCAGGATTAAAGCAAGAATTGAAGGAATGTACCTTTAGAATAGCATGTGATGTAAAAAATACGTTGTGTGGCCCAATGGGAGCTGCATATGTATATGGACCACAAAAAGGAGCGTCCCTTCAGATTGTAAAGCAGTTGGATGAAGGCCTTGCAAATTATGCGAAAGTGATAAAAGAAAACTTGGGAGTCGATCATATGAATGAAGAAGGAAGCGGTGCAGCAGGTGGACTGGGGTATGCATTTGTGACCTTCCTGCGAGGCAGATTGGAACCAGGAATTTCTATTATACTTGATGTGCTTGACTTAGAAAAAGATATGGAAGAAGTAGACTATGTTATTACTGGAGAAGGAAAAATAGACGAGCAGACAGCAATGGGAAAAGCACCAATCGGCGTGGCAAAGCTGGCAAAGCAATATCATAAGAAAGTGATTGCTTTTTGTGGTTCGGCGACCGAAGGTGCTGCAGCATGTAATGAAGCGGGCATGGATGCTTATTTTTCAATACTGAGATGTCCTATGACAGTAGAAGAAGCAATGAATCGTGAGACAGCATTATGTAATGTTACGAGGACAGCGGAGCAGGTGTTTCGCCTGATTAAAGCGATAGCAGGAGAATAGTCCTAAACGCTTGACAAAAGAAGAGTAATTGTGTTAAAATCATGCAACATAGAGAATAAAACCGTTGAAGAAGTGTAAGTAATCTTTATCATTTTCTTTGCAGAGAGTCGCTGATGGTGGAATTGCGGCAGAAAAAAAAGATGAATGGGCTTCTGAGGGCAATCCAAAAAAATGCGCTAATTTGAAAAAGTAGCAGGAGTAGGTGAGCCGGAGTAGGTACTCCGTTAAAAACGTCAGCATATGTAGTATGCATGAGAGGATTGAGACGTTTAATGCTGATGAAAGCGTAGCAGTCAAGCCGGGTGGCACCGCAAGAGAAAATAAAGCTCTTGTCCCTGCAATAGTAACTGTTGTTAGGGACAAGGGCGTTTTTTATGCACTTTTCCCAAGAAGAAGATGGAAGGAGAACAAAATGAGCGATCAAAAAATCCCGTACAAAATTTATCTTGAAGAAAGCGAGATGCCAAAGCAGTGGTATAATCTACGTGCGGACATGAAGAACAAGCCGGCACCATTATTGAATCCAGGGACATTACAGCCGATGACTTTTGATGAGTTAAGAGGTGTGTTTTGTGATGAACTTGTAAAACAGGAACTGAATGATACAGATGCTTTTATTGATATTCCACAGGAAATCAGGAATTTTTATAAAATGTATCGTCCAGCACCACTTGTTCGAGCATACTGTTTAGAGGAAAAACTGCAGACACCTGCAAAGATTTATTACAAATTTGAAGGAAATAACACGAGCGGAAGCCATAAGCTGAATTCTGCAATTGCACAGGCATATTATGCAAAAGCACAGGGACTGAAAGGTGTGACAACAGAAACTGGAGCAGGCCAGTGGGGAACGGCATTATCAATGGCATGTGCATATCTTGATCTGGACTGTATTGTATATATGGTTAAAGTGTCTTATGAACAAAAACCTTTTAGGCGTGAGGTTATGCGCACATATGGTGCAAAGGTAACGCCTTCGCCATCTATGGCAACAGAGGTGGGCAGAAGGATTTTGGCTGAGCATCCAGGAACCTTAGGAAGTCTGGGCTGTGCAATATCGGAAGCGGTAGAGGCAGCAGTTTCTACAGAAGGCTACAGATATGTGCTTGGAAGTGTATTATCCCAGGTACTTCTGCACCAGTCGGTTATTGGACTGGAATCAAAGATTGCGATGGACAAATATGGGATTAAACCAGACGTTATTATTGGTTGCGCAGGTGGTGGTTCAAACCTAGGAGGATTGATTGCTCCTTTTATGGGAGAAAAGCTACGCGGAGAAGCAGATTATCAATTCATAGCTGTAGAACCTGCATCATGCCCAAGTCTTACAAGAGGAAAGTATGCATATGATTTCTGTGATACGGGTAGAGTATGTCCACTTGCTAAAATGTATACTTTAGGCAGCGGATTTATCCCTTCAGCAAATCATGCGGGTGGACTTCGCTATCATGGTATGAGCTCAGTTCTGTCACAGCTGTATGATGAGGGATTGATGGAAGCACGTAGCGTAGAGCAGACAGCTGTTTTTGAGGCAGGAGAGCAGTTTGCCAGAATAGAGGGAATCCTTCCTGCACCAGAGAGTAGTCATGCAATTAAGGTTGCGATTGATGAAGCAATGAAGTGCAAGGAAACAGGAGAAGAAAAAACAATACTTTTTGGTTTGACAGGTACTGGTTATTTTGACATGGTAGCATATGAGAAATTCCATAATGGAGAAATGACAGATTATATACCGTCCGATGCTGACCTAGAGGCAGCATTTGCCGAACTTCCAAAAGTATGAGAGAATAGGATAGAAAAAAGGGATTGTATCTAACCGTGCAAATCCCTTTTTTTTATTGAAAAAAGAGAGGGATTGTACTAT
>CAZAAC010000038.1:0-23165 GCA_964483155.1 uncultured Lachnospiraceae bacterium | reverse complement strand
GCGATATAAAATCGCATAATTTGGAAATGTGTCATCAAGAAAATATCCATTGGCACCAAGATATTCTGAAACATGTCTCCAATGATTATCTATGATATAAACGCAATCTTCCTCCAGTGTCAAATTCTCAGGAATCCCCATATAATAATTTCCCTGTTGTTGTTCATCTGGTTTCCAATCATAGGGAGAAACCCCTGCATATGTTAAGAGCATCATCTCTCCCCATAATTTAAATTGTGTGGCACAATACACCATGCGGCCATCTACTTCATAATTATCATTTAGATAAGCAATGGCATCTCCAAACTCAGCATCCTCAAAATTCAAATACTCATATTGAGCATCATTATAATGCCTAAAGTAGAAGTTTGAAAAAGAAAGAAATGCTATTGCATAACAAAGCAAAATCATAATGGTTATTGTCTTTCTGTCATTCAAAAAACTCTCTATTGCAATTGCAATCAACAACATAAACGGAAGATATATTTCATTTACCTTGTTTATATTTGGGTTTAAAATGATTAATGCTACAAAATAAGCTACCAATAGTAGTATTAAAATCAGTACATGCGTATCATATTCCCTTTTCCTAAATGAACATATTGCTCTTTTTATACAAATAATAAATCCGTATAGCAGTAAAGGAAGCGAAAACAGATAGAGTGTTCCATATTCAGGGAGCGCATTATACCGAAGCGTATCCCCACCAAACAGTAGTGTCCTAATCACAGACCAATTCTGTGCAATATAGCTTAAACTGATATCACCGCCCCTATAACCTGGGAGCCTTTTATACTCGTTAAACAGCAGCGAAAATTCTGGTAACACTTCCAGATTAACCAGTTGAAACAAAATCAACGGCGTTGCCAAAACAGCTAGTGGAATTCCCATGAACAACAATTTTTTCAGAGAAAACTTTTTCACTCTCATTAAGTAGAAAATGGAAAAGAATAAAAATAACGGAATTACAAAATAGGAAATCGCATAAGAATACAATGTGATTCCAAAGAATAACCCTGCTAAAAAGTAAAATCTAGACTGATTTGATGTAATCGCTTTACAGAAAAACCAAAAGGAAATAGTCATAAAGCTTAAGAACAAATAGCATTCTGCACCCCAACGTTCCGACATCATGTACACTGGTAAAACTGTAACCAGAATTGGTGCTAATAATGCCTTTGCCTTATTATGAAATAGGTCTTTTGCAATCAACCAAGAACAAAAAAAACACGGAATCGCAAAAATCACAGCAACAAGACGAAATGCTTTAACAGAAAAACCTGTAATACTAAACATGCAGGCAGAAAGATACGCATATAATGCATTCTGACCGTCCCCATAGTTTCGTAAATAAACAGGGAAACGTGTCAAATATCTATCAACATGATATTTCAACAAATTCTGTGCATCATAGGCTGACCCCATCTCATCCGCTTGAAATCCTCCCGGAATCTGACCCAGTCGTAAAAGTCTTGAGACTAAAAAGACCATAAAAATAATGGCAAGAAGAACAAACCAATATTTTTCTGCCCAGTTTTCACAACCTTCCACAAAACTATTCAGTGAATATGTAATTCCCTTTTTATAAGAGTCTTTCTTCTTATATACTGAAAATACGCCTATGACGACAGCAATTGTTGTCAAAATAGTTGCTACATATACAAAATACTGATACATTACTTAGTATCCCCTTCTTTCTTCTTTTGCAGTAAGCTCAAAAAAACGCCAAGCACTGTCAATGCAGAGATTGCATATCCTAAATAGAAGAACCATAATCCAGTATAATTAATTACTATTTCTGTTCCCGATTCACTTTTGGGTAAATAAACACGTACCCTATATTCTGCTCCCTGTTCCACACGAAGTCTAGTTCCTGCCGGAATCTCTCCTCCTGTCACTTTAGCCGTATACCCAATAAAATAGTATAGCGGAACATCAATATAGTCTTCCTCCTTTGTTGTAGAATAAAATAATCGTATTTTTGTTCCCTGTTTTTCATATTGCTGGATATTCATCTCATAACTATAGGGGTACCAGGATTCATTCTGACAAGAGCCTTCATCCGTACCTTTAGGATAATTTTCAGGAATAGCTATCGTTGTTATCCCGCCTGTCACCTCACATTTCTCGCTGACACCTTTCCATGTATGGAACATATATTCATTAACACCCAAAAAGGTAATCAGCATGAATACCAAAAATATATAATACCTGTATTTCATAAAAACTTCTGTTTTCGCGATGGCATATCCCAGAGTCATATACAATAGCGGAACTGCAATAACCAATATCCTAAAAGGAAATTGAATCATCCCACATAGTTTTGCTATTGGCACAAAATACATAAGAAAACTCCACGGAAAGTAAGCTGTAATCATAAAGATGAAAAAACCCGCAAGAAGAAATAGAGTTTTCACAAATTTATCTGAAACTGTCTGTTCCTTACCTCTCCTTAATAGAAACAGACTGATTGCAGCACACACTATACATATTATTCCAATCGCCCCGACAATTCCAAGTTCACCATCTGCTCCAAATCTAACAACCGACGTCAATTGGGAAAGCGTTGTCGCTTTTTTGGCAAAATTTTCACTAAAGATAGCAGCACTATTTGTTCCGTATATTAAATGAGAAATAAATGGAATGATATACCAGATATTCAGTAATATGCTAAGCCCAATCGCTTTTAGCAAACAATAAAGACGATTTTTTTCAGATAATCTCCCGATAAAAAAGAGCCCTATCGTGATAGACATCAGAATAACTAAAACAAAGCTAATGATGTGAGATTGCATAACTCCCGAATATCCAAGTACCAGAAGAAACCAATATTTTTTTTCATTACCAACAAAAATATGATATATACCGGCAATAATCAAAGGAATAAATATCATTGCCAAAGTTTCTCCAAGGGCATGACGACAATAAATGTCCTCCATCCGGTATGGTGCAATACAATAAAGTGCCGTTGCAACAAGTGCAGCATAATCTGATTTGATAATGGTCCTCATCGAATAGTACATCGCTGCAACTGTTGCTATCGTTGCTGTCAAATAGATAAACTTATAGCAAACTATTAATGAAACATGTAATCCCCTCAAAACACCAAATGGATACAACGGCAAAAGCGGATACATTGCACCCAGTTGACCAAATCCATTACAGTTGTTCGGAAATATTGATACCGGAATTTGTCTCTGATAAAATGCATCTTTCACACTTTCTAGTCTCAACAAATGCCCCCAAGTATCCCAACCTTCTACAAATTCTTTCGTAAATAAGGGATAACATGCAAATATAGTAATTCCAACTAAAATTAAACTGATTACTTTCTGCTCCCGGCTAAATATTGACCACCGTTTACTGTTCAAGAACACAAATAAACCAATTCCACTCATCAATAATAACAGTGCAAAGAAATAGGTATCCATATATAATGGCTGATCAGAAGATATTGTGAAACGCTCAACTACTATTTCACCAACATTTACATTGGGAATAGATAACCTGAATAAGTCTGTCCGTCCGGTAGAAAAATTTTTCTCAAATACTTTCTCATCGGCATTTAAGGACACCTCCTCACATACACCCCTGTCTTTACTTATCATCAGTGACGGATTCGATTCAGTTTCATACTCTAATCTGATTGTATAATCACCGCTCCACAAAGATACATATGGTCCATTAAGAGTTGTGGTGGCTTCATCATAGGTAAATGCATTTCCTGTAAATGTATACGAATTGTCATCCTGCGCTTTATAAACAAGAAAACCAACACAAAAAAACAATACGGAAAAATATAGATATTTAAGTCCCTTTGACAACATTTTTCCGCCCTCATTTCTTCAAATTTAGCATTTTCAGTTTATCACATTCATTTTTCCTTTACAATACAAATCCACCAACGATATACATTTTGTGTTGCATATTATTCATGTTGCATTTCGCGTTGTATGTTATGTAGGTGGTACTTGCATATAATTATTTATTTAATTTTTATGGTCCTGTTTTAACATAATAAATCTTGCAAAACGGCTATTTTCAAAGCATTTTGCAAGATTTTTTCACTCTCCATGTGATTCTATATTTTTAAACAATTTCTTAAAATATGCACGTGCCGTTTTGCTTGCCCAAAAAATAATCATTATAGCAATTGAAAATATATTAAATTCCAATATCAGTATAATTGTGCTTATCAAAAACATAACCTTATTCTTGATAAAAATACTACAAAGGACAAGAATTGAACAACTAACTGGAATCATAATTCTACCCGCTATTTCTCCTAATTTTTCTGGACTGATATCAGACAAATCAACTACAGAAACTACTCCCTGCATGAATTCTGAGCTGTCAGCTAATGCCATTGCCATAGCAAAATAAGCTACAGCAATTCCCATGAGTGCTAATGGAATAATCTGTAATACAATCATTGCAATAATACTCCCTGGTTTTTCCACTTTTTCATTCATTTTTTTAGTGTTCTCTTTCGTTTTTTATTTTTATCTTTTTGATATTACGCAAATACTATTAAAAAAGTTTTCTGACTCATTATACTTCTACCTATTCTTTTGGTCAATACATATTATTACAAATATAGAAATATTCTCCATATTCACTTTTCATATTGTTTCTTTCTAATAATAAAAATTTCAGCTTAAGCAACTGTCATTTTTTATATGCAATCACTTTAAAACCGGAAAATAATTGATAATCATAAAAACGAGAAATTAAAAACGGCATTGCTTGTGTTTTACCATTTGCAATGCCGCTTAATTTTTTTATTATTGTAAATCTTAGAACTTCCCAGCCTTTGCTGCTTCTTCAATCGAAACGGCTACTGCCACTGTCATACCTACCATTGGATTGTTTCCTGCGCCAATAAGTCCCATCATTTCAACATGTGCTGGTACCGATGATGATCCTGCGAACTGTGCATCTGAATGCATACGACCCATCGTATCTGTCATACCATAAGATGCTGGGCCTGCCGCCATATTATCAGGATGAAGTGTACGGCCTGTGCCACCGCCTGATGCAACAGAAAAATACTTCTTTCCTTTTTCCATGCATTCCTTCTTATAAGTTCCTGCTACCGGATGCTGAAATCTCGTAGGATTTGTCGAGTTACCAGTGATGGAAACATCAACACTTTCCTTCCACATGATAGCAACACCTTCTGTTACATCGTCTGCTCCATAGCAGTTTACTTTTGCACGAAGTCCTTCGGAATAAGACTTTCTGAATACTTCTGTTACTTCTCCTGTATAATAATCCATCTTTGTTTCAACAAATGTAAATCCATTGATTCTGGAAATAATCTGTGCAGCATCCTTACCAAGACCATTCAGAATGACACGTAAAGGTTTTTGACGAACTTTGTTTGCTTTCTCTGCAATACCGATTGCACCTTCTGCAGCTGCAAATGATTCATGTCCTGCAAGAAATGCAAAACACTCTGTATCTTCTTCCAGTAACATTTTGCCGAGGTTTCCATGTCCGAGTCCTACTTTTCTCTGGTCTGCAACAGATCCTGGAATACAAAAAGACTGTAGTCCTTCTCCAATTGCTGCTGAAGCATCAGAAGCTTTTTTACATCCCTTTTTGATTGCGATTGCAGCGCCTACGACATAAGCCCATTTGGCATTTTCAAAGCAGATTGGTTGAATGCCTTCTACTGTTTTATATACATCCAGACCTGCATCTTTTGTAATCTTTTCAGCTTCTTCAATGGAAGAAATTCCATAGCTGTTTAACACTGCATCAATCTGTTTGATTCTTCTTTCATATGATTCAAATAAAGCCATTATTCATTTCCTCCTTCTATTCTTTTCTTGGGTCGATAATCTTAACCGCATCATCCACACGGCCATATTGACCACAGGCTTTTTCATAAGCGGTATTAGCATCATCACCTTTTTTCATGAAATCAGTCATCTTACCAAGACTAACAAATTTGTAACCAATAATATGATCTTCTGCATCAAGTGCAATACCGGTTACATATCCTTCTGCCATTTCAAGATAACGAGGACCTTTTTTAAGCGTTCCATACATCGTACCAATCTGTGAACGTAGTCCCTTTCCTAAATCTTCGAGACCAGCACCGATTGCAAGACCACCCTCTGAAAATGCAGACTGTGTTCTACCATATGCTATCTGTAAAAATAACTCTCTCATTGCTGTATTGATAGCATCACATACAAGATCTGTATTCAATGCCTCGAGTAATGTCCTACCTGGTAATATTTCAGAAGCCATAGCTGCAGAATGTGTCATTCCAGAGCAACCGATTGTTTCAATTAAGGCTTCTTGGATGATACCCTCTTTAACATTAAGTGTTAATTTACAAGCTCCCTGTTGAGGTGCGCACCAGCCTATACCGTGTGTCAGACCTGAAATGTCTTTTACTTCTTTTGACTTTACCCATTTTCCTTCTTCCGGAATAGGTGCACAACCGTGGTTGACTCCTTGCGCTACCGGACACATCATTTCTACTTCATGTGAATAAATCATGCGAAAACTCCTTTCAAAAACTATATTTTTTACTACAATGAAATACAATTAAAATTGCATCTATCATTCTCTCATAAAGCCACTGAAAAATCCAGTCGTTTTTCATATTTTTTTCTTAAATCTTTTCTGCGATTTCTCCCTGTTTTTTATAAATGCTGTTTTCAGCTATATAACCACGCACCATAGAAGTTGGGTATATATTAGAATGTCTACCAATTACTGTCCCTGGATTCAATACTGCGTTACAGCCAACTTCAGCCTCATCCCCCAACATAGCACCAAACTTCTTGAGTCCTGTTTCTATAAACGCATCATCCCCTTTAACTACCACTAGTGTTTTATCAGCTTTCACATTAGAAGTGATGGAACCAGCTCCCATATGTGCTTTATATCCAAGGATGGAATCTCCAACATAATTATAATGCGGCACCTGCACTTTATTAAATAATACTACATTTTTCAGTTCTGTTGAGTTCCCAACCACAGCACCTTCGCCAACAATTGCATTCCCACGTATAAATGCGCAATGACGTATTTCAGCATTCTTCCCAATTATGGTTGGGCCATCAATAGATGCTGTTTTAGCTACCTTAGCGCTTTTGGCAATCCAAATATTTTCATCGATTTTATCATAATCCTCACTGCTCAGTGTTGCACCTAATTCTAATATAAACTTACTGATGCGGGGTAACACCTCCCAAGGATAATCAATATCATCAAATAATTTCGATGCGATTGTTTCCTCTAGATTGAATAGGTTCTTAACCATTAATTTTTCAGACATATGTGATCTCCTCTATGATTTTTTATAATATATGGCAGACTTTTGAAACATTTGACGTAATGTGGTCTGATTATTCAGTTCCTTAACGGCATCTGTTCTTCTCGCTACATATGCATTTAATTTCGTCATATACTCTTCTGCACTTATTTTTCCTTCAGCTACGCCCGTCAGACCCTTTTCCCAACTTGCAGTCAACTCTGGATTTAGAAGTTGTTTGATGGAAGCTTCCACGACATCATAAATCATCTCCCCCATAAGTGCGGGTGTAATGATCTGCGTTTTTTTATTGAGGGATAAATATTTATTCCCGACAAGTTTCTTTAATATTTCAGCTCTTGTCGCGGAGGTTCCAATTCCGCTCCCTTTCATTTGTGCTCTAAGCTCCTCATCCTCAATCAACTGCCCTGCATTTTCCATTGCAAGTATGATTGATCCCGATGAATAACGTTTTGGTGGAGATGTTTCTCCCTCTTTCACAAACAAATCCGCAATTTCTATGAAATCGCCTTTCTTTAACTTTTGTAAAGCAGATAAAAAAGATGGATCAAAATTAGTTTCTTTATTTTCTGTATTTTCAGGATTTTCTTCGCTCTCGACCTTTTTATCACCAAATGAGAATCGCGAGACCTTCATATAACCTTCACTCAACAAAACCCTGAAATTAGCTTGAAAGCTCTCACCATTAATCATAACGGTAATTGCAGACTTTTGATAAACAGCAGCAGGGTAAAATATACTTAAAAATCTGCGTGCAATCATTTCATAAACATTGCTGGCAATATCAGTGAGGTTTTTTATTGCCCCGAGTCCTTGTCCTGTTGGTATAATGGCATAATGATCTGTAATCTGTTTATCATTTACATACCTTGTTTTTGCAATTCCTTTATAGGTGCCCTCCTGCAATATTTCCTTGGCAAATTCACCTAAAACATTATAATTGCAAAGTCCCGTTATATTTTTTGCTATTTCTTTAGAAACAGCTGTTGATAAAACTCTTGCATCTGTACGCGGATAAGTAACCGCCTTCTTCTCATACAATTCTTGTACGATACGAAGTGTTTCGTCGGGGCTTATTTTGAAATACTTTGAACAATCATTTTGTAGTTCTGCAAGATTATATAAAAGCGGTGCATTTTTATTTTCTTTTTTCTTTTCCATTGCCTGGACAATCGCTTTAAATGGGTTTGCTTCACGCAGAAAATTTATGAGCGACTCTGCATCGTTTTTCTCTTTAAAACCATTTTCTTTATACAATAGAGGCGATTGATAGTATCTTGAGCCCTCTACTGCTTTCCACTCTGCTTCAAAGGTACCTTCCACTGTTTGTAATTTTAGATTAGCCAGTACTCTGAAAAATGGTGTTTTTACAAATTCTCGAATGTCTCTCTCTCTTTTCACTACCATACCTAAAACACATGTCATGACACGTCCAACAGAAACAACAGCATACTTTAATTTCAAAAAATCAGACATGGCGGTACCATATTTTAAAGTTAACACTCTTGAAAAATTAATTCCCATTAGATAGTCTTCTTTTGCCCTTAGAAAAGCGGCATCTGATAGATTGTCATATTCTTCTAATTTTTTTGCTTCTCTTATCCCACGCAATATTTCTTCTTCCGTCTGAGAATCAATCCATACACGCTTGCGTTCTTTCCCTGTTACATTTGCCTGTTTTTCAACAAGTCGATAGATATACTCACCTTCACGTCCCGAATCGGTACAAACATATATTGTATTAACATCACTTCTGTTTAGCAGATAGCAAACAATATCATATTGTTTTTTGGCGGATGGAATGACCTCATACTTATAAATCTCTGGTAAAAAGGGAAGTGTTGTAAAGCTCCACTTTTTAAATTTTATATCATAAGCATCGGGATAGCTCATAGTCACAAGGTGACCAACGCACCATGTGACTATGACCTCCTCCGATTCCATATATCCATCACAGTTCTTCATATTTAATTTAAGTGCCTTTGCAAATTCCCTAGCGACACTTGGCTTTTCTGCTATATATATTGTTTTGGGCATGTATTAATTTACTCCCTATTACAACACTTTTCCTAAGAAACTTTGTAATCTTTCACTTTTAGGATTTTCAAAAAAATCTTTTGGACTATTTTCTTCTATGATCTGCCCATCTGCCATAAATAGCACTCTATTTGCAACTTCCTTGGCAAAATTCATTTCATGTGTCACAACTAACATTGTCATTTTATTTTCAGCAAGGTCACGCATGACAGTAAGAACCTCTCCAACCATTTCTGGATCGAGAGCAGATGTTGGCTCATCAAAAAGCATTACATCAGGATTCATACATAAAGAACGTACAATTGCAATTCTCTGCTTCTGCCCTCCCGATAGCTGGCTAGGATATGCATCATATCGTTCTGCTAAGTCTACTCTCTTAAGCAAGACCATTGCTTTCGCCTCAGCCTCTTCTTTTGATAATTGCTGTAATTTCATGGGGCCAATGGTTAGATTTCTCATGACTGTCATATGCGGAAATAAATTGAAATGCTGAAACACCATTCCCATTTTCTGACGCTGTAAATCAATATTGCTTTTAGAATTACATATATCGATTCCTTCAAATAAGATAGTTCCATCTGTTGGCTCTTCAAGTCTGTTAAGGCATCGAAGAAGTGTACTTTTACCTGAGCCAGATGGTCCAACGATAAAAGCTACATCACCTTCATAAAAATTAGTTGTAATTCCATCAAGCGCAAGCAAATCACCAAAATGTTTTTTGAGATCTCTCACTTCAATTAATGGCTTTTGTTCCTTTTCAGTGATCACTATTACGAAGCCTCCTTTCCAGACATTTTACACCTTTATCAAACAGCATGACCATACCAAGATAGATTGCGGCAACAGCCATTAGTGGCATAAATGCATCAAATGTACGGCTCCTGATAACATCAGCACCTTTCGTCAAATCCTGCAACGCGATATAACCTGCTACAGATGTCTCTTTCAAGAGTACAATAAATTCATTTCCAAGTGCAGGTAATACATTTTTAAATGCCTGCGGTAAAATAAAGTAGATCATAGTCTGAGAATATGTAAAGCCGAGACTTCTTCCCGCCTCAAACTGTCCATTATCTACAGACATAATAC
Source organism: uncultured Lachnospiraceae bacterium (assembly GCA_964483155.1). Classification (GTDB taxonomy): domain Bacteria; phylum Bacillota; class Clostridia; order Lachnospirales; family Lachnospiraceae; genus JAAYYM01. The sequence continues at coordinate 12,742 of CAZAAC010000038.1, read as the reverse complement.
CACTCCTTATAATCTCAGCCACATATGCGCCAGAATTAATTCCAAATGCAATAATAGCTACAAATACTTTATTCACATCCACAGCAGAAAATATTATGAAATAGGTAATTAATAATTGTAGCACCACAGGTGTCCCGCGTATGACTGTTAAATAAATATTGCAGAGTGCATTCAGAATAATACCCTTTCCTGTTTTATCATATGCAGAACGAATCACTGCCACGATAAATCCCAGGACAATACCAATGACCACCGCAAAAAATGTGATGGTCAAAGTTACGCCGAGACCGCTTAGTATATAGTGATATCGGTCCTCTTTTATAAAATTCAAATAAAATCGTTCTATTAATTGATTCATAGTAATCTCCAGATTATTTTGCTACAATATATTTATCAATGATTTCCTGTAGCTTTCCTGACTCTTCCATTTTTGCAAGTGCATCATTGATTTTATTTAGCAATTCTTCATTATCCTTGTTGATTGCAATTGCATAATCTTCAACTGTAAATTCTTCATCAATAATGGATAACCCTTCGTTTTGTTCAACAAAAACCTTTGCTGGTTCACGATCTATAATAACGGCATCAACCTTATCTTGTAACAAAGCCTGGATAGCTTCAAATCCTTTATTATATCTTTCAATTGTTGCATCTGCGATATCCCCCGCATAAATGTCTCCTGTTGTCCCAAGTTGAACGCCTACCTTTTTACCTGTCAAATCGTCTGGTGTTGCAACAGGACTACCATCCTTTACAATTATAACCTGTGCTGCCTGCGTATAAGGTGTTGAAAAGCTTACATTTTTCAGTCTATCTTCGTTTACCGTCATTCCCGCAACACCGATATCTGCTTTTCCTGATTGCACTGCGGCAATAATAGAATCAAAAGCCATATCTTCAATCTTTAGCTTCATTCCTAGTTCTTCTGCAAGCGCTGCTGCAATTTCAGCATCAATACCCACTACTTCATCACCCTCATAATATTCATATGGCGGAAACTCCGCATTTGTTGCCATTACAAGTGTGTCACTACTACTTTTTCCTGCACAGCCTGCTAATGAAAGCATGCTTGTCAATACCATTACTGCTACCATAAATTTTTTCATGTTTCTTTTCCTCCCAGAAAATAATTATAATTGAGAAATATCGATTAATACAATATTTTTCTTCACTTTTGCTTCCAGCGTTAGTTTTTCGTCAAAACCTCCCACTGTAAATAGATAATAATATTCCACTACCAACTTGGCTTTTTCTATGCAATAAAGTAGCCACTCGTAATCCTCATATGTCATTAGTTTTCGTTCCCAATTGCACATACCGGCAAGTGTATGACCATCTTCATCCTGTGCAACAATATCTATTGTTCCTACTTTTCCAACCCATGGGCCACTTTTTACAAATTTAAATTGTAATCTGCCCATCTGGTTCATCAGATTTAAATATTCAAAACATACTTTTGTATAATATGGTGCCGTATATGCCCTAAGTGAATGCACAATATATTTTTGATAAAATTCTTTCGGCTCCATCATTATTATCTTAGATAAATGTGGAAAAATAAATTGAAACCAGAAATGTACATAATGATTACATATTTTATAAATACCCTTTTGTGCATTGTCTTTATCAGCCGTATCATATGAGAATATTTTTTCAACTATTCCCAATTCCATAAGATTCTTTAGATAAACACTGATTTTCGCTCTATTATAGCCTGTATGATTATGAATCTCATTTAATTTATGCTTCCCTGAAGCAAGCGTTGCTAAAATAGTGTGATACACACCTGTTTCTCTTAATTCTTCAGCAATATAGCGACTCCCCTCTTCATTTAAGAATGCACCTTGTGCAATAATATTCTTGCAAATATTTGTCATGATATCATAGTTATCATCCCAATATCTCCACAAGCCTGGAACACCACCCAGTATAGCATATGTCTCTACACATTGTTCCATTGTATATTTGGGAAATCTACGTACTAAGTCCAAGAAATTCAACTCATTTATTTTTAAAAGTCCTGTTATCTCATATGCATTTTCACCCATTTTTGAAACCATTGCATTTTCCACCCAGCCTATGGATGAACTACACATAACAATCATAACGGGTTGGTTGTTCCATCTATTATGAATCAATTTTATCACTTCGTCCATGAAAACATCTGACGACTTTACAATATTTTGAAATTCATCAATTATAATGACTCTTTTAGGAGATTTCACTTCTGTAATCGCATTGAATATAGCATCCATTCTATGTTCTACAGCTGGCATGCCGATACGATCTTCTGACAATTCTCCGCTCCAAAGAAATATCTGTTCCGCATCTGAACAGGTTTTTGCTAGATAATATGAAAAAGGCTTGTCAACGCAAAATTCTTTTATCAGCTCTGTTTTACCTACATTTTTCTTGCCGTATAATATAATTAGCTGACTGCCCTCTTTTTCATAATAATTCTGTAAGTATTTCTGTTCTGCACTTCGTCCTAATAACATGATAACCTCATTTTTCAGTTGATTCCATTTCATGTTGTAAAATCAGTTTTTCAATATCAGTTCGTGACATCGGCTTACCCGTCAGAAACCCTTGGATATTATCACATTGGATTTTTTTCAAATAATCATATTGTTCTTGTGTCTCAACACCCTCCGCAACCGTTTCAAGTCCTAGCCGCTTCACCATGGTCACCACGGATTCCGTAATAATATTTGTAGATTTATCCTTAATAGCTGTATCAACAAATGACTTGTCGATTTTCAAAGTATCAATCGGAAGATCCTTTAAATATGACAATGATGAAAATCCAGTGCCAAAATCATCTAGAGACACTCTTATTCCTAATAACCGAAGTGATCGCATCTTATCAATTACTTCCTCAAAATTATCAATAAAAATACTCTCTGTTATTTCCAACTCAATGTACTGCGGTTTAATATCATACAAATTAATCAAATGAAGTAATTGATCCGTAAAGTTGTCTTTCTTTAACTGAATTGCCGAAATATTGATTGACAGAATAACTGGATAATCATATTTTTCTGTCCAAGAAGCAAATACCTTTATTGCCTCTTTCAACACCCAGTTGCCAATCGGTATAATGGCGCCATTTTTCTCTGCAATAGGTATAAAATCACTTGGACTTATAAATTTCCCATTCTCATCGGGCCATCTGATTAATGCTTCTATGCCTCTTAGTTTTCCTGATTCTGCAAAAAATTGAGGTTGATAATATAATAAAAAATCTTCATTATCAATCGCATTTTTTAATTTTTGCTCGATTGATATATTATCCATAAATTCATTTAATATAACTCTTTCAAAAAATTGAAGATTATTCTTTCCACGTTCTTTTGCTTTAAACAAAACAATTTCTGCATTTTTTATTAACTCCAGCGCAGTATTCCCTGCTTCTGGGAATTCAGCAACACCCACACTAACACTAAACACAATTTCTGCTTTATTACTTAGGATAAATGGTTTTCGTAACCTGTCTCTGATATGTCTATAAATCATTTCAACACTTCTTGTTCCATATGGTGCATAAATGGCAATACAAAACACATCACTGCCAAATCTACCAGCAATAATATTATCATTTTGCAATTCTTTAATAAAAAGCCCGAAATCCTGTACTAACTCATCGCCAAATAATAATCCTAAACTATCATTAATTTTTTTGAAATCATCTATATCTACAAAAAGAAGTGCAACAGTAACGCCTTCGTCAATCGCTCTTTCACAAATATCACGTAGACGCTTTACAAAATAATTCCGGTTTGCCAGCCCTGTAAGTGAATCATAGTATGCCAAATATTTTAATTCCTCATACTGTGCTTTGACTTTTGTTATTTCTTTAAAACAGATGATTTTCTCGACAGGTTTCATTAATTCATCATAATGAACTAATGCCTTGCATTCAATCCATGCTTTTCCATCTAATGTCATAAAATCCATTGATGCATCTTTTTCTCTTTTTTCTTCCATCTCAATGATTTTTTTCCTGAATTCATCTGTATAATCTTCATGCATAAAAGAAATCAGGTCAGCTTTATGAAAAGAGCAATAATCCATATCAAGCACATATTTATCCCAGCACCCAGTCAGTTCCATGGTATTATTCTTAAAATTTTCATAAAAATAAGCATTACCGGAAATCTCGGAAACCATTTTATGCATCCGTTCATTTCCGGTCATCTTTTTATTCATTGCTTTTAATAAATCAATTTGATAGTTCAGTTCATCCATTATAAAGTCCATTTCTTATAATTAATAATCAAATGTATCCCTGTGCTTTTAACAGCTCTGCACAAAGAACAGCTCCGCCTGCAGCACCTCTAATCGTATTGTGTGATAACCCTATAAACTTATAATCAAATAATCCTACATTATCTTCTCTGAGTCGTCCAACAGATACGCCCATACCTTTTTCAAAATCAACATCCAATACTACCTGTGGGCGATTATCCTCTTCTAAATATTGTATAAACTGTTTTGGCGCACTCGGCAAATTAAGCTCTTGTGGGATTCCTTTAAAATTTAAAAGTTTTTCTAGCAATTGCTCTTTGGTAGGTTTCTTTGCAAACTTTATGAACACAGCTGCTGTATGTCCATTTAATACAGGAACTCTTATACACTGTGTTGTGATTGCTGGTGTACCTGCTTTTACGATAACACCGTTTTCCACTTTTCCAAGGATACGCAGGGGTTCTTGCTCACTCTTTTCCTCTTCTCCGCCTATATAGGGAATTACATTCTCTACCATCTCTGGCCAATCTTTAAATGTTTTACCCGCGCCTGAAATTGCCTGATATGTTGTAGCAACAATTTCTATTGGCTCATATTCTTTCCATGCAAAAAGCAATGGCGCATAACTCTGAATCGAGCAATTAGGTTTTACAGCAATAAAACCTCTCTTTGTACCAAGTCTTTCTCGCTGATACTTGATTACCTCTGAATGTTCCGGATTTAACTCTGGAATAATCATCGGAACATCTGGCGTCCAACGGTGTGCACTATTATTAGATACAACAGGCACTTCTGCTTTTGCATATTCTTCTTCAATTGCACGAATTTCATCTTTTGTCATATCGACCGCACTAAAGACAAAATCAATTTCAGATGCAATTTTTGTTACTTCATTCACATTCATGACAATCATTTTTTTGACTGCTTCCGGCATGGGTGTCGTCATCTTCCATCTATCACCTACCGCCTCTTCATATGTCCTGCCTGCACTTCTTTGACTGGCAGCGATCACTGTCACTTCAAACCAAGGATGATCCTCAAGTAACGATATGAATCTCTGTCCTACCATTCCAGTTCCGCCCAAAATACCTACTTTTAATTTCTCGCTCATCTCACATCTCTCCTCTTTTTATTGCAAAGTTAGCCTGTTACAGCCACTTTCCTTCTTTTTCTATTGTTTCAAATGTATCATCATCATTTTGCCAATCGGCACATAAATAGTCTCGATATATCATAATGACTTTATTCATCATTGCCTTACTTGGGGCTCCAGTAGTCATTCTCTTTTCCACACAGCTTTTTAAACTGATGGCATGATAGATATCTTCTTCAATCACATCACATATATTCTTATATTCTTTAATAGATAAATCTAATAATGTTTTTTGATGTTCCATACAATATAGAACCAATTGTCCCGATATACCATGGGCATCTCTGAATGGAATCCCTTTTCCCACTAAATAATCAGCGACATCTGTGGCATTTGTAAATCCACCCATTGTACTTTGTTCCATTCTATCCTTATTAAACTTTATACTCGCTAACATTCCTTCAAATAAAAGTAGGCACTCCTTTACCGTATCAATTGCATCAAAGGTTACTTCTTTATCCTCCTGCATATCCTTATTATATGCCAAAGGAATACCTTTCATTGTTGTAAGTATACTCATGAGTGCACCATAAACTCGCCCTGTTTTTCCACGTACTAATTCTGCTATATCTGGATTTTTCTTTTGTGGCATAATACTACTACCGGTGCTAAATGCGTCATCAATCTCAATAAATTGATATTCATTCGTATTCCATATTATGATTTCTTCTGAAAATCGACTTAAATGCATCATAGCAGTTGACAATGCAGATAACAACTCAATAATATAATCTCGATCTGAAACAGAATCCATACTGTTTAAGGTAGCGCCTTCAAATCCCATAAGACTCGACACATATTCGCGATCTAGAGGATATGTCGTTCCTGCAAGTGCACCAGAACCCAATGGACAGTAATTCATTCTATGATAAATGTCTCGTAATCTTAGACGGTCTCTTTTAAACATTTCAAAATATGCACCAATATGATGTGCTAATGTAATCGGCTGCGCCTTCTGCAGATGTGTAAATCCTGGCATATAGGTCTCTGTATTTTCTTCCATAATATGTAGTAATGTCGTCAGCAAATCCTTTGTCAGCTGATCAACCTGTAGTACCTCTTGCCGAACATATAATTTCATATCCAATGCTACTTGATCATTCCTACTTCTTCCTGTATGTAATTTTTTTCCTATTTCTCCAATTCTATCAATTAAATTTGCTTCCACAAAACTGTGAATATCCTCATATGAATCCGTTATCAGTATCTTTCCAGATTCGATATCATCTCGTATTCCTACAAGACCAACTATAATAGAATCCTTTTCCGTGTCTGTCAGAATGCCCTGCTTCGCAAGCATAACAACATGTGCAATACTTCCCTCTATATCCTGCTTATATAATCTTTGATCAAACCGAATTGATGCATTAAAATTATATACCATTTTGTCGGTTTCCTTTGTAAAACGTCCACCCCATAATTGTGCCATGTCTATTGTCCCTTCAGATTTCAGAGAATTTTGTAACAGCCTTATTATATCCTTGCACATTTTTTCTCTGATAAGTTAAATGTAAATTTGATTTTAGCATACTTCCAGTTTATTTTCAACGCAAAAACAGGCGTTTCTATATTTTATACGCCTGTTTTCTCAGAATATATCATTTAATATACTTTTCTTCAAATTTTTTTACTGGTATCGGTTTATTAAACAAGTATCCCTGTGCCTGCAGACACCCCATCTCACGCAATACATTTAGCTGTTCAACCGTTTCTACTCCCTCTGCAATACTTTCAATGTTTAGTTCATTACACAGTTCCAAAACTTTTTTTATGATAATACGGCTCTTATCCGCGGATACAATATTGTTAATAATACTTTTATCAAGTTTTAACACATCAAATCTCATCGTGTTAAGGATAGATAAGTTTGAAAAACTTGCCCCAAAATCATCTAGTGATAAGCGATAGCCACTCTTGACAATTTCTTCGCCAATACTCTCAATTGTACTTTTTTCCATATCGCCCAACGTTTCCGTGATTTCTATCTCAACCAATCCTTTTGGCACCTTGTATTTCTCTTGAATCTTATTCATCTTATGAATGATATCAGGTTCCAGCATTGTTACTCTCGAGAAATTAAGTGAAATTGTAAATACATCTTTTCCTGCATCAATCCATTTTCGCAATAGCTTCATCACTTCTTCAAAAACAAATATGTCTATATGTCTGATCAGATTTTCTTTTTCTAATAGTATTACAAACTTAGAAGGTGCCATGACACCATGTATAGGGTGTATTCTTCTGATTAGCGCTTCTGCACCATTTATGATTCCAGATTTAATCTCAGCTTTTGGTTGTAGATATATTACGAACTCATTATTTTTTAATGCTTCAATAACCTGCTGTTTTAGTCTAAAGCGGTAATACTTATTCGTTTCTTCTGCTTTTTGATAATAATCCTGTTTAGCAATTAACATCATGTCCTCTGCATGAACAACCATTTTTTCAATATCAATGTCCATGCTTGCCCATCCGTGGCCAACTGCTATAGACATTTCATTTTGATTATAGAATTTCTTCTTGAAGTCTCTTACCTTCTCCTCAAACTTCTCTTGTGTGATATCCGCAGCAATTACAACAAATGTCCCTCCACCATAACGATATGTATTGCTGTTTGCAAACTGAAGACGCAGGATATTCGACAATTTTTGTACAAGAGAATCCCCATATTTACCGCCAAAGTGTTTGTTGATTTCTTTTAAACCATTTATATCTGCAATAACAACGCCCATAGTGGAGAAGTGCTCTCCCGACATTTCATTTACATATTTTTGATAACTGTTTCTATTTTCGAGTTCTGTCAATGCATCATAGTATTTGGAAAAATCCTTTTCTCGCAATATTTTTCTTTTATTAATCTCTCGCGGAACAAAATAAGCCATTGCATTAAGTAGTATGGCCTCTCCAAGATGCGCCGATGGATTATCAACTGTCAGAAATCCTGCCAGTTTATTTTTGACATAAAATGGAGCAATATAGATAGATTTTATTTTAAGATATTTCAGTGATTGATATAATATTTCATCTTTATGCATAAGACCTTCGATTTTTTGTGTCATAAATATTTGTCCATTTTTACAAACATTTTGAAGGGCTTGCAATACATTTACTTTTGAATGACTGATTTGCTCTGAAATTGATTCGATTCCTTCATCAAACCACTCAATATGGTTAAAACCCTGCCCCTCTATGCCATCCATTTCAAATAAATTTGTCCTCTCGGCTTTATAATACTGGCACATGATCTTCAGTACATGATTCAGTGCAACGTTTAGAACCTCATCTGCAATCAATGCCGCTGTAATATTCAAGATCATGTGCATCGATTTTACATCTGAATCATGTAATCGCTTTAGAAATTCATCATCCTTATCACTATAATCTGTATATTCCAAGGCTGCATTTTGATATACAACACATTTTTCTCTTGTTTCACGATTCGCAAAACGGTCTATGTACTTTGCCTTCTCATTTAATTTGTCGAAGGAATTATCTTCTTCCTCTTCAAATACAATATTAGCAAACAAATTTAGCTGAAAATCTTTTTCAAAAAATGAATATTTTGTATCTAAAACCATCAATAACTTTTCGATATGATCAATAATATCTTCATTACCATAATCATTTGTATACAAATAGAATCTTCCATTTCCTCCATATGTACAAATGGAGTCAGGTAACATATATAATTGAATCAGATCACCCAATTCTGGGAGAATCTTATGGCTAATAAAGTCTCCATATGTCTTCTTAAAATAGTCATAATTTGCTAGAGCAATCGTAAAAAATACGCCGCCTATTTTTGAATTATTCTGTCTCTTCCTGACAAGCAGCTCATCAATCATGATTCTGGCTGTTTTTTCTTTATACAAATTACTGTACACATCATATTCTATTTTCTCTGGATATAATAACTCTCTTTTCTTTCTTGCATTTATATTCATAATATAGCAAAAACAATACAGTTCTCCTGAACCATGCTTTTTAAATAATCGGCACTTTCTAGAAACCCATACTACTTTTCCCTTGCTTGATTTTGTTCTATAGTCTAAACTCAATGTAGTAATACCAGCATAAAACTGATTAATAAAATAATCCCTTTTAGAAGTTTCTCTATATCGTGCTAACTCATCACCATCTAAGATGAATGTTTCTGCTATACTATCAATTTGTTCTAATGTTATTATATTCTTAATTATTTCTGCCGGAACTTCTTCTGTATAAAGTTCCTCCACAATATTTTTACTAAGATTAACTTTATAGGATACTTTAGCTCTTTTTTTTAGTAGTGCAAAAACATATTCTTCATGAAGAAAATGTAATCTGTCATTTTCTGTGCCCATTTGTATCCTCCTGCCTATTTCTATATTTTTACATAATTATCTGATAATTCCTTCTATTTTTTGACTCATATAAGCATTTTAACAAACTTTTTTTAATAATACAATTATTTTTTTTAATATAAAAAAACCAATATTTGTAATATATCACTTTATGTAATTATGATTTATACATTTATGTTGCAAAAAACATTTAAATCTATTATAATATCGAAGGTATCTTTATAATACTGTTGCTGAAATAGCTCAGCTGGTAGAGCACTTCACTCGTAATGAAGGGGTCGTCGGTTCAAATCCGATTTTCAGCTTTTTGTTTATTTAGAATAGAAATAATAAAAAACAGTCATTTACTTTTGTAAACGACTGTTTTTCTTATCTTCGTCAAATATCCCAATCGCTGTCCTCTGGTACTTGCATATCAAAATCCATTTCATTTTCTGACGGCTCAATCAAATAATCAATTCTTTTTTGCTTATGCCTCGGGGGCACTGGTAAGGGGTTTTCGATAAATCGTGTCTTTTCTGTTTTCAGTTCCATCACGGGAGATTCTACAGCGTCCTCCTGCAAATCCTGTGCTTTCGTAATTTGTTTGTCTTTCCTTATTTCAATCATTTCATTTCTTTTCAAATTATCCTTCAATTCTTCCTTCAAATCATCCTTTAGATAAAAATGATATGCATAGTATAAATACATAGTAGACATAATAATTAGTAGCTGTACATAATAAAATGCATTAATTGTTTTATTAAGGTCAAATAAAATCATAATTACAGCACCAAATGTTAGCCATACGCATATTATTGCTTCTGTTCTCTTACTTCTCAGCATATAAATTCCGCATACAGCCGAGAGTAATAGCATCCAGATATACATGACTTGGTTAATCAGTTGTATCCAAGCCACAAAATTAGGTGCTAATAAAAGTCCATCCATGTATCGAAGCATAGTGTAATTACTAAAAATAGACTGACTTTGGTCATCAAGTTGATTGGCAAGTGAAAAAATGATTTCTTTTATACCTACTAATCCAGTTTCTTGCGTTAATTCTCCAAATGGAGAAAAAGAATATAAATAAGCATTTAAGACTGTTAGATAGTCTTTTCCAATCTCATTGCTCATTTTCATTGTTAAAAAAATGAATACTGCACAGGAAATGAATAAGACCATGAATCCTAATAAAATTCTTTTTTTCTTTGAAAAAAACAAAAGCATACAAAATATAAGCAGGAAAAGAATCGAGACTGGTTCCATAAAACATAATAAACCAAGCAATATGCCTAAAATAATATAACACAAAATTCCCGGAATTTTGTGTTTCATCAATCCATATTGACTACTCAAAAAAAGAAATAACAAAACTGCACCAAAGAAAATCGCTGCATATAATGCCTCATGATTAAGTGTATAACAAGAAAAAAATTGTGATGGCATACAAATACTGATAATCAAAGCAAATACCGCATAAACAACTCCAATGGTTCTTCTGACAATTCTATATACAAAATATATAGCCAGCATTTGGAATATAATATTCATTACAAGCATAACTTCCTGCTTTGTTCCAATAAAAGAAAAGAAAAATGCGGTAATCTTTCCATATCCATAAATAGCTTTTTCACTTAGTATATTGGCTACCAATGCAGCAGTATTACCAGATTGCATATTCTTTTGCAACATGGCGGCAGCATCAAAAAATTTGGCCGAATATCCTGCGAATACAACCTCCGGAGAGATTCTTAAAAATAAACCAAATAAAAATACTGCCACTACACTAATAGTTTCAATCATAAGATAAATGGTATGATATTCATTTTCATTTAGAGAAAGAAGTTTTATTACTAAATTTGTGACAAGAAACAGTATTAAAATAATCCCCAAAACAACACATGTATAAAAAATACCATTATTAACTGCATAAAAATGATTATATACTGATACACATAAAATGCTAGTCATCATTATTACAAATATACACACTGTGAAGTTTGTAAACCAGTTTTTTCTAATACTCATCATTTCTCCCCGAAAACTCTGTGATGTCTATAATTATTTGAGTGCCTGTTCCAAATCCTCAATAATATCAGCCACATTTTCAATACCCACTGAAAATCTAATTAAGTCTGGCGCAACACCTGCTTTTAATAATTGCTCATCTGTCATCTGACGGTGTGTATGAGAAGCGGGATGTAGTAAACAGGTTCTGGTATCAGCAACATGCGTCACGATAGCAGCTAGCTTAAGTCTATCCATAAAATCTATCGTTGTATCTTTTTCTCCCTTTAGGCCAAAACATAACACACCACAAGAGCCGTTAGGCAAATACTTCTGCGCAAGATTAAAATATTTATTGCCCTCTAGATTAGGATAATTTACCCAAGCAACCTTAGGATGTACGCTCAAATATTGGGCAACTTTTAGTGCATTTTCACAATGTCTCTGCATACGAAGATGTAATGATTCCAGTCCAGCATTTAGTAAAAATGCATTCTGTGGTGCCTGCATAGAACCTAAATCACGCATTAATTGTACTGTGGCTTTTGTAATATAAGCGCCCTTTCCGAAACGTTCTGTATAAGTAACACCATGATAAGAATCGTCCGGCTCTGTCAAGCCATGAAATTTATTAGGATACTTTGTCCAATCGAAATTACCGCTGTCAACAATACATCCGCCTAAACTCATAGCATGGCCATCCATGTATTTTGTCGTTGAATGCACAACAATATCAGCACCCCATTCAAAAGGGCGGCAATTGATTGGTGTTGCAAAAGTGTTATCAATAATCAGAGGAACACCATGTGCATGCGCCACATCGGCAAACTTTTCTATATCTAAAACAACAAGTGCTGGATTAGCAATTGTCTCCGCAAGGACACACTTTGTATTATCCTGAAATGCTTTGTTCAATTCTTCAACTGAATCATCCGGATTTACAATAGTACATGAAATTCCCATTTTTTTCATTGTTACTGTCAAAAGATTAAATGTGCCACCATATACA
>CAZAAC010000037.1:20475-25581 GCA_964483155.1 uncultured Lachnospiraceae bacterium | reverse complement strand
GGCAAATACAAGGCGACTTCTATATCAGATTAACAGAGGGTGGTCACCATGTTATATGTGGCATGGTTACCTGCGGGAAGAGCACCTTTCTGCAAACTGTTTTGTATGCACTTATTAAGAGGTATACACCACAGGAAATTAATATATACATAATTGACTATAGCAGTCAAATGTTGGCGCCATTTATAGAAGCGCCGCACGTAGGGGGTTTCATAATTGAAAATGATAGTGATGCAATTAAAAAATTATTATATATGCTTCATACTATTTTGAAAGAACGAAAAGAACTATTTCAAGGAGGAAACTTTAGGCAGTACATAAAGTCAATTGATGTACTACCGGCTATTCTGTTAGTAATTGACAATTATGCAGTATTGAAAGAAAAAACAGAGGGGAGTTTTGAGGATGCATTATTGGAAATATCACGCATGGGAGAAACTTATGGAATATATCTCCTGATTACGGCAGCAGGATTTGGTGGCGCAGAGATATCTAATCGTATGGCAGACAATTTTAGAACCAGTATCTGCCTGGAAATGAGTGACAAATATCAATATGCAACTGTCTTAAGAGTATTAAGGACAGAAGTATATCCGGAAGCAGGAATATACGGTCGAGGCCTCGCACGTGTAGAGGGAGAAATTTTAGAATTTCAGACAGCATTAGCACTGGCAGAGCAAGATGATTATAAGCGTATGGAGCTAATAAAAGCAGAATGCTGCAGAGTAGCATTAGCTTGGGGGGAGATGAATACATGCGCCAGAAAAATACCAAAAATTCCCGAACGTTTAACGCAGCAGGTATTTTTATCAGATGAAAAAGTAAAGAGATACATAGAGAATCAAAAATATCTTCCGATTGGATATTATACGGAAACAGCAGGGGTATGTACGATAGACTTTAGTAAAATATATTGTTTTCTGATTACAGGGAGAAGCGGTACTGGAAAAAATAATCTCGCAAAGATTATATTGTGTGGGGCCATAGAAATGCATTCCGAGGTCTACATAATTGATAGCGAAAAAGAAAAATTTAAGGTTGTTAAACAGTTATGCGAAAAGGAGAAAGAAAATAAAAAATCAATTCATTATTGCATAAATCCTGAACAGATATTTTCACTTTATGAAAATCTATCCGAGGAGTTTATAAGGCGGAATAAGAAAAAGGAAGAACTGAAAAAAGAAGGAAAGACAGAGGAGGAGATTTATGAAGTAATGTCATCTGAAAAAAGATATGTTGTGTTTATCGCGGAATTCTCTAATTGGGTAAGTCTGCATTATAAGGACGCAGTTTTAAAAAACACCGAAGCACTTGTCAAAAACATAATTGAGAGAGGGAGTTTACATAACGTATTTTTTGTTGCTACTTATGATCTCAATAGGAGGGAAGAGATGGTAGGGAGGGATATCTATGAGTATTTTATAAAGTATAGAACGGGAATTCATATGGGGGGTATGCTGGAAAAGCAGAAAATTTTTGATTATTCTTCTGTCCCCTATGTAGAGCAGGGAAAATTATATCAGGCAGGAATAGGTATGCTTCCACGGATGGAATATGGAGGTGAAACGGAATATGGAAAAGTTATTATTCCACTATGTGTTATGTGATGTATTCCATTGTTCCAAATCGTATCAGTAACATACAGAAAATGAAGCATGAAAAAGTATGAAGGGAGGTGAGAAAATGGTGATTGTAGACATCAGTGTTCCGCGTTTTTTTAAGAAATATGATTTTAAGCTCCGCGATGATGTACCGATAGGAGAAATCATTAATCAAGTGTGCGATATCCTTAAGAATAAAGAGCAGTGTGCAATTGAAGAAGAAGGCCATGAATTTCTGCTTTGCTCTATTACTGAAAAGCAAATATTGCAAAAAAATCAAACACTTCGCAATTACAATATAAGAAGTGGGAATAGATTACTACTGGTATAGGAGGCAATCAAATGGCAAGCAGTATCATTGAAGCAGAACTACTAAGGATGAAAGTAGCAGAAGAACGAATGGAAGAAATTTTTATTGCTTTAAAAGGGGCAATGAAGGAACTTGAAGATAGTACTGCTAAAATGAATCTGTCATGGGATAGTGAAGCAAATAGTATATTTATGATAGCAATCAGAAATGATGCAATGCAAATGAGTATGTTGTTATCTTATATATGGGATGCATTTAAAACACTGGATACAATACATAAAAATTATCAGATAGCAGAAAGGGAGGTTGGTGAATATGTATCATGCAAATAAGGGAGAAAATCAATATTGATTTTAGAAAAGCACAAAGCTATGCTGAAAAATTAGATTGTATAGCAGATGAAATAGGATTGGCCCTGTCTTCGGAAGTTATAAATTCTAAGCAGATGGTAAATATGGCGTGGCAAGGAGAAAATGCTACACACTATATTACGAAATTTGATGTTCTTATGAAAGAAATGAAAAAGACAGAAGATGATTTACATAAAATTTCTTATGCAGTAAAAACAACTGCTTCAATTATTTACGGAGCTGAACTTGCTGCTTTGCAGCATACAGGAACAAAACTTTTGTAACAAATAAAAGGAGGAACAAAATGGGACTTATTCAAGTGACATCTTCATTATTACGTAAACAAGCAGAACAGTTAAGAGGATTAAATACAAACCTGCAGACACAGGTGACAAATTTGGAGGGGGCAGAGCAAAGTCTGAAAACAATGTGGGAGGGACAAGCGAATAGTGCCTTTCACACAGCATTTGTAAAGGATAAAGGACAAATGGATAGTTTTCAAAGTGCAATTAATCAGTATATTGCAGCACTTTTAGTAATCGCGCAGAAATATGAACAGGCAGAAAGCAAAAATATGAATATCGCAGCAGCACGCACATATTGAACAATAGCAGAAAGGAAAAATTAATTATGGAAGGGATTTTAAAAGTAACACCAGAAAAATTAATACAGGCATCAGAAGAATTTTCATCAACTGGAAAAACCATTAGTTCATTAACACAGGAGATGACAACTATTATTAATGGACTCAAATCAATATGGCAAGGTGACGCGTCAACAGCATATAGTAATAAATTCAACGGTCTCCAGGACGATATTGATAAAATCAATCGAATGATACAGGAACATGTTACTGATCTGAACGAGATGGCACGTGAATACCAAATAGCTGAGGCAGTTAATATGGATGAAAGTAATAAGCTTCTAACAGAAATTATTGTTTAAGAAAGAAAATCTCTAAAAATAGTGAAAAGTATTTAAGATTCTGTTGGGAGGAAAGTATGAAAAAAAGAAAGTATCACTTCACAATTCTTGTTATTGCCTGTTTATTATGTTGTATTTGTAAAAAGGTTTTTGTGTACGCTGATGCAGAAAAGCTGGCAGATCAAAAAGACATAGTGCATATATTACAGCAATATACGACTGAAGCAGAAATTCATCTTTTTGTTACTGGTGCATCGCAGGTGGAGGATGTAAAATGCCAGATTGGCAATACAACTCGTCATGAAGTAGGATGGCATACACTGCAGGAGGCGGAGGAAGAACGACGCACACTGGTATTGATTGACAATTCCATTTCGGTTGGGCGCAAGCATCAGAAAAGAATTGAAACTGTTGTGTTGGATTTATTTGCAAATGCGTCTGAAAATGAAAAATTTATGGTAGCGACATTTGGAGAAGAAACAGAAATTCTGTCAGATTATACAAATTTATATGCGCAGTTAGAGGATGCAGTAATAGGTATTGAATATCGTAATCGTGATACGTTTTTGACAGATGCTGTATATGAAGCAGTTAGCAAATGGAATGAGGAGACCGAGCCAGTTTATAAGAGGATAATACTAATTTCGGACGGACAGGAGCAAGAATCATGGAAGCATACAAGAGAAGAATTATATACTATATTATCACAGAATCCATACCCTATTTATGCCATTGGATGTGTGACCGGGGGCAATATCGGCGCAACCGGTCATATGTCTGCAATATCGAGAATTACTGGTGCAAGAGAATATCGAGTGACAAGTGATGGTGACCTTGAAGGTATCGTAAGCGATATGCTTTCAGAAAGAGAATTGCTACATATTAGGATACTACCGGACGCGGAAATTGCTGATGGAAGAATTACAAATATGAAAATGACACTTGTGTCAAAAGGAAGAGAAACAGATTTAGAAACAGAAGTCAGACTACCTGCAATCATTACAGAAAATATTGAAATAGTGAGTGAAAACATTCTCAATGTGGACGACAATTTAAAGCAGGCCGTAAAGGAGAGCCAGTCTGAGAGAACACCTCTCATCGTAAACAATAGGGCAGAAGGCGAAAATGGAATGCTTCTGCTATGGTTCTTGTGTGCTACGAGTATAGTGCTGATCATTCTGTTAGGAATATATATGCTATTTATATATATAAAAAAGAAAAATGGAAATGCATTAGAAATAGAATCATATCAATCACAGAAAAGGACAATAAAAAAAGATATGGAGTCGGATACTATTCTTTTGAGCCATGATGCGGAGACAGAAGAAGAAACAAGACTTCTTTTTGAGGAATATGATATCTATGAAATTACATTAACGGATCAAAATAATCCTGCAAAGTATTATTCACTGCCAATTAAAGATAGCATTATGGTTGGAAGGAGTTCTAAGAATAATAATGTCATAATTGATTATGATGAATCCGTATCAGGGCGTCATTGTGAAATAGAAAATAGAAATGGGAGGTTTTTTGTAAAAGACCTGTGCTCATCAAATGGTACAAGAGTAAATGGAATAAGAGTACTTTCCGAGACTGAAATATTTCATGGAAACATTCTCAGGATTGGGCAAGTAGAAATGAAGGTGGGGTGGAATCTGCATGCATGAATTAAGTGAAAAAGAATTATTAATACTCAGCAATTATTTGTACATGGATCACTCTGTAACCAAAGGAAAGATTGGAAATGTCCTACAGTCTCTCAAAGGGGAGACGGGTGAATTTGATTCCACAAAAATAGGTGCTGTAAGCGGTGGAATGAAGACGGAGGATGCATTGTATATTTTTCAAGAGATGGATGCTTCCTCAGAAACGTTTAAGGAATTACAAGTAGCACAAGTAATTAACGAGGAAGGTATTAGAG
>CAZAAC010000037.1:0-20465 GCA_964483155.1 uncultured Lachnospiraceae bacterium | reverse complement strand
CGCTTGCTTTGTAAACAGTATGGGAGAGGCGACTGTCGTATATAGAGGGACAGGTGGAAATTATAATGCATGGACAGACAACATTATAGCAGAATACGTAAGAGAAACAATTCTACAAAAAAAAGCGGCAGAATTTATTCATACACAGTGTGCAGAATATCATAATATTACGGTAGCCGGGCATTCAAAAGGCGGTAATTTTGCACAATATGTTACTGTTGTTTGTGAGGAACAGGTTGATCGTTGTGTTTCCTATGATGGGCAAGGTTTCAATAGAGATTTTGTAAATTTTTATCAACCAAATCTAACAGATGCAAGAAAAAAAATAACATCTATTAGTGCACATAATGACTATGTAAATATTCTACTCCTATCAATTGCAGGAAAACGCATATTTGTTGAAAATAGTGAATCGGGTCTTAATGCACATAGTGGTATTCCACTTCTAAAAGATAATGTATTTGATAAAAATGGGAATTTTGCATCTGTGAGAGGGCAGGATGAGGAACTACATATATTAGAGGGATTTTTAGCCGATGGAGTCATTTTTTTAGACGATTTACCAAATGGAACGGGAGAAAAGGTTGTTGATACGTTGGGAGCAATTTTGGCGGGCGCATTAAGTGCAGATCAATCTGAAGAATTTGAAAAGGAAATGATAAAAAGACACTTGCTGGAATTGACAAAAACATTAAATGCAACTACATCAGAGGGATTCAAGATTAATTTATGTGTAATGTCGGCGGCACAGCAGGAAATGTCAGTTGGAGTAAGACGTGTTTTACAAGTAAAAGAAGAGATACAAATGGCAATTGTAAAAGCAGGCATAGAAGATAGTGTTGTTGCACTAAGTGGAAAATTACTCATAAAAATTGTCGAACAAGTCGAAAGGGAAGAGCAACTATTGAGTCAGCTGTCCATAGCAATGGAGCATATTATTATTGTATACAAAAAAGCAGAAGATAGTATTATTGAAGAAATTGAAACTTCATTCCCAAATAAGCACTTTGCTGAAAGGAATTAGTTGCTAATGCGTTCAACCAGACTTAGAGAAGGTGATAAATCTGTTTTTTATTATGACATTTGTCAGTTGTTTAAATATTTTAACTATGATATATTGAACAAGAATTCAATGAATAATAGTTCAACGATAAAACAGTATGGAAAAAGGAGCAAGATGATAAGCAGGGAAGAGCAAAAGGAGCAGAGAAAAGCAGATATTCTTGCTGTAGGTTTAGATTTGTTCATTAAAAAAGGATATGCAGCAACAAAAGTTAGTGATATCGCAGCTACTGCAAACATGAGTACAGGACTCTTATTTCATTATTTTGAGTCAAAGGAGAAATTGTATGAGTCTCTGATTGAAATAGGAGTAAGTGGACCACAAGCAATGCGGGGCTTGTGCAAAGAAGATCCTATTACATTTTTTAGAGAAGCAGCAGAAATGATTATAAACTCATTAACATGTCATCCGCTTTCTGCAAAATTATTTGTTTTGATGACACAAGCATATTATTCCGAACCACAGACAGACAGAATCAAGGAATTAATGAAGCAGACATTATCCATTTATGAGTGTATCCCGCTGATTGTAAAAGGGCAGGAAGCAGGGCAATTGAAAGAAGGAGATCCAAAAGCATTGTCATTAACCTTTTGGAGTGCAATACAGGGGGTTGCACAAGCTTATGCTAGAGATATGAGCCTGCCACTTCCTAAGGCAGAGTGGTTTGTTGATATTCTAAAATGTTAAATGATACATCATATCAATGAGTACATAATTGAATTGTGCAGGGAATTACGTAAATTAAATACGTATAAACAAGGAGGAAAAGCATAAAATGAAAAAAATAATCATTATTGGTGGTGGAATAGCAGGACTTTCAGCAGGAGTATATGCCCAAAAATATGGCTTTGAAAGCGTAATTTACGAAAAGCATAGTATTGTGGGGGGGCAGTGTACAGGTTGGGACAGAGAGGGATATCATATTGATAATTGCATACATTGGTTGACAGGTTCCGCAAAAGGAACGGATTTGAATGATGCATGGCGCGAAGTAGGTGCTTTAGGTGATGATATTAATTTAATTCAAATACCGTATTTTGGCAGATTTGAGTTTGATAATCAAACAATTACTCTCTGGAAAAATTATGATAAATTAAGGGCTGAACTGAAGGGGATATCGCCAGAAGATGGAGCACTGATTGATGAACTGATAAATGACATTAAGGTAGCAGGAAAGATGGATATGCCGGCAAAAGCACCTTTTGAGATGATGAGTGCAATAGAAATTTTGAAGTTTGGAATAAAGTGTAAAGATGCAGGTTTGGTTATGAAAAAATATGCATCAGTCAGTTGTGAAGAGTATGGAAATAAGTATCATCACCCAGCATTGAAAAAGTTATTTAAATATGCAATGCCAGATGGTTATAGTATAGCAGCTTTCCTTTTTTCTATGGCAACAGTATGCTGTGGAGATGGCGCAATCCCCGAGGGTGGAAGCAGAAAAATGGCGCTTCGTATAGCTGAAAAATATAGCAGCCTGGGCGGCAGAATTGTGACGAAGATGGGCGTTGACGAAATAGTGATTGCAAATCAAGGAACTTCTAAAGCAAAGGCTATAGGTGTAAAGCTTATTGATCAGACCACGGTCTTGGCCGACTATGTCATAGCCGCATCGGATGTGTATTATACATTTGAAAAACTATTAAAAGGGCAGTATCATGACGAACAATTCACAATGCGTTTCAACGATACCAAAAACTATCCACTGCCAACCTCAGCACATGTAGTATTTGCGGTGGATGCAGATTTGAAAGAGTATCCTATAACCCTTACATTTGAGACTACACCATATACGGTAGGCGAGGCAACATATGATCTCCTAAGTATTCGAAATTATACATATGAACCAGAATTCGCGCCAAAAGGAAAGTCAGTTATAACTACGTTTATTAATCAAAATGATGCTGATTATCTGTGGTGGGAAAAGTGTTATCAAAATGAAGAAGCATATAAAGCTGAGAAAGAGCGTATAGGTAAATTGTGTGAGGAGAGAATTATAAAACGTTTCCCAGAACTCGATGGAAAGCTAAGAATGATAGACAGTTTTACACCAATGACCTATAAAAGATTTTGTTCAGCTTATCATGGTGCGTGGATGTCATTTCTTATGACACCTGGAGCAAAAATGCTTAATCATAAGGGAATAATCAGAGGACTAAAAAATTGCTATTTGGCGGGCATGTATATGCAGGCACCTGGTGGATTACCAGTAGCACTTGTAACAGGAAAATTTGCAATCCAAAGAATTTGTAGACAGGAAAAAATAAAAATTAGTTTGAAATAAGATAGCTTCTTATGAAGAAGCAAACCAATAGGACATGCTACAGAAAGAGCATGTCCTATTGGTTAAAATGCGAAGCAGGCAGATGTCTGCATATTGTCGTGAAAGTAATGGTACAACAATAACTAAGGGCTGTCTATAATTTTATTTTTGCAAATAATGAACCAAGCGAGGTGGTTACTGCTTCACTTTGTGGAATATCATATGTTTCTTGTGTGATTTCAGAAGCAGTTACGTCATTTAGTGCTTTCATGCTCAGACTAAGTTTTCCATCTTTTATGGCAATAATCTTTACCTTCACAATGTCTCCCTCTTTTAAAACAGCACGAGGATGAGAAATACGTTTTTCACAAATTTGAGAAATGTGTATCAAGCCAGATAAATTATTTCCAAGATTAACAAATGCACCATAAGGTTGGAGGCTTTCAATGGTACCTTCGGCAATCAGTCCCACCTCCATATTGGATATTGTAACCTTGCGTTCTTCATTAGCATGTTCCCTTAAAATTTCTCTTGCGGATAATAAAAGCTTTGCATTTTCTTGATCTGCAGTAATGACACGCACCTGAATTTCCTTGTTCGCAAAAGAGTCAAGATCTTCTACAAAATTAAGAGATAGTTTGGAAGCGGGTATAAATCCGCGTATTCCTTCGACATAGGCGACAACACCACTCTTTACGATTTCAGCAACCTTGACAGAAATCGTTTCCTGTGAATCCAGTAATAATTTCAGCTTATCCCATGCCAAAATATTATTTGCTTCTCTTCGAGAAAGCAAAATATTCCCATGCCCATCATCTTTTCTAATTACGGTTGCTGTCAATTCATCGCCCACCTTAACATCAGCTTTCATGGAAAAAGCAGGGTCATTGCTCATTTCTTCTAAGGGAATAATTCCTTCTGCATAATAATTCAAATCAATAACTACTTCTGTATCGCTCACACCTATAACGGTTCCTGTCAATAAATCGCCTTCCGAAATGACCTGAAAAGAAGACTCTAGCGCAGAAGCATAATCTTCCATCTTTTCTATTACTTCAATTTTATCTTCAGTCATTTCTGAATCCATTTTATTTGTTTCAATTTCTTCGTTCATATTCTTCCTCCCAGGTTTAGTTTTCTTTAAACTCTATTTCGTTTGCAGTAAAAAAATTGCGAATCGTGTTATCCCATGCCTGCTCAAGTGATTTATCCATTGTAAAAATATTTAAAGAAGTAGAAGTAATACAGGTTAAAGCATTATCATCATATCGAATATTTAGGATAAGACCATTGATGGTATCTGCAGTAAATTGAGAACTTATTTCAGCTGTAGATTTTAATAAGAACGCATCGGTATCTTTCGCAGAAAATTGAAAAGTAAATTTAAAATTAAGTGGTGTTCGCTTCCCTTTAATCAGATCAAAACAAATAGGCTTTAGTGTTTTCCAAGAAGACATGGTCGGAAATAAAAGAGCAGTATCATCATCAGTATCATTTTCGGAAGTTGCTGAGGAATAAAATGTTTGATTGATATGCCCATTTATGTGAAAGGTGTTATATGTTGTAATTAGGATTTCAGAAACTAAAAAAGAATCAAATGTTGAAGCATTTTCAAAAAGAAGTTTTGCCATAAATCCTTTTACGTCTACAATTTTCAATGAAATCAAGATATCTCCTCCAGCAGAACAATTTAAATGAGTAACGAATAAAGTCAAATGGTTGCAATTAAGTATACCATAGCAGATAGCAAAAGAAAAACGAAAATCGTTTTCATGTTGCAATAAAAGAAGTATAATTAGTCTAATAAAATGAAAGAGGGAATGCATCATGAAAGAGGCGGATCAATTATTAAAACTGATTAGTGAGGCAACATCACCTTTCCATGCCGTAAAAGCAGCTGTACAGCAATTAGAAGCAGCAGGCTTTGAAGAATGCAAATTAGGGGAGGAGTGGAAGCTAAAAAAGGGACATAAATACTATATGGTACATCATGGCTCTACTTTGATTGCTTTTCATATTGGAAATGAAGCGGATGCAGTAGAGGGTCAGCTTAGAATCGCAGCAGCACATACTGATTTTCCATGCCTACGCGTTAAACCAAATCCTGAAATGAAGGAAAACAATTATGTACGTGTTAATGCAGAGGTTTACGGAGGCGCAATTTTGAACACATGGCTTGACAGGCCGCTATCTGTGGCAGGCAGAATTGCATTAAAGTCAAATGATGTATTTAAGCCAACCATGCAACTGGTTTGTATCAAACGTCCCATTTTAACAATTCCGAATCTGGCAATTCATTTGAATAAAGAAATCAATAAAGGAATAGAGTTAAATAAACAGACAGATATGATTCCAATTGCTGGTGTGATAGAGGAGGAACTAAATAAAAAAGCAGAGTCCAGTGAAAAATGCTCGTTCTTTATGGATTGTATTGCGCAGGAGTGCGGGGTAGAACCAGAAGAAATATTAGATTATGAGTTGACAGTATACTGCGCAGAAGAAGGACAATACATTGGTGTTAATCAGGATTTCATATCAGCGCCGAGAATTGATAACATGACTTCAGTACAGGCATGCTTAACTGCCATTATCGAAGCGACCAGAGAGGATGGTATTGATTTAATTGCACTATTTGATCACGAAGAAATTGGAAGTAAGACAAAGCAAGGAGCCGGCTCAATGTTGCTAGCCATGATCTTAGAAAAAATGTATCTCTCGCTAGGCAAAAACCATATTGCATTTACTGAAGCAATGGCTAAAGGGCTATTTCTATCTGTGGATGTAGGACATGCCTATCATCCAAATCAAAAAGATAAATATGATCCGGTCAATAAAATTCCACTTAATTCGGGTGTCTGTTTGAAAGAGGCAGCAGGTCAGTCTTATGCGACCGATGCAGAGGGAATTGCTATTATACAACAGCTTTTATTAAAACATCAAATTCCGTATAAGAAATTCGTGAATCGTTCGGATGGAACAAGTGGTAGTACGTTTGGAAGCATTGCTTCATCGATGCTTCCTATGACAACGGTTGATGTTGGAATCCCTTTGCTTGCGATGCATTCGGCTAGAGAACTAATGGGTAGTAAAGATCAAAAAAGTATTACAGATCTAGTAAGAGCATTGTTTTTTGCATAAAATTGTGAATATTATGAAAAATCAGATAGAAACAATATATAAAAAGGTGAAATTTCCTCTTTTCAAAACGCATGATACATGCTAGTATATATAGTAATGAAAACTACATGAAATATTTTTGATCTTTTCATGTAAAGAATATTAATATGAAAGAGAAAGTGTAGGGTATTTACATGGAAATGAATGGGGCAATTGAGTCTTTTAAGATTATTCTTGATAGTTGTGGAGAACTTCCAAAGGAATTGAAGAGTGATAAAAGGTTTGTAAATGTTCCTCTATCAATAAGAATCGGTGATGAGACAATTATTGATGATGATAGTTTTGATCAGGCAAGTTTTTTGAAAAAAGTAGCAAAATGGCCCACATCACCACAGTCTTCATGCCCTTCACCTGAAAGCTATATGAATGAAATAAAAGGTGATGCAGATAATGTTTTTATAATTACATTGTCCGACAAATTGTCAGGTTCCTGTGGATGTGCTAAATTAGCGATGCAATTATATCAAGAAGAATATCCAGACAAAGTGAAGAATATTTATGTATTTGATTCTAAGTCAGCCTCTTGTGGAGAGACGCAGATTGCATTAAAGATAATGGATTGTATCAAAGAGGGAATGGATTTTAAGCTGACGGTGCATACGGTTGAAAAGTTTATTGATGAGATGCATACATACTTCGTATTAGAAACCTTGGAACATTTGCGAAAGAATGGAAGACTTACAGGTGTTAAGGCGCTGGTAGCAAGCACATTAAATATTAAGCCGGTTATGGCAGCGACGGATGAAGGTGACATCCAGCAATTAGATAAAGCGCGAGGAATCAATAAGGCACTCAAAAAGATGGTAAGTATTATACAGAGGGATATTATAGAATCTAGTGATAAACGGCTTGCCATTGCACATTGCAATTGCATGGAACGTGCAATGATGATAAAAGATGAAATAATAAAGATCATGAAGGTTAAGGAAGTTGTTATATTGAACACTGCAGGAATTAGCAGTCTCTATGCCGGAGATGGCGGAATTATTGTAACGATATAATTGCAGAAAACAGGCTTACATAAACCTTATCGTATAGGGAGAAAAAAAGATTATACTAATTGCAGTTATAAAATGTACTAAAAATAAAAAGGGTATTCCAATTACAAATACTTTATGTCTTGTTTTATGCCGAAATGTATACATACCAATCCAAGCACCTAGACTGCCGCCAATCAATGCAACTAAAATCAAGGTGGATTCGGGAATGCGCCAGGTTTGTTTTCGAGCCTTACTTTTATCGATGCCCATAAGTACAAAATCAACTACATTTATAATAAAAAAGTAACAGATAATTAAAAGAATAACAATGTTCATAGGAAAGCTCCTTTCACAAGTATCTCTTGACAATATAGTATCATACAATTGCCTATATATGCAATAATGAAAGACGCCAATAGTAAGGCGTCTTTCATTATTGCAAAACTATTTGATAGGGCTATTTTTCCTTGTTTTGTGCCTCCGCCATTTTCATGGCACGAACCTTCAGAGGTAATCCGAACAGATTGATAAAGCCCTCAGCATCATGATGATCATATAATGCCCCTGTTGTAAAGGAAGCAAGTGATTCACTATAAAGAGAATAAGGGGAAGTTGTCCCTGCTTTGATAATATTACCCTTGTAAAGTTTAAAATTTACTTCTCCAGTTACATATTGTTGTGTAGACTCAATAAAAGCTTGTACTGCTTCGCGCAGAGGCGTAAACCATTTTCCTTCATAAACAATATCAGCAAATTTGTTGCCCATTTCTTTTTTTACTGTGTAAGTTGCACGGTCGAGAATCAACTCTTCCAATTGTTGATGTGCTTCCATAAGAATAGTTCCACCAGGTGTTTCATATACGCCACGTGACTTCATGCCAACAACGCGGTTCTCTACAATATCAATAATGCCGACACCATGTTTTCCACCAAGTTTATTTAACGCTTTGATGATTTCTGAAACCTTCATATTTTTTCCATTTAAAGTTTTAGGTATGCCACCTTCAAAAGTCATTTTCACATATTCGCCTTCATCAGGCGCTTTTTCAGGAGCCACGCCAAGTACCAATAAGTGATCATAATTTGGCTCGGCAGCAGGATTTTCAAGTTCAAGGCCCTCATGACTGATATGCCATAGGTTGCGATCACGGCTATAACTGTTATCCGCAGAAAAAGGTAAGTCAATTCCATGTGCCTTGCAATAATCGATTTCTTCTTCGCGGGAACTCATACCCCAGGTCTCGTTACAGCGCCAAGGTGCAATGATTTTTAGGTCAGGTGCTAATGCCTTAATTCCAAGTTCAAAACGGACCTGATCATTTCCTTTGCCAGTTGCGCCATGACAAATGGCAGTAGCACCTTCTTTTCTGGCAACTTCCACAAGTCGTTTTGCAATAACAGGGCGAGCCATAGATGTGCCAAGTAAATACTTGTTTTCATAAACTGCATTTGCTTGCACGCAGGGAACGATATACTCATCACAAAACTCATCTACTAAATCCTCAATATATAATTTAGTAGCACCTGATAATCTGGCACGTTCTTCCAAACCGTCCAATTCACTTTCTTGACCAACATCAACACACACACATACGACCTCATAGTCATAGTTCTCCTTTAGCCAAGGAATGATTGCTGTTGTATCAAGCCCTCCTGAGTAAGCTAAAATAACTTTTTCTTTCATCAAATAAAACCTCCTATTATGATATTGATATACATTTTTATATTCTATTATAAATGTCTGAACATAAATATACATCATTAAGATAAATAATGCAAGCAAAAATGCATAAATGTATCAAAATATGCATAAAAGCAAAAAAATAATAAAATATATTGCAAAAAATGAATGATAGATGTATAATTATGCAATCGAGGAGCCTTGTTGAATTTGAATAAGGAATACGATATGATAGATAAAGTGAAAAGCAGGAGGAACAAAGTATGATTTACGTAGGAATTATTGGAGCAACTGGATATGCAGGGAACGAACTTGTCAGAATACTGTCAAATCACCCGGAAGTTAAAATTAGATGGTATGGTTCCAGAAGTTATATAGATAAGAAGTATTATGAAGTATTTGGTAATATGTTTCAGATTGTTGAAGATATTTGTAAAGATGACAATTTGGCAGAACTGGTCGAAAATGTTGATGTAATTTTTACAGCAACACCACAGGGCTTTCTTGCTTCTGTATTAGATAAAGAGATGTTATCAAAAGTAAAAATAATTGATTTAAGTGCTGATTACCGCATAGAAGATGTTAGTATTTATGAAGAATGGTATGGAATAGAACACAAGTCTCCTGAACTGATTAAAGAGGCCGTATATGGACTTTGTGAGGTTAATCGTGAAAAAATTAAAGAAACACAGCTTGTCGCAAATCCAGGTTGCTATACGACTTGCTCTATTTTAACAATAGCTCCACTTTTAGCAGAAAAGATGATTGATCCACAGTCCATTATCATTGATGCAAAATCGGGTGTATCAGGAGCTGGTCGAGGCACTAAGATGCAGAATTTATTTTGTGAAGTTAATGAAAACATGAAAGCCTATAGTGTGTTGACCCATCGTCACACACCTGAAATAGAAGAGCAACTTAGTTATGCGGCGGGTGAATCAATTAATATTATTTTCACACCTCATCTAGTTCCAATGAATAGAGGCGTTCTTGTAACAGCTTATGCTAACCTTAAAACAGAAGTGTCTTATGAAACAGTAAAGCAGGCTTATGATAAGTATTATGGGGATGAAAAGTTCGTACGTGTACTTGATCAAGATATATGTCCAGAAACGAAATGGGTAGAGGGCAGCAACTATGTGGATGTAAATTTTAAAATAGATACGAGAACCAATCGTATTATCATGATGGGAGCACTTGATAATGTGGTTAAGGGCGCAGCAGGTCAAGCAGTGCAGAATATGAATCTGATGTTTGGATTTGAAGAATCCATGGGACTTACTATGGTCCCAATGTTTCCTTAAACAGTGTGTAAGGGCTGTAAAATAATAATATAGCATAGGATAGAGCGGGAGCAGATTGGCGGGGAGTTAAGGTGAAATGTATGATAAGAGTAATGACGCAGGAAGACTATGATGAGGTATATCAGTTGTGGACATCGATTAAGGGATTTGCAATAAGAAGCATAGATGATTCAAAAGAAGGGGTTTCCATATTTCTGAAAAGAAATCCAACGACAAGTGTTGTGGCGGTTGAAGATGAAAAAGTAGTTGGTAGCATTTTATGCGGTCATGATGGAAGAAGAGGATGCTGCTACCATGTATGTGTTGCGCCAGATTATAGAAGAAGAGGAATTGGAAAATCAATGGTAGTACATGCAATGGAAGCATTATATAAAGAGAATATTAATAAAGTGTCTCTGATTGCATTTACAAAGAATGATGTTGGAAATGCCTTTTGGAATCAAATAGGTTGGACGAGACGTGAAGATTTGAATTATTATGATTTTGCACTTAACAAAGAAAATATTATCGAATATAATAAATAAATTTTGGGGAGGAATAAGAATATGAATTATGAAGTAATAGAAGGTGGTGTGACTGCGGCAAAAGGATTTTCTGCTACAGGAACAGAAGCTGGCATTAAATATAAAAATCGTAAAGATATGGCAATGATTTTCAGCGAAAAGCCATGTGTGGCGGCAGCAACCTTTACGACAAACGTAGTGAAAGCAGCACCGGTAAAGTGGGATCAAAAAATCGTGGAGCATGCACCATTTTTGCAGGCTGTTGTCGTGAATGCAGGAATTGCAAATGCATGCACAAAGGAACAAGGGATGGAAGCCTGCAAGATAACAGCACAGACCGCAGGAAAACTATTGAATATTCCGGAAGAGGCAGTGGCGATTGGCTCAACAGGAGTCATAGGTGCGCAGCTTCCCATAGACAAGATCAAAGCTGGCGTTGAAAAAATGATTCCAAGACTTGGAAGAAGCTTGGCCGACGGATTACTGGCAGCCGAGTCAATTATGACGACAGATACGGTATCTAAAGAGGTTGCAGTAACTTTTCTATTGGGAGGTAAAGTTGTAACAATGGGCGGTATGTGCAAAGGGTCAGGTATGATTCACCCGAATATGTGCACTCTACTCGCATATCTTACTACAGATATTTCAATTTCAAAGGAGCTTTTGGCGAGAGCATTGAAAGAAGATGTACAAGATACCTTTAACATGATATCAATAGATGGCGACACGTCGACAAACGACACACTACTTATATTGGCAAATGGCATGGCGGGTAATCCTGAAATCAATACGGAAAACGAAGATTATGCAATTTTTTGCGAGGCACTCCATTATATTAATGTGACGTTAGCAAAAAAAATTGCTGGTGATGGCGAAGGCGCAACTGCTTTAATAGAAGTCGAGGTCATTAATGCGGATACAAAGGAGAATGCAAAACTGCTTAGCAAATCAGTAATAACATCATCATTAACAAAAGCAGCAGTTTTTGGTCATGATGCAAATTGGGGGAGAATTCTTTGTGCGATGGGTTACTCTGGTGCGCAATTTGATCCTGAAAATATTGATTTATATTTTAGTGGAAACGGGAAAAGTTTACTGATTTATAGGGAGGGACTTGCTGTTGAATATAGTGAAAAAGAAGCAGCGGATATTTTATCTTCGCAAGAAGTGACTTTTACAGTAGATATGAAAGCTGGCAACTCATCTGCAACAGCATGGGGCTGCGATTTGACATATGATTACGTTAAGATAAATGCAGACTATAGAAGCTAATCATAGAAGCGAATGATAATGGCGAAAGATAAAGGCTGACAATAGAAGTTAATGAATGATAGAGAGTAGGAGGAAAACAGGATGGATTATATGAATGAGAATTTACATAAAGCAGAGGTACTGATTGAAGCGCTTCCTTATATTCAAAGGTTTAACAGAAAGGTCATTGTGGTAAAATATGGCGGGAGTGTCATGACAGAAGAAGAATTAAAAAGAAATGTTATAAAAGATGTTATTCTTTTAAAACTGGTCGGCTTTAAGCCAATTGTCGTACATGGCGGTGGAAAAGAGATTAGTCGTTGGGTTGGTAAAATAGGAATGGAACCCAAATTTGTCAATGGACTTCGAGTGACGGATGAAGAAACTATGGAAATTGCCGAAATGGTACTTGGGAAGGTAAATAAGTCACTTGTTACAATGGTGCAGGAGCTTGGTGTAAAAGCAGTCGGAATCAGCGGTAAGGATGGTGGATTATTGACTGTTGATAAGAAGTATTCTGAAGGAGAAGATATTGGATTTGTAGGCGAAATAACAGGTGTGAATACTAAAATACTTGAGAATTTGCTGGATAATGATTTTCTTCCAATTGTTGCACCAATAGGTTTGGATGATAAATTCAATACTTATAATATTAATGCAGATGATGCTGCTTGTGCAATTGCAAAGGCTATGAGTGCAGATAAATTGGCATTTCTCACTGATATTGAAGGTGTCTATAAAGATCCATTAGACAAGAGCAGTTTTATTTCCAGACTGACTGTTAGCGAAGTGGAGGATTTAATAACAAAAGGATATATTGGTGGAGGAATGCTACCAAAACTTAATAACTGTACGGATGCAATAAAGAGTGGTGTTAAAAGGGTACATATTCTGGATGGAAGAAAACCACATAGTTTATTAGTTGAGTTTTTTACAAATACTGGTATCGGAACTATGTTTTTTCCTGATGAAGCAAAAGACGAATTATTATAAAAGGTGGGAGATCAATATGACACAGCAACAATATATAGATGAAGCAGAAAATGTACTGCTTCATACATACAATCGGTATCAAATTGTATTTGAAAAGGGAGAAGGAGTTTATCTCTATGATACCGATGGAAAAAGGTATCTGGATTTTATGGCGGGCATAGGTGTACATGCATTTGGCCACAGCAATTATGCATTAAGTGATGCGCTGAAAGAGCAGCTTGATAAACTAATACATATATCTAATCTGTACTATAGTGTACCATTAATAGAGGCAGCTAAGAAAGTAACAAAAGCAGCAAGAATGGATCGCGTTTTTTTTACAAATAGTGGGGCTGAAGCGATTGAAGGCGCTATAAAAGCTGCCTTGAAGTATGCATATATAAAGAAGGGAACTGCCAATAGCGAAATCATTGCCATGGAGAATTCTTTTCATGGAAGGACATTAGGAGCATTATCTGTAACTGGCAATGAAAAATACCGTGCACCATTTACGGCTTTTTGTGGTATGGTAAAGTATGCACAGTTCAATGATCTTGAAAGTGTAAAGGCTTTGCTAAATGACAGAACATGTGCTATTATTTTAGAGCCGGTGCAAGGAGAAGGTGGAATTTATCCAGCTGATTCTAAGTTTTTGAAAGAACTAAAGCAGATTTGTGAAGAACGTGATATTCTCTTAATATTTGATGAAATTCAATGTGGCATGGGACGCTGTGGCGAAATGTTTGCATGGCAGAAATATGGCATTAAACCAGATATTATGACAGCTGCCAAAGCACTTGGTGGAGGGATGCCGGTTGGTGCATTTTTAATGACAAAAAGAGTGGCTGAGAAGACACTGGTTGCAGGGGATCATGGTTCAACATATGGAGGCAACCCTTTCGTTACCACGGCAGTAAGTAAGGTGTTTGATATTTTTGAAGAAGAAGAAATTATTCGTCATGTAAATGATATAACGCCTTATTTAGAAGAGAAACTACAGCATTTAACAGAGCAGTTTGATTGCATTGAAACACATCGTGGAATGGGACTTATGCAGGGAATTGTTTTTAATAAGCCAGTTGGTGAAATCGTGAACAGGGCAATTGAGAAAGGTCTTTTAGTCATTACAGCAGGACCCAATATCATACGGTTGGTACCACCACTTATTATTACTAGGGAAAATATTGACGATATGATTGCAATACTTGAAAAAAGTATAGAGTAAAAAAGCTGCTTAGAACGCTTGCAGGGAGAATTATAGTTATGAATCAGTCACCAAAAATTCTATCATTAATTATGGTCATGGCATTGCTTGGCGGAATGCTTTATTTTAGTATGTCTGATGCGGGTGCGGCGTCAAGAATTTCAAGACTCATGCTAGTAGGGGATGAAGTTGTGGATACCACCAAAGAAGAAAAAGCAAATGATGGGCCACTTATTCTATGGTATGCTGAAGAAGACCTTTCTGATTATCTGAATAGTATGGCACTTTCCTATTATGAAGAGTACGGAATAAAAGTAACGCCGATACTTGTATCAGGAGTGGAATATTTGGAGCAGATTAATCGGGCCGCAGTCAACGATGAAAGCTTTCCAGATTTATATATTACAAGTAATGATAATTTGATGAAGGCTTCAATGGCGGGCTTGGCAGCGCCAATAGAAGGACATGAAGATATGATTATGCCACAGTACTATCCACAGACGGCACTACATGCTATAGCATGTGATGATACTTATGTGGCTTATCCATTCTATTATGAGACCAATTTTTTTCTGTATAACAAGACATTTATGGCTGATCTCGCAGAGCAAGCCATTGAGACGGAGGCAGATTTAAAAGAAGCAGAAGCAGCGATGGCGGAATTGAATGAAGACGGACCAGAAACTGATGCAGAAGAGGTTTCAACAAATGAGATAGACAGTGAGGCGGACGGGGATAATATAGAAACGGCGGAAGAAGGAGTTGCGGAAGAGTCATATGCACTTTCTGATGAAGTATTGCAGCAGATGTCGACTATGATTCCGTCTACGATTGATGATATTCTGGCATTTGCTGATAATTATGATGCGCCTGAAACAGTAGAATATGTATTCAAATGGGATGTATCTGATATTTTTTATAATTACTTTTTTGTAGGTAATTATATTAATGTAGGTGGCGAAAACGGTGATAATAATGCAGATTTTAATGTTTATAATCAAGAGACAGTAGACTGTCTGCAGGTATATCAAGACCTAAACCAGTTTTTTTCTATTGATACTAAGGAAGTAAATTATGATTCCATTTTGAAAGAATTTATAGAGGGAAAAACAGTTTTTACTGTAGCGACAACGGACGCGATTGCTAAGATTGAAGAGGCAAAGGCTAGGAATGAATTCGATTATGAGTATGGGGTGGCAGTATTGCCTGATTTAAATAGTCATTTAAAGGCCAGAGGTTTGTCCGTGACTAGTGTAGTTGCTGTTAATGGTTATTCAAAGAGGCAGCAGGAAGCAAATGATTTTGCATATTACTTAACGTATGAGAATTTGGATACCTTATATAACCGCGCGGGTAAGATAGCATGCCGTTATGGCGTGGAATATGAGAATAAAGAAATTAATAACACCATGCTAGAATATCAGAAGTCAGTTTCTTTACCTAAAATGATTGAGGCAAGTAATTTCTGGGTGCAATTGGAGATTACGTTTACCAAAGTCTGGACAGGAAGTGATCCAGAGGAAGAATTGCTTGCATTATCAAAACAGATGGGTAGCCAGATTGATGAAATAGGGTATCATATTCCAACACAGGAAAGCATCAGTGCGGGAGCAGATGATGATGTGAAATAGAAAGAGTGAAAATAGTCATTGTAATTAAATGTAAGAATTGATACAATAGAAACACGGGCATAGAGGGGCTCTTATAGTCGAAAGGATTTGTTGATTATAGGAGGACTATGTGGTGAGATATCTAAAAATATTTGTGATTGTATCCATGCTACTGGCAGGCTGTCTAGGCTGCTCAAACAGTCAGAAAAACGTAATGCAGACTGTAGATTTAAAATCGATTGCAGCGGAAGAAACAGCGGAAGAAAAAGCGAGCGATGCTATTGAAATAAAAGTAGAACAAATATCGGATGACAATATAAGCGCTATAGAAGAACCTATCGAAGAATCAGAAATATTTGTATATGTATGCGGAGCAGTGCAAAATGCTGGTGTATATTCATTCCCTGAAAGTACACGTGTCTATGAAGCGATTATGCAGGCAGGTGGTTATGCAGAGGGTGCTGCAGAGGAATATTTGAATCAGGCAGAGATAGTATATGATGGTCAGCGAGTGTATGTACCAACGGCAAAAGAAGTAGAGGAAGAAAAAATAGCTTTTGTTGCGGAGGAAAACGCGAAAGCAATATCACACACAGCAGTGAATGAAAATGCTAGTAATCTAATCAATATTAATACAGCAACTGCGGAGCAATTGATGACACTATCAGGTGTGGGAGAGTCAAAGGCAAAAAGTATTATTTCATATAGAGAGATAAACGGAGTTTTTATCGAGATAGAGGATATTATGAAGGTGGAAGGTATTAAAGAAGGTATGTTTGCTAAGATTAAGAATGCGATTACTGTTCGTTAGATGAGGCAGAAACATCTCAAACAGAGAATGAGAGGAATAAAATGAGTAGAGTATTAGTGGTAGATGATGAGAAATTGATTGTAAAGGGAATTCGTTTTAGCCTTGAGCAGGACGGTATGGAAGTTGATTGTGCTTATGATGGAGAAGAAGCACTTCAATATGCCAGAAGTAATCAATATGATATTGTATTATTGGATTTAATGCTTCCTAAATTATCTGGACTTGAAGTCTGTCAACAAATCAGAGAGTTTTCAGCTGTTCCGATTGTTATGTTAACTGCAAAAGGTGAAGATATGGATAAAATCCTGGGGTTAGAATATGGTGCAGATGACTATATTACAAAGCCCTTCAATATTCTTGAAGTTAAAGCAAGAATTAAGGCAATTATGCGTCGTACCATTAAGAAGCCAGATAATAAAGTCAGGCCTTCAATAGTAGAAGAAGGAGATATGAAGCTTGATTTAGAGGGTAAAAGAGTATATATTGCCGGAAGAGAGATTAACTTGACAACAAAGGAATTTGATGTGCTTGAACTGCTTGTTACAAATCCAAATAAAGTTTTCAGTAGAGAAAGTCTTTTGAAAATTGTCTGGGGTTCTGATTATCCAGGAGATGTAAGAACAGTTGATGTGCATATTAGGCGACTACGTGAGAAGATTGAAGACAATCCGAGTGAGCCAAAGTATGTACATACCAAATGGGGGATTGGGTATTACTATGCTTAAATATTTTTTCTCAAATATCAGATCAGAGGTGTTTATTGTTTTTAAAAGAATTAAAAATCGACTAGGTAGAATAAGACTGTTACGTAGTTTAAAGTTAAGGATTTTTTTGATTATATTGGCGGTGGGTATCATTCCCAGCGCCATTATGCACTTTGCGATATTAGATAATTATGAAGAACGAGCAGTGAGCCTCCGTGTATTAGAGGTACAAAGTCAATGCAAAATCCTTGCAAATCACCTGATTGCTTACAATTATTTGTCGGATACTTCATCAGAAGTAGTAAATAGTGAATTAGAGCAACTGTCAAATTTTTATGATGGTCGAATTTTGATTATTGATAATAATTTCAAAATTATTAAGGATACCTATGCAATTAGTGAAGGCAAAACCATTATAGCCGAAGAGGTAATTCAATGTTTTAATGGCGAAGCAATTACGAATTATGATGAGGATAACCAATATATTGAAATGACGGTACCAATCAGTGATGCTGAAACACAAGAAGTTTTTGGGGTTATGTTAACCAGCGTATCAACAGACAGTATTGTAGACAGTATAGAAATATTGGGAGGAAAGGCATTGATTTTGGAGTTTGCTATGGCGGTCATGATATTTGCCCTGGCATATATACTTGCAATGGTCTTATTCCGTCCTTTTAACAGAATAATAAATGCTATTAACAAGGTGAAAGAAGGATTTACGGAGGATGAAATATCTGTTCCAGACTATTTGGAGACAGAATCCATTACGAATGCGTTCAATCAGATGCTTGCCAGAATGAAGGTGCTTGACACCTCCAGACAGGAATTTGTATCCAATGTATCACATGAATTAAAGACGCCTCTCACCTCAATGAAGGTGCTTGCAGATTCATTATTACAGCAGGAGCATGTTCCATCTGAACTTTATAAGGAGTTTATGGAGGATATAGCAAGAGAGATAGATCGAGAAAATAATATCATCAATGATTTGCTGTCTCTTGTTAAAATGGACAAGACAGAAGCAAAGCTCAATATTGAAGCAATTGATATTGAGGAATTGTTGGAATCAATATTGAAGCGCCTTCGCCCTATTGCTGAGAAAAAAAATATTGAGTTGATATTGGAGAGTGTGCGTGAGGTTACAGCAGAAGTGGATGAGGTTAAGTTTACATTGGCTTTAACCAATTTAATCGAAAATGCAATAAAGTATAATAAAGAGAATGGCTGGGTGCAAGTGACACTTGATGCAGACCATCAGTTTTTCACAGTGAAAATCGCAGATTCTGGGATTGGAATACCAGAAGATGAGCGTACGCATATCTTTGAAAGATTCTATAGAGTAGATAAATCTCATTCAACAGAAATAGAAGGAAGCGGTTTAGGTCTTTCTATTACTAGAAACGCAATTCTTATGCATCGTGGCTCTATAAAGGTGGCGAGTGGAGAAGAAGGTGGTACTATATTTACTGTAAAACAGCCAATCAATTTTGCTGGTGTATAGGTGTGAACGGAAGGAAACAGATTATGAAAAGAATTGAAACGATTATAATAGTATTGATTATATTGTTTTTTACGGCTGGCTGTAGTCAGGCATCAAGCGATGAGACAGTATCGAAGTATTATGCGTATTACATTAATAAGAGTGAAACGAAAGTAGTGGCAGAAGCATACGATGCGGAGAGCGATACGATTGAAGAATTGGTACTGGAATTCTTGTCTGTGCTTGAGACAGATCCTGCTAATACTGAACTAAAGAAACCGATAGATAGTAAAGTTAATTTGTTGGACTATTATTTAGACGAGGGGCAGCTGGTTATTGATTTTGATGAAAAATATAATGATGCAGAAAAAGCGAAAGAAGTTTTATGCAGAGCTGCAATTGTACGTACAATGACGCAGATTGAAGGTGTGGACTGTGTTTCTTTTCGTGTAAATGGTGAGCCATTGTTAGACTCAAACAAGCAACCAATAGGCGTGATGACGGCAGCTAATTTTATTGATAATACAGGTAAAGAAATCAATACATATGAAAAAACGAATCTGCAATTATATTTTGCCGATGAAGAAGGTGAGGGCTTAGTGTCTACCATGGAAACAGTTGCATATAGTAGTAATATTTCTATGGAAAAACTAGTTGCCGAAAATATCATTGCGGGGCCAAAAGGAGAAGACGCTTATCCGACGATATCGCCTGACACGAAAATACTAGGAGTTACAGCAAAAGATGGTATTTGTTATATAAATTTGAGTAAAGAATTTCTTGTAATTAGTTATCCTGTTTCTGAAGAGGTAATTGTATATTCTTTAGTCAATTCATTAACAGAATTGCCAAATATTAATAAAGTTCAAATATCAGTAGAGGGTGATTCTGAAGTTAATTTTGGAGATCGTATTGCATTAACAACTGTATTTGAAAGAAATTTGGAACTGGTAAGTAAATAGAAGAGTATGAATCACACATATTATAGAAGAAAGGAATTTATATGCTAAAAAGGCCAATGTGTCTGATTAGCCTGGCATTTGTCGTTATAATTTATATTGTATTACACATCTTGCCCCCGCCAGAGTCTGCATCGACAGTGAAAGACGGAGAACATATTAGTATATCAGGTCAGGTTTATCGGAAAGAATGCAAAAATGGGAAATATGCCATTTATCTTAAGAAATCAGTCATCTCAGAAATAGTCGGAGAAACAAATCAAACTTATAATACAATTGTATATTTAAATGATATTGAGGGAGCAAAAAAAATTAAATATGGTGCCTTTGTAAAAGTGACGGGAAATCTAAACTATTTTGAGAAAGCAGAAAATGAAGGGCAATTTGATGCCAGTACTTATTATAAAATAGTAGGAGTTGATTTTTCGATAAATCAGGCAATTGTAATGGAGACAATATGAAGTGACCTCACAATTGTAGATTCGTGGATTTACCTGTAA
>CAZAAC010000036.1:0-26705 GCA_964483155.1 uncultured Lachnospiraceae bacterium | reverse complement strand
GGCGTGGGTCTGCAACACCCTGATCACCAGTTCAAATCTGGTTGGCA
Source organism: uncultured Lachnospiraceae bacterium (assembly GCA_964483155.1). Taxonomy (GTDB): domain Bacteria; phylum Bacillota; class Clostridia; order Lachnospirales; family Lachnospiraceae; genus JAAYYM01. The sequence continues at coordinate 26,658 of CAZAAC010000036.1, read as the reverse complement.
CCTCTTTAGAATTGCTCCAAACTTAGCATTTATGCAGGTTTGGAGCTTTTTATAATTTATAAAGTTCTTCTTCAGAAAGGCGACGGTATTTTCCAGGATCAAGTTCTTTATCTAACTGTAGGCTACCCATAGATAATCGTTTAAGATAGAGGACTTTTTTATCGACGGCCTCAAACATGCGCTTGATTTGATGAAATTTCCCCTCGTATATGATAATTTCAATTTCAGATATGGAATCTGCATGTAATATGGTTAGTACAGAGGGCAATGTAGTAAATGTTTTATCTAGATATAGCCCTTTACTAAAATTTTTCACATCTTCTTCAGTTACATAGCCATCAATTCTAGCAAAATACTTTTTGCCAACATGCTTTGTAGGGGAAAGTAAGCGATGAGCCAATTCTCCGTCATTTGTAATGAGAAGAAGTCCTTCTGTGTCTTTGTCTAACCGTCCGACTGGAAACAAACCTTTTACATGACTTTCATCAATCAAATCAAGGACTGTCATCTGTCTCTGATCTGTTGTAGCAGAAAGAACTCCAGCAGGTTTATTCAACATAAAATAATCAAATGCAGTATAATGAACAGGAATTTGATTATAAGAAACAATGTCCTCATTAATAGCTATTTTTGTACTGCTGTCTCGTATTATTGTTTTATTTACAGTAATAAGACCTTTGCGTATGTAAGTCTTTACTTCGCTACGTGTTCCAATATTCATATCTGCCAGATATTTGTCAAGCCTTATAGTTTGTTTTTGCATAGATTATCCTTCTAAACCAATGTGTGGTTAAAAATGTTATTAATAGTATATATATACAGGGAATTTTAAATTACGTCAAGATAATCCTACGAGTAATTACTGTTCAGATATTTGTATTTATGGTAGAATAAAGGTTGGGGAGCCGCAGGAGGTGAATACAATGGAAAGTGAATTTACACATTTTGATACGGCGGGAAATGCAATTATGGTAGATGTTTCAGAAAAGGCCGCTACGAACAGAATAGGAGTGGCAGAAGGAATTATACAGGTAAGCGAGCAGGTAATGAATGCAATATTGGAGAAAGCTGTAAAAAAAGGCGATGTGCTAAGCGTAGCAAGAATAGCTGGAATTATGGGAGTCAAAAAAACATACGAGCTGATTCCATTATGCCATGCAATCACTCTGGATTCGTGTAACATTGATTTTTTTATTAACAAAGAAAAAATGGAAATCAAAGCAAGATGCAGTGTTAGGACTTTTGGAAAAACTGGTGTTGAGATGGAAGCAATGACAGGTGTTTCTATAGCACTATTGACAATTTATGATATGTGTAAAGCAATTGACAAGAGAATGACGATGTCAGAGATTCACTTGGTGAAGAAAACTGGTGGAAAAAGCGGGGACTATTATGCTTGATGCAAGAGGCAGAGAAATCGACTATATGAGAATATCTGTAACAGATAGATGTAATTTGCGTTGTATATATTGTATGCCGCAAGAAGGAATACAAATGGCAAGGCACGAGGATATTTTAAGTTTTGAAGAGATTAAAAGAATATGTAGCATAGTAACATGCCTTGGAATTAAGCATATCAAAATTACTGGGGGAGAACCACTTGTAAGAAAAGGGATTGTTGATTTGATTCGAGAGATAAAGGCAATTCCGGGAATTACGAAGGTTACGCTTACAACAAATGGCGTTCTTTTAAATGAAATGGCGGAGGAATTGCATAGAAGCGGAATTGATGGAATTAATATCAGTCTAGATGCAACTAATGATAGTATATATGAAACGATTACAAGAAAAAATGTGTTGTTTGATGTCAAAAAGGGATTGGAAAAGATACTTGCATATTCCGATATTCCAGTGAAAATTAATAGTGTAATTTTTCAGGAAAATCAAACAGAGGTTATAAAACTTGCTGAGTTGGCTAAAGATACAGATTTAGCAGTACGATTTATAGAAATGATGCCGATTGGATATGGTAAGAATTTTTCTTTTGTCGGTGAAGAAGAAGTTAAAAAAATAATAGAAGAACAATTTGGGAAATTAAATATCTGTGATGAAGTAATCGGATATGGGCCGGGACACTATTATACAGTAGATGGATTTGTTGGTAAAATTGGGTTTGTCAGTGCTATGAGTCATCAGTTTTGTGGTTCTTGCAACAGAGTCAGGTTAACAGCGCAAGGTTTTCTTAAATCTTGTTTACAGTATCATATCGGCGTTGACTTAAGGGAATTCATGCGTAAAGGAGCTACTGATTATGAAATCATGGCGTTGATAGAAAAGACGATTATGGATAAACCGGAAGGACATCGCTTCATGGAATCAATCACTGACTATGAGGAACATGATAGTATGGTACAAATAGGAGGTTGAGAATATGAGGAAAGCAGCGATAATAACAGCCAGTGATAAAAGTTCACGAGGGGAACGTGATGATATAAGTGGACAGAAAATCAAAGAATTGTTGGAAAAAAATAGCTATGAAGTAGTAGCGTATATGATATTGCCAGATGAGATTGATCAGCTAAGTGCACATATGAAACAATTATGTGATGAAAGAAAAGTAGAAATTATTATTACAACTGGCGGTACAGGATTTTCCGTACGGGATTGTATGCCAGAAGCTACTTTAGCTGTTGTTGAACGCATTGTTCCAGGCATCCCAGAGGCAATACGCGCTTACAGTATGCAAATAACGAAACGCGCTATGCTATCGCGTGGAGTTGCGGGAATTCGAGGGAGCACGTTAATTGTTAATCTACCGGGCAGTCCAAATGCAGTAGAAGAAAGCTTGACATATATATTGCCAGAGCTTAAACATGGATTGGATATTTTATCTGGAACTGTGAGCGAATGTGCTACAAAATAATGTAGATCTATTTGGGAATGAAATAAAATGAAAAGTTGTGAGATGATATGAAAAAAGAAGAAACAGGTATTATTAAAGCGGTATGTATCAGCACAAGAAAAGGTACTGCTAAAAAAAATATTGGAACCTGTGAAGTAATAGAAAATCATGGATTAAAAGAAGATGCCCATGCTGGGAATTGGCATAGACAAGTAAGTCTGCTTTCTTATGAAAAGATTGAAGATTTTAAAAAGAGAGGTGCTGTTGTAGAGGATGGATCTTTTGGAGAAAATATAATAGTGCAGGGGATTGACTTAAAAGAACTACCAATTGGAGCAATATTAAAATGTAAAGATGTCATACTGGAACTAACGCAGATAGGAAAAGAATGTCATAGTGGTTGTGAGATATATAAAAAAATGGGCGAGTGCATTATGCCTCGAGAAGGTATATTTACCAAGGTAGTAAGAGGTGGAGTAATTAGTGTTGGAGATATTATTAAGGTTACAGAAAGTGCGCATTAGATTGTAAAAAATGCGAATAATAAGACAAGTGTTGAACTAGTGCTTTTGGAATAGTATACTGATTCAAATAGGATAAAATATTGAGATATGGAGTACATCATGCTGGGGAAAAATATAGTAGCAGGAAAACTGACAAGAGAGACAAAGATAAATACAGTTATTTTTTTTATTGTAATGTTCATTGCTTGCAGTCCTTTATTTACTAAAAATTGTATCAATGGTCACGATATTGCATATCATCTGCTTCGTATAGAAAGCCTTAAGGAAGGTATACTAATAGGTCATCCTTTTTTAAAAGTCAATGTACTTTTTTTAGGAGGAGCAGGTTATGCTAGTTCTATGTTCTATCCAGATTTTCTTCTTTATTTTCCAGCGTTATTAAGAGTATTTGGTGTAAGCATTAATACAAGCTATCATTTATTTGTGGCTTTTTGCTTTGTTATTTGTTATGCTTCCACTTTTTATTGTACAAAGCAGATTACGAAGAGTAGTTATGCAGGTACGATTGCCGCAGTTGTATTGACATTGTGCCAATATCATGTGGATGACGTTTATATAAGGAGTGCCGTCGGAGAGTATACAGCATTTATTTTTATTCCTTTTGTGATATATGGAATTTATGATATTTTATATGAACATATGAAAAAACCATGGGTGTTTGCGCTCGGATTTGCAGGAGTACTTTTGTGTCATTTTAATTCGTTTGTAATGTGTATCGTTCTTTGTTTCCTCATTTTTTTGATTAAAATAAAGGTTTTTGTCAAAGAGCCTAAATTAGTAATAAAGGTATTGCTTACAACAATAGTAACGGTAATGGTAACAATAGCATATTGGTTACCGGTGCTCGAGCAGATGATATCGACAGAGTTTTATGTGAATCATGAGTGGATTTTTCCGGCAGATGCTATGCAGGAAGTCTCAACAGTATTTTCATCCGTTTTTCCGGCATTGGGATTTGCTCTTTTTGTTATTATTATTCCGCGTATATTTGTGAAAAAAACAGAAGATAATACGAGCTTAATAGAGTTTACGGATTTAATTTTGTTTTTCGGAATATGTTTTGCATTAGCAGCGACTAGGCTACTTCCGTGGGAGAGGATAGGAAGATATGTTGACTTTATACAGTTTCCGTGGAGACTTTATACAATAGCTTCTGTTTGCCTTGCAATATGTGGCGCTGTTATTCTATATATGTATTTCACTAGCAGTAAAACAAGGGAGTATATATTATTGGCAGTCATTATAATGATGTGTGCCAGTGCAGTTTATAATATTGAAAGAACAAAAGAAGGATACTATTCTTATTCGAATGATTATTTTGAGTATATTCCTTATACTGCAAATATCATAGCAGGCGAGTGGCTACCAGTATCTGTAGAAAATTTAGATTATTTAATGAGTCAGGCCGAGGTGGCAAAAAACGATAAAGGCAATGAGATAGCATTTAAGCGTGAGAGTAATAAAATTATAATAACCCAGGTAGAGAAAGATATGTATATTGATGTACCATTTGTTTATTATAAAGGATATAGTGCGTATATAAAGGACAACGCAGGTGATAAAGAAGTATTAAAGGTTACAGGTGATGGCGAGAACGGGTTGTGTAGAGTATGGTTACCGGAAGGTGATAGCAACGGAACCATTATTGTAGAATATAAGGGAACACTTATACAGAAGGCGTCTTTTATTCTAACGATTGTTTGTTTGGGATCTGCTTTTGTGGTCAATATACATAATAGAAGGAAAAGCCGGAGGGACCAAATTGAGGAAGTATAGAATCACACTACTGACTTTAAGTACTATAGTATGGATATCATTTTTTCTTGTGGGTTGCGAAAATCAATTAAATTCAACACAGACTTCAGAAAAAATAAATGGAGATGTTACGATTTCACAAGGAGAACTACAAGGACAACAGGACGAAAAAACCGAGAAGATAGAGAACTTACTGGTGAATCAGATCGGATATGATACATCGGCAAGAAAACTGGTAATATATCGTGACAGCGGATTAGATAAGTATTTTGAAGTAATAGATGCGGATACGAATGAAGTGGTTTATGCAAGTGCGATCATTGAGAAAGAATATAATGATAAAACTGATGAATACATAGCGTATGGTGACTTTTCAAAGATAGCGGATGTTGGAGATTATTTTGTTAAAACGGACAGTGGCATATCGGAAATTTTTCATATTGACGATTTTGTTTATCGGGATATGCTTGAAGCGCAGAAAGACTATATTTTTGGAAAAGCAAATGCATACGGACAAAAAGAAAATGCATTGATAGTAGCTGATTTAGTTTTATCCTACAAATTTTTCCCAAATCTATATGGTAAGGAAGAAAACAAAGAACCAGATATTTTGCGAGAAGCACGTCTTAGAGTAGATGCATTGCTTCGCGAGCAGGATAAGTCAGCGGCTACAATTGCTGTAATTACTATGTTTGCTGAAATTTATGAGACATATGATACTGATTATTCAGAAGAGTGTCTGACAGCTGCAGTAGAAGGATGGGAATCTATAAACAAGGAAACATTGCCAGAAGACGAACATTACTGGGCTTTGGCAGAGTTATATAAAGCAACAGGTGGCAAAAAGTATGTACAGGAGTTAGAGATTTTTTTTAAACAGGATATGCCAAAAGGAATGGGAAAAGACGGAGTTGGATATTATGGTACACTCGCTTATCTTACAACAACTTATAAAACAGACGCAGATATTTGTACAAGTCTGATGGATCAGTTTTTTGCTGATGCTATTAATATTATTGAGACTTCTAGCAAGGATGGATATAAAATATCCGCAGGAGAGGTTTATACAGAGCAGTCGTGTTATCAAGTTATACAGAATGCAAGATTATTAACACTTATGAATATTATTAGTAACAGCATGGATTATATACTTGGTGTAGAAAATCATTTGGACTATTTGTGTGGTAAAAACCCTTATAGGGAGTGCTATTTTAGTGAAGAAAAAGATATATTTGGTGAGGAGTCATTTATATTTATATTAAGTGGACTAATGAATGCAAGCGAAAGTGAAGGTGTCATGTAAGATGAGAATAGTTGTTTTAGCAGGAGGTATTAGCACAGAAAGAGATGTTTCTCTTGTGTCAGGAGTACAGATTTATAATGCATTAAAAAGAAATGGACACGATGTAATACTATTAGATGTGTTTTTGGGATATGAAGAGGTTATTGATAACATTGAAAATTTATTTTTAACAGAACGCGACTGGGGTTCAAAAATAAGCACTGTTGCAGAAAATGCGCCTGATATACAGCAGATAAAAGATATAAGGAAAGATAAAACAGGCCGCTTATTTGGACCGAATGTCATTGATATTTGTGAAAAAGCAGATATTGTTTTTTTGGCACTTCACGGTGAAAACGGGGAAGATGGTAAAATTCAGGCAGCGTTTGACCTGCTGGATATAAAATATACAGGGACAGGATATAAGAGCAGTGCGCTCGCTATTGACAAAGCAATTACGAAACAGCTATTTATGCGCCATAATATCCCGACACCGAAAGATTTATTAATCGGAGATAATGAGGATGGTTCTCATATGGAGTACCCATGTGTTGTAAAAGTGTGCTGCGGAGGATCAAGTGTAGGTGTATATATTACCAATAATGATGTAGAATACGCAGAAGCAATAGAAAATGCAAAGAAGTATGAGGGAAAAGTTATTGTTGAACAATATATTAAGGGACGTGAATTTTCAATTGGGGTTATAGAGGGAACGGCCTTGCCAATTATTGAGATTGCACCTATAGAGGGTTTTTATGATTATAAGAACAAATATCAGGCAGGAAGTGCAGTCGAGACTTGTCCGGCCGATCTCGATCCTATCATTTCAAAAGCAATGCAATTTATCGCCGAAAGAGTAGTAGAAGTGTTAGGAATAGAAACATATGCCAGAATGGATTTTATGCTGGATGAGAATAACAATATTTATTGTTTAGAAGCGAATACCTTGCCGGGGATGACACCTACCAGCTTATTGCCGCAGGAGGCCGCGGTAATCGGAAAATCATTTGATGATTTGTGTGAATGGATTATTGAAGTATCATTTTCCAAATATAATGTAAAAAAATAAATATGATGAAATATGGAGCGAAAAGTCATGAAATATATGTCAGTTACAAATATTGCAAAAGCTTGTGGTGGAACTTATGTTGGGGCAGATAAAATAAAGGCGACAGAGGTATCATCAGTAGTAATAGACAGTCGATTAGTAGAGCAGGGATCACTCTTTATTGCAACACGTGGCGCGCGCGTAGATGGACATGATTTTATTGACAATGTATTTGAAAAGGGAGCTATATGCACTATTGTGGAAAAAGCGCCGAATAATGAGGAAAGAGCTTATATTCTTGTAAAAGATAGTTTTCAGGCACTTAAGGATATTGCCAAGTATTACAGAAGTGTTTTGGACATTACGGTAGTGGGAATCACAGGAAGTGTAGGAAAAACTAGTACAAAGGAAATGATAGCAGCAGTATTAGAGCAGAAATATAAGGTATTAAAAACGGTTGGAAATCTTAATAATGAAGTGGGACTTCCACTTACCATTCTTAAAATTAGAGAAGAGCATGAGGTTGCAGTTGTAGAAATGGGAATCAGTGACTTCGGAGAGATGCACAGACTGAGTGAAATTGCAAAACCAGACATATGTGTCATTACTAATATTGGGAACTGTCATCTAGAAAACTTAAAGTCACAAGAGGGTATTTTAAAAGCAAAATCAGAAATATTTGATTTCATGAATGAGCAAGGTTATATTTGTCTAAACGGGGATGATAAGAATCTATCAAAATTAGATAGTATCAATAATATTAAACCACTTTTTTTTGGCGTAGGAGAGCACAATGATATCTTTGCAACAGATATTGTAAATAATGGATTTGCTGGAAGTGCATGTAAGATTCATACGGCGACGGATTTATTTGATATTAAAATTCCAATACCAGGTAGTCATATGGTGGATAATGCACTGGCGGCAATAGCGGTTGGGACAATCATGAATCTGACTATTCAAATGATACAGGAAGGACTTAGCACAGTGGAAGCTCTGAGTGGCAGGAGCCATTTAATTAAGACAGATAGATATATGATTATTGATGATTGTTATAATGCGAATCCTATGTCTATGAAAGCAGCAATAGATTTACTGGGAGAAGCACCTACAAGAAAAGTTGCAATTCTAGGAGATATGTTCGAGCTCGGTGAAAATGCAGATGCATTACATTCTGAAATTGGTGATTATATATCTAAATCAAAAACGGATATCGTAATATTTATTGGTGAAAAGGCTCAATTTATGAACGAGGCAGCAGTGAAAGCAAACACGGAAAAGGGCAGTAAGGGGAGTATTATTTATTATCAAACGCGTGATGAAGCAATACAAAAAATAAGTGCCACCCTTCAACAGGGTGACACAATATTAGTTAAAGCTTCACATGGCATGGGGTTTGATGTGATTGTTAAGCATATCAGCAATGATGTTTTGTGTATAGGAACCTAAACGTTTTTTCTGTTCTTTCTCTAACTCATTTATATTAATGGGTTTGCCATATTCAATAATAACATCACATTTCTTAAACTTTGGAAAATGATTTTCAAAGATTTCAGCAGAATTTGTAATTGCAATAGGAATGATGGGACAGCCAGTTTTTTCAGCAATCTTAAGACTTCCTTCTTTAAAAGGCATCAGGGTATCTACCTTATTGCGAGTACCCTCGGGGAAAATACAGATAGAAACCCCGCTTTTGATAAGATTGATTGCTTTCAATATAGTTTTTAGCCCTTCTTTCAAATCATCCCGGTCTAAAAAGAGGCAATGCAGATTTTTCATCCAGTTAGACAGGAGGGGAATCCGTAACATCTCTTTTTTTGCAATATAGCCAGTTGGTCTCGGAACGCGGACATAAGTTAATACAATGTCAAAATAACTTCTATGGTTACTAATATAAAGTACAGCTTTATCCTTTGGTATATTTTCTTCACCAATAATAGTGAGATTTACACCAGATAACCAGATTACGATACCGAAAGCCCAATTGACGATGGCAAGTGAACTCTTTTCCTTGACAGAAGGATTAAATTTACCAATAATCCACTCTGTAATTAAAAGCGGAATACTTAGTATTAAAAATAAAACAACAAATAATACTGCAGATATAAATCGAATCATGATTTTAATTCCTCCGTGAATTATTATACTTCGTCATTCTGGTTTTCACAACTGCTTTTTAAAGGATTATATGAAAATAGCATGAGAAAGCGTATTTGATAAGTTATTATGTGTGTGATACAATGCAAATGATTATGCAGGCTTATGATTGGGAGAAATGGAATATGATTATTAAAAATGGGCGTGTGATAGATACTAAAACCGGTAAAGAAAAAGTAATGGATATCAGAGTAGAGGGAAGTCGTATTACGGCTATGGGCAGTCTTACAAAGCAGGAAGAGGAAGATGTTATAGAGGCAGATGGTTTGGTAGTAGCACCAGGGTTGATTGATGTACATGTGCATTTTCGTGATCCAGGTTTTACATATAAGGAAGATATTTTATCAGGTGCAAAAGCGGCAGCAAAGGGAGGATATACGACAGTTGTATGTATGGCAAATACAAGGCCTGCAGTCGATAACGAAGAGACATTGCGGTATGTAATTGGGGAAGGAAAAAAGACAAAAATTCATGTACTTTCTACAGTCTGTGTTACAGAAGGGCTTCAAGGGAAAAAACTGACAGATATAGAATACCTAACAAAATGCGGGGCAGCAGGCATAACAGATGATGGGACTCCTATTATAGATGAAAAGCTATTAAGACAGGCCATGTTAATTTCAAAAGAAATGAATATACCAATCAGTTTGCATGAAGAAGATCCAAGACTGATTACTGATAATGGCATTAATGCGGGAAGCGTGGCAAACTATTTTGGTATGACAGGTTCACCAGCGGAGGCGGAGAGCTTGCTCGTAAAGCGTGATCTTATGATAGCAGAAGAGACGGGAGCGAGATTAAATATCCAACACATCAGCGCAGGACAAACCGTGGAATTTATTCGACAGGCAAAGAAAAGACAATTTGAAAAAGAGGCAAGTATATATGCAGAGGTCACGCCTCATCATTTTTCCTTAACGGAGGAGGATGTACGAAAATACGGAACACTTGCAAAGATGAATCCACCTCTTCGTACTGAAGAGGATAGACAGGCTATTATTCGAGGACTGCAGGATGATACAATAGACTTGATTGCTACTGATCATGCACCACATAGCGCCGAAGAAAAGGCAAAACCAATCGCAGAGGCACCAAGTGGAATTATTGGACTTGAAACAGCATTAGCACTTGGAATCACGAATCTTGTAAGAGAAGGTTATCTGACCTTAGCGCAGTTGATTCGAAAAATGACACTTAATCCAGCAAGTCTATACAGGCTGGAAGCAGGACATGTAGAAGTTGGAGCAGTCGCAGATTTAATAATCTTTTCAGAGTCAGAGCAATGGACGGTGCAGAAGTTCGTATCTAAATCTATCAACACACCATTTATAGGTAAAACACTATTTGGTAAAGTAAAATATACAATATGTGAAGGAAAAATTGTATATCAGGAATAAATAAAAAGAAGTCAGTATAAAAAGTGGGGATTCAATATGGCAAAGCCAAAGAAAGAACAAGCAAAAGTAATTAGGCAAGAGAAAATAGCAACGGATATTTTCAGCATGATGATAGAAACATCCATGGCCATAGATGCAAAACCTGGACAGTTTATTTCAGTCTATACTAAAGATGCGTCAAAATTATTACCGCGTCCAATCAGCATATGCGAGATTGATCATGAAAGAGGTTTTTTGCGAATCGTATACCGCGTCATTGGTGAGGGAACTGCAGAGTTTGCTAATTATGTGGCGGGAGACAGTATTTCGATATTAGGACCACTCGGAAACGGCTTTCCTCTAGAAGAAGCAGGTAAAAGAGTATTTCTCATAGGTGGTGGAATTGGTATCCCACCAATATTAGAACTGGCAAAGCAGTTAGACAGTCAAAAGCATGATAAGCAAATTATTGTTGGCTATAGGGACGAACTGTTTTTAGAAAAAGAGCTCGAAAAATATGGACATATATATATTGCAACAGAGGATGGAAGTATAGGTGCGAGAGGAAATGTCATGGATGCTATTCGTGAAAATAGGCTGACGGCAGATATGATATATGCCTGTGGACCAACTCCAATGCTGCGTGCAATCAAACAGTATGCAGCAGAACACAAGATACCAGCCTGGATTTCTATGGAAGAGAAAATGGCATGTGGTGTAGGGGCATGTCTTGGCTGTGTATGTAAGACAACAGATAAGGACGAGCATGCGCAAGTTAATAGTAGAAGAGTCTGTAAAGATGGACCTGTATTTCTTGCAGAAGAGGTGATTCTATGATCAATACGAAAGTGACAATTGCAGGTGTGGAATTTAAAAATCCTGTTATGACAGCATCGGGCACATTTGGCTCTGGAATGGAATATGAGGATTTTGTAGATTTAAATCAATTAGGGGCTGTCATAACAAAAGGTGTATCAAATATACCATGGGAAGGAAATCCTACACCTAGGGTAGCTGAAGTTTATGGTGGTATGCTTAATGCAATAGGGTTGCAAAATCCAGGTATGGATATGTTTATTAAAAGAGATATTCCATTTCTAAAACAGTATGATACAAAAATCATTGTTAATGTATGTGGAAAAAGTACAAGAGATTATGTGGAGGTCGTTGAGAGGCTTGCGGAAACCGAAGTCGATTTATTAGAAATAAATGTATCATGTCCAAATGTTAAAGAGGGCGCAATTGCATTCGGACAAAATGCAGGTGTCCTGTATGATATTACAAAGACTTTGAAAGAAAAGGCAAAACAGCCTATCATTATGAAACTTAGTCCTAATGTAACAGATATTACAGAAATGGCAAAAGCAGCAGAGGCAGGCGGTGCCAATGCAGTATCATTGATTAATACGTTGACCTCGATGAAGATTGACATTCATAAGAGAACGTTTTCACTTGCAAATAAGACGGGTGGTTTATCGGGCCCTGCTATTAAACCAATCGCAGTCAGAATGGTCTATCAAGTAGCTGGAGCTGTTAAGATTCCCATAATCGGTATGGGAGGTATAGCAAATGCTGATGATGCCATCGAATTCATTTTGGCAGGTGCAACAGCTATAGCAGTAGGTGCTGCCAATTTTTATAATCCATATGCGACAAGTGAAGTGGTAATGGGAATCGAAGAATATATGAAAAAATATAATGTTAAAAACATATCAGAACTTATTCATGCAGTAAGATAGAAGATACTATTTATTGGAATTGAAAAGTCCGCCATTTGACTTTCATGCAAATGACGGACTTTTTATACAAATAATTTTAATTTTTAAATTTGCGCTGCTTCTTCAGCCCAAGTATCAAACTTCTTCATAACAGCATTATATGTGTCAGAAGATATACTAGGTAAATCTTTACCCCATGCTTTAGTAGCTTCTTTAAACCCTTTTTCAAAAGCAGCTTTCATTTCCTCGATTTTATCGGGATCACCGCCTGTTAAAGCTTTCGCCATATCTATAATACGGTCAGATGTTTGATCAACACCCCAATAGCCATTTTCTGCGATATCTGTTTGTGCTTTTTCCCTAACTGCCTGGGGAACCGTATAATCACCGCTCGATAAAAACTTCCAGAGATTATTTGCTTCATGGTAAGTATTTCCCTGCTTTAGAAGCATTTCTCGAACAAGATTCTGAAGCTGTGCAGTTCTTTCTTCCGCATCAGCTTTTAACTGAGCAACTAGATTTGTATCCTGTGTATAAGTTTTTTCCGTTGAGGAAGCCGATGATTCATAAATGACACCGGTTTCAGCAGGGGTCTCAGTTTTTGTTGTATTAGTAGTTTTAGCCGAGGTTTCTGCGTCTGTAGCTTTTGTTTTGGTAGTATATGTACTATATGCGTCAGCTACCGACGAATAACCCGAAATTCCGTTTATGCTCATAAATTACCCTCCTTGGTATGAGTGTGGGTCTATATACCCGTATACACTGATTAAGTTATTCGCATTAGCAAGGAAAAACCTTGTTAATATTTTCGGTTTCATAGCATATATCGGCAGGATATTTTTAAAACATTAGTGTTTAGTATTGAAAAATAAAGCAGAAATGGTAATATAGTAATAAGACATGTCGTATACAAAATGCAAGGAGATACCCATTATTATGGATCAAATAAAATTGAAGGCAAGGGCAAAGATTAATTTAGGGCTTGATGTTATACGACGACGAGAAGATGGCTACCATGAGGTTCGTATGGTTATGCAGAATATAGATTTATATGATTTGATTGCAATTGAAAAGACAAGCCAAAAAGGAATCGAAATCATAACAAATTTAAGTTATCTGCCGACTAATGAGGATAATTTGATATATAAAGCAGCTAAGTTACTAATAGATGAATTTACAATAGAAAAAGGAGTAAAAATAAATTTAAAGAAACATATTCCCGTAGCCGCAGGGCTGGCTGGCGGTAGCGCAGATGCAGCCGTAGTACTGCAGGGTATTAATAAGATGTTCTGTCTGGGTTTGTGCGAGAAAGAATTAATGGAACGCGGGCTTAAGTTAGGTGCTGATGTTCCTTACTGCATCATGCGAGGAACAGCACTTTCAGAAGGGATAGGAGAGATTCTAACACCACTTCCAGCTGCACCGTACTGCAAAGTATTGATTGCAAAGCCAGGAATCAGTGTATCAACGAAGTATATATATGAGAATTTGCATGTTGACGAAATAACAAGACATCCTGATATCAATGGTATTGTTGAGGCAATTAAAGAGCAAAACTTAAAAAAAATTGCAGATAAACTGGAAAATGTTTTAGAGACGGTAACAGTAAAAAAGTATCCTATTATAGAAGAGATTAAAGATTTTATGAAAAACAGAGGTGCATTAAGTGCACTTATGAGCGGGAGCGGACCGACGGTATTTGGTCTATATAATGAGAAAGAGGTAGCAATGAAGGCATATAAGGAATTAAAGCAAAGCGGGATAGCAAAACAGGTTTTTCTGACAAACACATATAATGAAAAAGGAGGGCTCCAATATGGATAAAGAATTTTTGATGAATATGGATGAATTTTTACCACTACGAGATGTAGTATTTAATACACTCAGGCAGAGAATACTGACAGGGGAATTAAAGCCAGGCGAACGCTTGATGGAGATTCATTTAGCGAACTGTCTGGGCGTCAGCAGGACACCAATCCGAGAGGCGATTCATAAGCTATCACTAGAGGGATTAGTTACAATGGTACCGCGAAGAGGCGCAGAGGTATCCAGGATTTCAAAACAGGATTTACAGGATGTGCTGGAGGTAAGAAGAACGCTTGATTCACTTGCAGTCAGACTTGCATGTGCGAGAATGACTGACGAGGAAAAACAAAATCTGCATGAAGCCAATGCTGAATTTGCAAAATCTACATTGACGAAAGATGCTACGACGATAGCACAGTCAGATGTAAAATTTCATGACATTATATTAATGTCGACTGGCAACAGGAGACTGGTACAAATGGTTAATAATCTGGCGGAGCAGGTTTATCGCTACCGTTTGGAATATGTGAAGGACAGCAGAAATCATATGCGTTTAATAGAAGAACATGATAAGATTAGTAATAGTATTGCCAAAGGAGATAGCGAAACAGCAGAAAAGCTGATTCAAAGTCATATTGATAATCAGGAAATGAATATCATCAGTCAACTGGATTTGTAGAGGGGGATTAGACAA
Organism: uncultured Lachnospiraceae bacterium; assembly: GCA_964483155.1. Taxonomy (GTDB): domain Bacteria; phylum Bacillota; class Clostridia; order Lachnospirales; family Lachnospiraceae; genus JAAYYM01. The sequence continues at coordinate 11,456 of CAZAAC010000036.1, read as the reverse complement.
GTTTCTTAGAGGATTGCATTAAAAAGTTAGAATAGTCACTATGAGGTAATTGATATGAATAACAAGGAAAACCCAATTGGTGTATTTGATTCCGGTGTGGGTGGATTGACAGTAGTAAAGGAAATAATAAGACAGATTCCAAACGAGAGGATCGTCTATTTTGGAGATACGGCGCGGGTTCCCTATGGAAGTAAATCAAAAAATACGATAACAAAATATACAAGGCAAATCATAAGGTTTTTGCAGACCTATGATGTAAAGGCAATTGTAGTTGCTTGTAATACGGCCAGTGCATGTGCACTTGAAGAAGTTGAGAAAGAGCTGGAGGTCCCTATTATTGGAGTTGTTAAGCCAGGCGCTAAAGCTGCAGTTGATAGAACAAAAAATGGGAAAATAGGGATTATCGCGACAGAAAGTACTATTAACAGTGAAATGTATGAGCGCTTTATCAGACAGAGAAATGAACAAATTACTGTGTTAGGAAAAGCCTGCCCCTTGTTTGTGCCTTTGGTAGAAGAAGGATTATGGGAAGACAGTATCACATATGAAATGGCACGACGGTATCTTAAGGAGCTGCTGAGAGAGGATATTGACACCTTAATATTAGGATGTACCCACTACCCATTGCTTAAAAAAACGATTGGGGACGTAGTTGGAGAAAAGGTGTCACTTGTAAATCCGGCTTATGAAACTGCAAAAGAATTGAAGGAGCTATTAGAATCGAAAGAATTGCTTCATCTGCCAGAAGAGAACAGAGATCCTGAAAAATATAAATTTTTTGTTAGTGATGTTGCGGACAAATTTAGAAATTTTGCTGAAACGATATTCTCAAATTTCAATGAAGAGCTTGCAGCAGGACCTGCTACAGAACAGGTAAATATAGAGGAGTATTAGAATGACAAAAGAAGTATTGATATCCGTGAAAGGTCTTCAATTTGGAAATGACTTAGACAGTGATCTGATTGAGATTATTACAAGTGGTCTTTATTATAAAAAAAGTAAGACAAATTATTTGCTTTATGATGAAGTAATGGAAGGATTTGAAGGTTTAACAAAAAACGTAGTAAAATTTAATGGAAATTCGATGGATTTAACAAAAACCGGTGTAACAAATGTACATATGGTTTTTGAAGAAAATAAGAAAACCATGACAAACTATATCACGCCATATGGGAATATCCTAATTGGAGTAGATGCTAAAAAAGTTAATATTCATGAGACAAAAGAAACGATAAAAATTGATATTGACTATGCATTAGAAGTAAATTATGAATTTTTGGCAGACTGTAAAATCGAAATGAATATAAAATCAAAAGAAGAGTCAAAGTTTTCATTACATTAGGAGGAAAAACATGAAGGTAAAGAAAGCAATTATTCCAGCAGCGGGATTGGGAACAAGATTTTTACCAGCAACCAAAGCACAGCCAAAAGAAATGCTGGCAATCGTAGATAAACCAACGATACAATATATTATTGAGGAAGCGGTTGCTTCTGGTATTCAAGATATTATCATTGTAACTGGTCGCAACAAACGTTCCATCGAGGACCATTTTGATCGCTCGATAGAACTCGAATTGGAACTTGAAAAAAGTGCCAAAACAGAATTGCTAGAAATGGTAAGAGGTATTTCTGAGATGGCAAATATACATTATATTAGGCAAAAAGAACCCAGAGGACTCGGGCATGCAATACTGACAGCAAAACATTTTATAGGAAACGAGCCATTTGCAGTATTACTCGGAGATGATGTCGTAGTATCAAAGAAACCTTGTCTCAGTCAAATGATGGAAGTGTTTAATGAGTATAAGACATCTGTTCTCGGGGTACAAAAGGTTGCTCATGAAGTTGTCAATAAATATGGAATTGTGGATTGCAAAGCCATTGATGCAAGGGTATATAAAGTCAGAGATTTGGTGGAGAAGCCAAAACTGGAAGATGCACCAAGTGATATTGCTATACTGGGAAGATATATTATAACGCCATCTATTTTTCCTTATTTAGAAACACAGGATGTTGGAACTGGTGGCGAAATACAGTTAACGGATGCACTTCGCAGACTCTCTAAGGATGAGGCTATGTATGCGTATGAGTTCAAAGGCCATCGTTATGATGTTGGAACTAAGCTGGGATTTATCCAGGCCAATATCGAATTTGCACTACGAAATGATGAAATAAAGGTCGAAATGGCAGAGTATCTGAAGGCATTAAACGATAACATGAGTGAAATGTTAGATTATGAATAAGAATTGGTAAAGATAGTAGTATAATAAAAGTCCCAATTTCTATTGAATTGGGACTTTCTTTTTGAAATTATTTGATTGGTTTTGCACCAGCCTTTTCCTGTGCTGCTGCTAAAGTCCTTTTAAAAAATCCCAGTTTCTTTGGTGCTACCTTAACACCACCTCTAAGGCCCTTTACGCCGGTAATGTAGATACCACTTACAACGGCTTTGACCTCTTTCTTGACAGGAATAGAATCAAATATCTTTTCATCACAGACAAGAGTCATCATTTGAGGTCCAACCTTAGCCTTTACAATGGGCATCTTGGAATTACGGAGTAGCTTGGGAGTTTGATTGATTACGATTGCGGGAAGTCCTGAGTCCTTAAGTTTCATACGCTTTTTATCAATAATCAGCATAGATACGGTTTGCTTTGCAGCCTCAATCTGTTCTTGCTGTGCAGCCTGCTTCTTTTGGGCTTTTTTCCCTAAAATATAGAGAACAACAGCAACAATCAATAATACACCAGTTATAGAGAGTAAAACAATAGTAAGTGTTGACATCAATCATTCCTCCTAATTATAAACTAATAGAACAAAAAATAGCGGTATTGCATGGAATAGTGTAGCATTTTTTTAGGCAAAGCGCAAGATAAAGCAGGCAAATGAAGCTAGATATTGCAGTAAAAAATCAAATGTAATATAATGGTAGAAACAAAGAAGAGCAAAAGGAGACTAGATGGTTATATTTTGGGAATATGCAAAAATAGCAGGACAATGGATTTTTGACAATATCATTTATTTTAATATGCTTTGTTCAATTCTCATTGTTTTTTTTCAAAGAAGAAATCCAAAATCTGTATGGGGATGGTTACTAGTACTTTACTTTGTTCCCATCTTTGGATTCTTGTTGTTTTTGGTATTTGGTCAAGATATGCATAGGTCTAAGATTTTCAAAACGAAGGAAATCGAGGATGAGATTAATTTTATTATTCATAAGCAGGAGGAAAGTATCTTAAGGCGTGATTTTGATATGCAAAATGTATCGATTGCGCAATATACGGACCTGATTTTATATAATTTGGAGAGCTCAGGCTCTGTTTTTACGGATGACAATAAAGTTACCATCTATACAGATGGAAAAAAGAAATTCCGGGCACTGATTGATGAAATTAAAAAAGCAAAGCAATATATTCATATTGAATATTACATCATTCGCAACGATGAAGTATTCGAAGAAATAAAAAGTGTTTTATGCGAAAAAGCAAGAGAAGGTGTCGAAGTCAGAATTTTGTATGATAGTATGGGATGCATGCAGATACGAAAAAAGGTTTGGCGGGAACTTGAAAAGGTTGGAATTCATTCTGCAGAGTTTTTCCCAGCACTATTTAAGAGACTTCATCTGAGAATCAATTATCGCAATCATAGAAAAATTGTTGTGATTGATGGAAAATCTGCTTTTGTCGGTGGGTTCAATATAGGACGTGAATATCTCGGACTTAGCAAAAGATTTGGTTACTGGAGGGATACACATTTAAAAATAAGTGGATCTGCAGTGCAACATCTGCAGCTACGTTTTTTACTTGATTGGAACTATAGTGCAAAAGAAAATCTACTCCGAAAACGACAGTATATAACGATGCCAAAAGAGGTTGAACTGGGCAAGAGCGGGGTACAGATAGTATCCAGTGGACCTGATTCTTCCTATAAAAATATCAGAAATAATTATTTAAAACTATTTAATAATGCAAAAAAAAGTATTTATATTCAAACACCATACTTCGTTCCTGATGAATCCATTTTTGATTCTCTTCGGATGTCTGCACTTTCAGGGGTGGACGTCAGACTTATGATTCCGTGTAAGCCAGACCATCCATTTGTATATTGGGCAACCTATTCCTATGTCGGCGATATGCTTGAAGCAGGCGTTAAATGTTATACCTACAATAATGGTTTTTTACATGCAAAGGGAGTCATCATAGACCAGAATGTAATTTGCTATGGGACTGCAAATATGGATATCCGAAGTTTTGAATTAAATTTTGAAGTAAATGCCACAATATATGATTCATCACTTGCAACCCAAATGCATGAGATTTTTATCGAGGACTTAAAAAACTGTACAGAGATCACACCATTTCGCTATAAACACAGAAAATTTATAGTACGTATCAAAGAACAGGTATGCAGATTGTTTTCTCCTGTTTTATGAAATTTAGGTGAAAACTCTTTTATTATGCGTTGCAATGTGATATAAATGTTATATTGGGTTTTTCTAGGAGACTTAGAAATGATCAGAAAAGAGGAATATATGTTATGAAGAAAAAATTAATAGTATTAGGATTAATAACAGGAAGTATCCTTATGGTAGCAGGGTGTTCAACTTCAACAGGTATTAATCCAGATAAATATGTGACACTTGGTCAGTACAAAGGGTTGGAAGTAGTAAAAGTATCGACAGAGGTTACCGCTGAGGAAGTAGAAGCACAAATAGATTCCGTATTGCAAAGTAGCGCAAAAGCAGAGCCTGTTACAGATAGGACAAAGGCAGAAGATGGAGATATTGTCAATATCGACTACGAAGGAAAGATGGATGGTAAGGCTTTTGATGGCGGTACGCAGCAAGGCGCTGAGGTAATCATTGGTTCAGGTAGCTTAATTGATGGATTCGAAACAGGTATTGTTGGTAAGGAAGTAGGAGATGCATTTGACTTAAATTTAGTTTTTCCAGATCCATATCCGAACAATAGCGAATTAGCAGGAAAAGATGCCGTATTTTCAGTGGTATTAAATTCTATAAGTGAAAATGTTGTGCCTAAGCTAACAGATGATTTTGTAAAAACGCTTTCAGAAGAAGCAAGTACCGTAGCAGAATACAGAGAACTTCTTGAGAAACAACTGGTAGAGCAGAAAGAGGTTTCTGCAGAGGAAGCTTTGTCAGCAGAGTTATGGCAAAAGGCATTTAGCAATGCTACAGTTAGTGATGAACTTCCAGAAGAATTGATTGCACAGAAGACAGAAACAATGTATACAAATGCGAAGTCTTATGCAACAGCTTATGGAATTGAGTTTACAGACTTTTTAACGAGTTATATGGGTCTGACAGAAGAACAGTTTGCGGAAGAGGCTAAAACATATGCTTTAGAAGCAGCAAAAGAAGGTCTTGTATTATCAGCTATCGCAAAAGCCGAAAAGATGGAGTTGTCAGAGCAGGAGATTTTAGATGCCATAACAGAATACACTGCACTTTACGGATATGAGACAGTGGAAGCTTTTAAAGAGGGAAATGATATGGAAGCATTTAATGAATATATATTGAAATCTAAGATTTTAGAATTTCTGAAAGAAAATGCTGTTATTTCAGAAGAGTAAATAGGAGTGAGTAAGCGATGAATTTATTGTCAATACGGGATCTATATAAAAATAAAGAAAAATGGATGAATCATGAGATTGAAATTGGTGGATGGATCAGAAGTCTCAGAGATTCAAAAGCATTTGGTTTTATCGTGGTAAATGACGGCACATTCTTTGAGCCTCTGCAGGTCGTATACCATGATACCATGCAAAATTTTGCAGAGATTTCCAAGCTGAATGTAGGGACTGCAATTATTGTAAAGGGAACTTTAGTGGCTACGCCAGAAGCAAAACAGCCTTTTGAGATACAGGCAACAGAAATAGAGATTGAAGGCGCATCAACACCTGATTATCCATTACAGAAAAAAAGACATTCTTTAGAATATCTTAGGACCATATCTCATCTGAGAGCAAGAACAAATACTTTTCAGGCGGTCTTCCGCGTTCGTTCTTTGATTGCATATGCAATTCACAGCTTTTTTATGGAGCGAGATTTTGTTTATGTGCATACACCTATTATCACAGGAAGTGACTGTGAAGGTGCAGGCGAGATGTTTCGTGTGACAACGCTCGATATGGAACATCTTCCTCTTAACGAAGAGGGTGCGATAGATTATAAAAATGATTTCTTTAATAAAGAAACGAGCCTGACAGTCAGTGGACAATTAAATGGTGAGACATATGCCATGGCATTTAAAAACATCTATACCTTTGGCCCTACTTTTAGGGCAGAGAATTCAAATACGACAAGACATGCAGCTGAGTTCTGGATGATAGAACCAGAGATGGCATTTGCTGATTTGCAAGATGATATGATACTGGCTGAAAGTATGATTAAGTATATTATTCGCTATGTGATGGAAAAAGCACCTGAAGAAATGGAGTTCTTTAACCAGTTTGTTGATAAAGGCTTAATCGAAAGGTTAACGCATGTGCTTAATTCCGATTTTGCGCATGTCACATATACCGAAGCAGTTGACATATTAGAGAAGCATAATGATGAGTTTGAGTATAAGGTGTCATGGGGTTGCGATCTGCAGACAGAGCACGAAAGATATCTGACGGAGAAAGAATTTAAATGTCCAGTGTTTGTAACAGATTATCCCAAGGAAATCAAAGCATTTTATATGAAGTTAAACGAAGATGGTAAGACAGTGGCAGCGATGGACTGTTTGGTACCGGGTATCGGTGAAATCATCGGTGGCAGTCAAAGAGAAGCAGACTATGATAAGCTGGTCACTAGAATGGAAGAAATGGGACTAAATAAGGAAGATTATGAGTTTTATTTAGATCTTCGTAAATATGGTTCTACACGGCATGCAGGTTTTGGTCTTGGATTTGAAAGATGTGTTATGTACCTGACAGGAATGTCTAATATTAGAGATGTAATACCATTTCCGCGGACAGTGAGTAATTGTGAGTTATAATAAAGTTTTTACAGAGAGCTACAAATTGTGGCTCTCTGTTTTATGATATTTCCCGCTTGAAGTTTAGTGGGGCATCATGTATAATATAAGTGGGTTTACATAAAGTATAAAGAGGGTACTTTATCTTTATTTGAAGTCAGGGTGAGTAGAAATGAAAAAAAGGGTAATAAAAGTAATATTGGTTATGGCATTATGCATATCCATTGTGGTACCCATGCGGGCAGCCACTATTTCTGATGTCAAAAAGGAAAAGGAAGCTGCTGAACAACAATTAAACAATATTAAATCAAACATTTCAAATATAGAGGGAGATAAAGAAGTAGTATCAGAAGAAATCACGGAACTGGATATGCAATTAGTGGAGTTATTATCGACAGTTGAGATACTACAACAGGACATAGAGAATAAAGAAGTTGAAATAGCAGAAGCGCAGGAGCAATATGAGGTTGCAAAGGCAGATGAAGAAGCGCAGTATGCTGCTATGAAAAGACGTATCAAATTTATGTATGAAAAAGGCGACGTAGGATATCTACAGCTTTTTTTAGAATCTGAGAGTATGGCCGATCTTGTAAACAAAGTGGACTATATAGAGAAACTATATGAATACGATAGAAATCTCCTCGTGACATATCAGGAAACAAAAGAGAAAGTACTGTTGCTAAAAGAAAATCTGGAAAATGAAAAATCAGAGATGGTAGAATTAGAAGCAGATCTTGAAGCAGAGCAGGCATCTTTACAAGAAATGATAGACGAGAAACGGGAAACAGTAGAAAGTTTTAATGCACAGTTATCAGCGGCAAAAGCAGAAGCAAGTGCATATTCCGCGACCATAAAAGCAAAATCATTAGAGATAAAGCGTTTAGAAGCAGAAGAAGCAAAACGAAAAGCAGATGAGGCTGCAAGGAAGAAGGCAGCAGAAGCAGCAGCAAAAAAATCAGGTTCTACAAGCAGCACAGGTTCATCAAGTTCTACATCTGCAAGAGAGACAATCGGGAGCTCGGCAGGGAGTGAAAAAGGAAAAGAGATTGCTAATTTTGCGTGTCAATATGTTGGAAATCCTTATGTGGCAGGCGGAACCAGTTTGACAGGCGGTGCTGATTGTTCAGGATTTACATATGCAGTATTTAAGAATTTTGGCATTAGCATACCTAGAAATTCAAGTGCGCAGGCATCGTGCGGGTCAGCAGTAGAATATGCAAGTGCAGAGCCGGGTGATATTATCTGTTATGCAGGTCATGTGGGACTTTATATCGGAGGCGGTAAGATAGTACATGCAAGCACGCAGGCAACAGGCATTAAGATTTCTTATGCAACATATCGGTCAATATTGACAGTGAGAAGATATTATTAGAAAAAGAAAGGGATTTCATGTTATTTACAAAAGCCAATTTAAAAAAACTGGTGATACCATTGATTATAGAGCAGTTATTGGCGGTTAGTGTCGGTATGGTTGATACCATCATGATTTCAAGTGCAGGAGAGGCAGCTGTTTCCGGAGTATCTCTTGTTGATACAGTAAATATACTATTAATCAATATATTTAGTGCAATTGCTACAGGTGGTGCTGTTGTAGCAGGACAATACCTTGGCTCGAAAAATGAAAAAAGCGCAAACAAAACTGCAAATCAGCTGGTGCTATTTTCTGGTCTCATTGCAGTCATAATCAGTATCACATTTCTTTTGACACATGATTTCATATTGACAACAGTCTTTGGACAAATAGAAGACGGGGTTTATGCCAGTGCAAAAACATATTTAATGATTACAACATTATCCTTTCCAGCACTTGCTGTGTACAATGGCTGTGCAGCTTTATTCAGAGCTATGGGAAATTCTAAGATTACGATGTGGACAGCATTACTGATGAACTTGATCAATCTGTGTGGAAATGCATTATTGATATATGGATTATCAATGGGTGTTGCAGGAGCCGCAATATCAACATTAGTTGCGAGGTGCATTGCCGCGGTTATCATTACCATTATGCTGATGGACCAGAAACGGCAGATTCATCTAAATAGAAAAATAGACCTGCATCTAAATTTAAGTATGATTAAAAAGATTCTTTATATTGGTATTCCAAATGGAATCGAAAACAGTTTATTTCAATTAGGAAAAATAATAGTACTGAGCTTGGTTGCGACCTTTGGAACTTTTGCAATTGCAGCAAATGCAATCTCTGGAACATTAGCTATGTTTCAGATCTTGCCAGGTATGGCGATCAATCTGGCAATTTTATCTGTAGCCGCACAATGCGTAGGTGCCGGTGATTATAAACAAGCACAATATTATACTAAGTTATTGATGAAATGGATGTATATACTGACAGTAATCATAAGTACCATTTTCTTTATTGGATGCCCATGGATGGTAAAAATGTTTCATCTGTCAGAAGAAGCTGCTGAAGCGACGGTAATGATTGTAAGATATCATGGCGTTTGTGCAGCAACATTATGGCCGTTAGCCTTTGCCTTGCCAAATACGCTGCGGGCAGCCAATGATGTACGTTATACGATGATTATAGCAATCGTCTCAATGGGTGTATGCAGGATTGGTATGAGCTATGTGCTGGGTGAGTATTATGGTATGGGTGTATTCGGTGTGTGGATTGCGATGACGATAGACTGGGTAATGAGAGCAGTCTTTTTCGTAAAGAGGTATAGGAGTGGTAAATGGATGACATGCTATCAGGCCAACACAGGTAGCGAAATATAACGACAAGAGAATATGGACAGGTAATTGTCATTCGTGTATGATAGAGATTATGAAAAAGAAAAGCAGGATGGAAAGCAAATAAGGTAAAGATATAAGGGAAAGATAAAAAGGAAAGAAAAAAAGAAAGTAAAAGGCAAATAAGGAGACAAATAATGAAACGAGAACTGGTTATCGTACTGGATTTCGGTGGTCAATACAACCAATTGGTTGCGAGACGTGTCAGAGAGTGCAATGTATATTGTGAGATTTATTCCTATAAGACTGACATCGAAAAAATTAAAGAAATGAATCCCAAAGGAATCATCCTGACAGGAGGACCTAATAGTTGCTACGAAGAAGCAGCACCAACTTATACAAAGGAACTGTTTGAGCTAGGGATACCGGTATTGGGACTTTGTTATGGGGCACAGTTGATGATGCTTCTGCTTGGCGGAAAAGTAGAAAAAGCACCTGTTCGTGAATATGGGAAAACAGAAGTTATGGTTGATATATCTTCCTTGCTTTTTGAAAATGTAAGCCCGACTACTATCTGTTGGATGAGCCATTTTGATTACATTTCACAAGCAGTGCCTGGATTTGAAATTACAGCGCATACTGCAAACTGCCCAGTAGCAGCAGCTGAAAAGAAAAATGAAAAACTATATGCAATCCAGTTCCATCCTGAGGTACTACATACACAAGAGGGCACAAAGATAATTCATAATTTTTTAACGAAGGTTTGTAAATGTGCAGGCGACTGGCGTATGGATTCTTTTGTGGAAGATACGATCAAAGTGATTCGTGATAAAGTAGGTGACGGTAAAGTGCTATGTGCACTATCCGGCGGCGTAGACTCATCGGTAGCAGCAGTTTTACTATCTAAAGCAGTAGGAAGTCAGCTTACGTGTGTATTTGTAGATCACGGACTGCTACGTAAAAATGAAGGCGATGAGGTAGAGGAAGTATTTGGTCCAAACGGTTCTTACAATCTTAATTTCATTCGCGTAAATGCACAGGAACAGTTTTATGCTAAACTGGAAGGCGTATCGGAACCAGAAAAGAAGCGTAAGATTATAGGCGAAGAATTTATTCGTGTATTTGAGAGAGAAGCAAAAAAAATCGGGAAGGTAGACTTTCTTGTACAAGGAACCATCTATCCAGATGTAGTAGAAAGTGGTCTCGGCGGAGAATCTGCAGTAATCAAATCACATCACAATGTGGGAGGACTACCTGATTATGTAGATTTTAAAGAAATTATCGAACCACTACGAGATCTCTTTAAAGATGAGGTCCGAAAGGCAGGACTCGAACTCAATATACCAGAGCATCTTGTGTTCAGACAACCATTCCCTGGTCCCGGCCTCGGAATTCGTATCATAGGGGAAGTGACTGCTGAAAAAGTCAAAATCGTGCAGGAAGCAGACGCAATTTATCGCGAAGAAATCGCGAATGCTGGGATTGAACGAAATATAGGCCAGTACTTTGCAGCACTAACAAATATGCGCTCCGTCGGTGTTATGGGAGACGAAAGAACTTACGATTACGCCATAGCACTAAGAGCAGTCAACACAATTGACTTTATGACAGCCGAAAGTGCTGAAATCCCATGGGAAGTACTCCAAAAGGTGACCAGCAGAATTGTAAATGAAGTATCACATGTAAATAGAGTATTTTATGATTTAACGGGAAAACCACCCGGAACGATAGAGTTTGAATAATACACAGGAGCCTACAAATCCAGCATTTATGCGGGTTTGCAGG
>CAZAAC010000035.1:0-26809 GCA_964483155.1 uncultured Lachnospiraceae bacterium | reverse complement strand
TCAATTTCCTTCATTGTTAATATTACTTCGCCCACTTTTTCACCTTCCTCTGCACACGAGCTCTGCCCTGTATCCCTCTTTGCTATACAACCTGCTGCAGTTACCCGTCATGCTTTGTTTCTTTAAAATACGATTTCATCCCTGCGTTAATTTATTAATTTGTAATCATTATATGATTTTGCCCTTATGTCCGGAATAGAATAACTTCTGACAAGGGTGTGGATTTTTCCCACAAAAATGCTAAATATCTCTGATAAAGGTTGAAAATATTCTGCCCCAGAAATGGACATATAAAAAAGCAGTGAATGAAAAGGAAACTCCTTAACACTAACTGCTCATCACTATTTATAATATTGTTTTCTAAAATTAGAATGGAAAAAGTAACTTTTGATTTTCAATTGTATAGATATTATTGATATCGATTAAAGCTGTTCCAGAATTAACTACCTCATTGACTTTTTCTCCTTTTGCAGCCTTAACAGCATTCTCGATTCCTAAAAAGCCCATGTTGAATGGTTTCTGGACTACCAGTCCCGTAATCACCCCTTCTGTCATAAGCTGTATTGCTTCTGTTACATTATCAAAACCAATGATGATTACTTCACCATCCATCCCTAAATCATGTACGGCTCTTGCACTTCCAATTGTTGAATGAAGATTCAGTCCACTTATCAATGAAATCTTCGGATTACTTTCAAGTAATTTTTTTGTTTCATCATATGCCACTTCATAATCTGCATTACTATAGAGTATCGAAGTTACTTTACTTTCATCTTCTGCGAGTCCATCTCTGACACCCTTTTCTCTTTCTATGGCTGTCGATGATTCTTTAATATGAGAAACGATTGCAATCTGTGAATCCTCTGTGACATATTTCCGCATCCACTTCCCCATATCAACTCCCGCCTGATAATTATCAGTTCCGATAAAACAATCCTGTATTTCTTCATTGAGATAAGAATCCAATAAGACTAATTGAATGCCGCTTTCTTTAATCTTCTTAGCTATTTCAGTATTATTTTCAAAATGAAGTGGTGCCAATATAATGACATCTGGCTTCTTATCAATTGCTTTTTGAATCAATTCATTTTGATATTCGTACTCCAATTCCGAATTTGGGGCCATAACCGTAAGATTGACTCCATACTCCTTTGCCCCCATTCGTGCCCCTTCAATCACAGATGTCCAAAAGTCATTGGAACCTTCTCCAAGTTTCGGAATTAGAACCATATTAAGTGTTCTTTCTTCTTGATAGGCAATGTAACGAATCTTTATAACACTAACCAATGTAACGCCGATAACAGCAATAAGCACCAGTATCAAATATATTTTTTTTCTCATACTGTTCTGCCTCCTCCCACTATGTAATCTGGTCGCATTGGCTTTATCTCAAACTTATCTGCTTCTAACAAATGCTCTTGCATTTGATCATCTTTTTCTCTTGGAATACAAACGGTTACGATTGTGCCCTCTCCTTTTGTGCTCTCAAACAATAGCCCATATTCCAAACCATAATACAAATGTAATCGTTCCTGAATATTCGGTATTCCAATCCCGTTTTCCGTTGTTTTTCCCTTTTTATGATCAAAAATATGTTGCAATGCATCATGATCAATTCCCACACCATTATCAATTACCTGTAATATAATATCGCTTCGCTCTCCATTCTCCTTATAACCTCCAACGATGCGAATCAGACCTTTCCCTTCTTTATACTCAATGCCATGATAAAGTGCGTTCTCGACTAAAGGCTGTAGAACTAGTTTTACAATCTTTTCACACATAATTTCCTGATTTACACTGATTTCAAAATCCATTTTATCTTTATATCTCATTTTTTGTATCTCTAAATAAGTTTTTGTATACTCTAGCTCTCTTTCTATTGTAACAATTTCATCAGAATTACCAATTGATTGTCTAAAAAATCTTGCAAGAGCCGCTGTCATTTCTACGCCCTCTTCATTTTCTCCAACCTCTATCATCCAAATTATGGAATCCAGTGTGTTATACAAAAAGTGGGGTTTTATCTGGGCTTGTAATGCCTTCATCTCACTTTTTCTCTTCTGCCTTTGTTCCTCTACATTTTTTTCCATCAATTGTTTAATCTGCTCTGTCATCCTATTAAATGAGTGATTCAGACTAATAATCTCACTCTCACTTGCCTGAATCATTACCGGCATCAAATTTCCTTCCTGGGCTTGTTCCATAGTCATCTGTAGTTGCTTAATAGGAAGCGTAATCATGCGAGAGAAGATAAACGCCAATACCACAGCTACTAAAATCAAAAGTGCCGTTATTTCCCAATATGTCTTCTTTATCCTTGTTTCATTTTTCATCAAATCAGACATATAGGATACACCTACAACCGTCCAACCCGTCTTATCTGAATGACTCGTTGTGTATAACTTTGTTTCCCCCTGATAATCTAGTTGAAATGTTTCCTTGGGATGCTCTAAAATTTCGTCAATCACTTCATTTCTGATTTCGCTCAGGATTAATTGCTGCTGCGGATGATAAATAATCTCGCCATTACTGTCTATTATATAAATATAACCTTTCTTTCCCAAATTAATGCTTGAACATAATTCATCAATATCATAATAATTCAAATCAATAAAAAACAAGCCATCTGTACCACTTTTCTTAGGATTTTGCAATGTACTGCTCAGCGTAACGACCCATTTATAATTATCTTTGATCAAATCCTGCACATGAGAAGATGACAGAACTAATTCCCCTGTCTGCTCTACTGTTTCAAGATACCAACTCATTTTATCTTTTTGCGAATATTCATTCATTGTCTGTCCGTCATTAATCAGATATCTTTCGTCCCCTGAAAGGATTCCAATATTATAAATATCCGTTCTGGATGATAATATTGTTCTAAATTGATCACGAATTCTTGATTTCAGTAAGTTCTCATCCTCATCTGTCAAATCACTCTTAAATAAGTAGTCATAGACGTCCTGGTCGTTCATCACAACAGTTGAGATATTTTCCATATAACTAATATAAGAATTGATATCTTGGTTGACATAATCCACAAGCTGCTTTGTGTATTCATTTGAGTTTTCCAGAATACTCTTTTGCGTATAAGATATAGAAAAAATCAAAAAAGTAATCAATGCCAGTAATACCAGCACTGAAAAGAAAAGAATCATATGCATCCTTATACTACTAAAATACTGCTTGATTCGTTTCATAGCTTCCTTCTTCTCGCATACTCGGTCGGTGTCTTTCCCGTTGCGCGCTTAAATACTGCACTAAAATAGTGTGCATCGTTATATCCGACAGCACTTGCCACCTCATACGCTTTCATGGATGTCATTTCAAAAAGTTCCTTTGCCTTATCAATTCGTACCCTTGTCAAAACTTCTACAAAAGTCTCGTTGCTATAGTCCTTAAAAATAGAACTGAAATAACTAATGCTGATAGACAGGTAATTGCATACTGATTGCAAGGAAAGATCACTATCTGCATAATTTTTAGCGATATATTCCATCGCCATTGCTGCTTGCTTTTTTCCCGAACTTTCTCTGCTATAATTTAAGCATTCTGACGTTTGTATGCAGAATATAATTAGTCTTTCCTCCGCATCTTTTAAATATTTACATTCACTTAGCTTTGCAACAAGCCTATATTCCTCATGATAAATTTCCTCATTATCAACACCTGGTAAATCAATTATTCCCATAACTGCTACAATCAAATCCTGAAATAACAGAATAATTCTGTTCTTTGGCAGACATAACTGTCTCATCTCTCTTCCTGCACCATAAATACCCGTCTTGATTTCTTCTTTCAAGTGGGAGCGAACCGCAAGCACGATTCTGCTTTTCCATTCTGGCATATCAAACTTACTATCTCCAATTGTCTCTTCTTTACTATAATCCTCACTGTACAAAAAACAGCTTTGATCCATTAAGAATTGATAAGCACTTACTCTTTTCGCCTCTTCATAAGAGTTTGAAAGCATCTCTAATCCAGCAATTTCTTTTCCCAAAAAAACAGATACATCCACGCCTTGCTTTTCTTTCATCTCTCTGCGCAGTCGTTCACAGCATTCTATCGCTTTTAAAATAAAACTATGCTTCTTATTACCATAAAATAATAAAAATACCGTCTTATCCATTCCCTGAAATGCAAGTCCGATATCTTCTTTATCTAAAATACCACTCGCTCTTTCCAATAGAGTAATATCATTTTCATTTTGTTCAACTTCTTTCACATCATCAAATACAACATAGGCACCTGCATAATATGCTTCCTCAAAAGCCAATCCATATTTCCTTGCTTCCTTGTTAATCTCTTCGCTTGATTTTCTACTATTGAGCAAGGATACTAAAAACTGGTTTTTGAGAACTGAATTATTTTCACGAAGCGCAAATTTCATATCCGACAGTTCTTTATACTCTAAATTTTCTTCATCCAGACTCTTTTTAACATGGTTTAAGGTTTCAATCATTTCCTTTGCAGTAATCGGCTTTATGATATAAGAAAAAACCTGATGATGGAGTGCTTGTTTCGCATATTCAAATTCATCATAGCAACTGATAATGATTGTTTTCGTTCTTGGACAATTCTCATGTATATATTTAGCAAGTGATAACCCGTCCATATAGGGCATACTGATATCTGTCAATACAACGTCTATTTTTTCCTTTTGTAATAATACGACTGCTTCCCGTCCATTCTCACATGTTCCCGCCAAAATATAGCCCATATTATTCCATGGTATACGTGTACTGATTGACTTTCTGATAACATATTCGTCGTCTACAACCAAAACCTTATACATGTTTTACCCGCCTTTTGACATATCCTAACACATTAAAAACAAATATAATTGCTATTAACTTCATCTTATAATAGTTGACGACACCTGTCAATTCAAGCACTGGTCCAATTTTTTGAAACTCTCTTTTCCTTATATTTTAGTATAAAATCTTATTTTTTTGTTATGATATCTTCTCTTTTCTATGACGCTTTATGATAAATGGAATTACAATTGCAGTTACAACAACTGCTGCTGCCACCTGCACTGTTGCACGCTCGACATATGGTTGCCATGACGCATCCATCATTCCTATGACAGCAGGAACTGCTACTGCATTGGCTCCTGTAGCACTTGCTGCTACTCCTGCATAGCCCGGTCTCTTCGCGATTATTTTATCAAACAAAACAGAAATGCCACTTCCGAATAATAATACCATGAAGGCCAAGACAATACCGCTGATGCCTGCATGAAAGATATCTTTCAGATTAATTCCAGCTCCTAACGTAAATCCAATAAATGGCAACATCAATGCAATTCCTGGTTCCAAGAAATTTTTCATGTTCTTACTTAAATTCCCGATTCCTATTCCAATAAATAGTGGTAACAAGGCGGCTATTACCGATATCCATGAAAATTTTGCTAATCCTGTAATCCCAAGTATTAAAACTGCAAAGAAAGGACCATTATCAATAACAATGATTGGTACTGCCGCGGCGTCTTTTTCGTCTCCGTAAATAGACATCAGTGATAGATAAATACTCCCATTGGTATTAGAAATTGCACAAACGATTGCTAATAAACTAATTCCCAGAATTCCCGCTTGCCCAAAAAAGGGACCGATGACAATTACTGCCAATATACCTGCCACAAGTTTTGATGCTAACAGAACACCTCCTCTTTTTGCAATTACAGGCAATTCTTTCAATCGCAGTCTGCTACCCAGGCAGACTAACTGTACGCCAAGAACGGTCGCAGCACCTGCGTTTGAAAATGTAGCTGTCGTATACGAGCCAATATACAGTATCTGTGGACAGAACGTATTTATAATTGCTCCAATAAAAAAAGGGATTATCATTATGCCTGCTGGTATTTTCTCAAAAAAATCAAATATTTTTTTCATACAGTTGCTTCCTTCTTTAATTTCCGAAACGTTTCGGTTTTCAATCTCATGATACATTTTCTAGATATATCTGTCAAGTACTAGCATCGAACTGACTGCAATTAGAAAAAAAGGATGTCAACCCTCGACATCCTTTCTAAACTATTATAGCATCTTACTTATACAACGGGCCATAGGCCGCACATGCCCTATAGTCCTGGCCTTCTTTATCCATGCCAAATGCATTCCAGGCTGCCGGTCTAAAGATTTCATCTTCCTGCACATTGTGCATGCATACAGGAATTCTAAGGATTGCACAGAATGTAATTAAGTCTGCACCAATATGCCCATAGCTGATCGCACCATGGTTAGCTCCCCAATTATTCATTACATCATAGGCTGTCTTAAATGCACCTTCACCTGTTGTTCTTGGTGCAAACCAAGTACATGGCCATGTATAATCTGTTCTTTTCCAAAGCTTGTCAGATACTTCTTCTGGTAAATCGACTGTCCAACCTTCAGCAATTTGAAGAACAGGTCCTAATCCTTTGACCAGATTAAGGCGAATCATCGTAGCTGGCATTTCAGCAGAAGTGTAAAATCTGGATGAAAATCCACCGCCCCTAAAATATCCATTATCGGCCGCACACCATGCTGTTGCTTTCAAGATTGCATCCTGATCCCCTTCAGTTATATCGTACCATGGCTTAATAATTCCTTTTCCCTCTGCATCTTTTGCAGCTCCGCAAGCATCGAGACATGCTGCACCTGAATTAATAAGGTGGATAAATCCACCGGAATTCTTTGCTACGCCTTCGAGCTCATATCCTGTTGCTTTTTTAACTGCCTCTGGACTCCAGTAAGTTCGCACGTCAGCAAAAATTTGCGCTTTATTAGTAAGAAGCTTCATAAACATCATACCCAGACCGTTTAATGTATCGTTTTCAGTAGCAAGAATATAGGGTTCTCTCGCACCATTCCAATCAAAAGAAGAATTAAGAAGCGCCTCTGGGAAATCTGCATTTGGATAGAAATCTGTCCACTGACGCTGTCCCTGAAAACCAGCCGCAAGTGCATTATGTCCAACCATTTCCTCTTCACAGCCTTTTGGTAATTTATCATTGCCATTCATTAAATCCTTAATAATACACATCATCTTTACAACAAATTCCCAATCAGCCTCTTTCTGTTCTGGCGTTTTTTGAAGTTCTAAAGGATTCTTGTCAAATCCTTCAGGACATTTTGCTTTTGTCCATGCAAGCGCTTTTTTAAATTCTTCTGCATCATAAATTCCTTCTGTCATACGGCGAATAATCTCTACTTCATCAACAGACTCCACTCTCATACCTAAGTACTCTTCAATAAATTCTGGATTGATAATAGAACCCGCGATACCCATGCAAATAGATCCAATCTGCAGATAAGACTTCCCTCTCATTGTTGCAGCGGCTATAGAAGCACGGCCAAACCTAAGCAATTTTTCTTTTACATCCCCAGGAATATCTGTATCATCTGCATCGCATACATCATGTCCATAAATTCCAAATGCCGGAAGTCCTTTCTGTGCATGAGAGGCAAGTACTGCTGCCAAGAATACAGCGCCCGGTCTCTCTGTACCATTAAATCCCCACACACCTTTGATTGTCATTCTATCCATATCCATCGTTTCAGCGCCATAGCACCAGCAAGGCGTTACCGTAAGTGTAATATCTACACCTTCTTTTTTAAATCTGTCTGCACAAGCTGCAGCCTCTCCAACACGTCCAATCGTTGTATCCGCAATAATAACCTTTACAGGCTCGCCATTTGAATACTTCAAGTTTTCTGCAAATAACTTTGCAGCAGCTTTTGCCATATTCATCGTTTGATCTTCCAGTGACTCCCTTACCTTAAGTGCACCTCTTCTTCCGTCAATTGTCGGCCTGATACCAATGACAGGATAATCTCCTATTAGTCTGTTCTTTGCCATTTTACTACCTCCATTTTAATATCATTATTTTTTGTAATACTATACGTCTATCTTATTTAACATCTTCCTTTACTAACTTTTGAAACCTTATATATGCTTCTTCCCATTTTTGTGTATCCTGAGGCTCATAAACTGTGATGTCCTGAGACCTTCCAATCAATGCGCGGGCTTCCTGCAGGTTTTTTATGTCTCCTAATGCCACCAACTGTAGCGCGAGATTACCAAGCACGGTTGCTTCTACCGGCCCAGCCACAACTCGCCTTGCACAAGAATTTGCCGTAAGTTGGCAAAGAAGCTTGCTCTGTGTTCCTCCACCCACCATATATACTGTATCATAGTGTTTACTCGTACAATCCTCGATTTCTTCCAAAGCCATTCGATATTTTAGTGCCAGGCTTTCATTAATACATCGAACGACAGCGCCTATATCCTCTGGAATCTTTTGTCCTGATTTTTTACAATACTCCCTGATTCTGCGTGGAATATTTCCTTGTATTCCAAATTCAGGTGCATCCGGATCAATAAAGCATTCCAATGCAACAGCCTCTTTTGCCATACTCTCTAACTCGCCAAAACCAAACTCCTGATTTTCCCGAATCCACTGTCTTCGACTTTCCTGGATTAACCATAATCCAATAATATTTTTTAGAAATGTCGTTGTATTCTCGTGTCCGCTCTCATTTGTTATATTATATTTTTCTGATTTCTCATTAATAATTGGTCCGGGCAATTCTGTTCCAAGCAATGACCATGTACCACAACTCAAGAAAATGAAATCCTTTTCCTTCGCTGGAACTGCAATTAATGCACTCTGCGTATCATGTGATGCTACTGCTGCTACTTTTACTTTCTCTACCCCAAGCTCCTCGCAGATGTCATCACTAAGAACACCTACAATAGTTCCACTCGAAATAATATCTGCAAAAATATTTGTCGGAATGCCCAATGCACTCATAACGCCTTCTGACCATATTCCTTCTTCTGCATTCATTAATTGTGTTGTGGACGCAATCGAATGTTCTGCACGCTTTTCTCCTGTCAGGAAATAAGAAAATAAATCTGGCATTAATAATAATTTATCTGCTCTCTCTAATAATTCCGGTCTCTGCTTCACCAGTGAAAATAATTGAAAGACTGTATTTAATTCCATAAACTGATTCCCCGTAATTTTATAAAACCATTCTTTCGGAATTAGTTTAAAACTCTCTTCCATCATTCCTTTAGTACGTCCATCACGGTAGTGAATTGGGTTTTCAAGAAGATTACCCTGCACATCCAAAAGTCCAAAGTCTACACCCCAAGTATCTATCCCTATGCACGCAAAACCACCATCATATTTTGCTTTCAACATCCCTTGCTTGATTTCATAAAACAACCGCAGCACATCCCAGTATACTGTTTTCCCAATGGTAACCGAATCATTCGAAAAACGATGTATCTCCTTTAAAGAAATCGTGTCTCCATTATATATCCCAATCATCGCGCGTCCACCTGAAGCGCCAAAATCAAAAGCCAGAATTCTTTTTTCTTTCATATATGTTTCCCTTTCGAATACAGTTATCATACTTAATGCTCTATTATTCTTATTGTAACACTGTCATTTATATAATTCTTGTGTTATAATAGCAATAAATATAACAATATTCACTTTTAGGAGACTTATGCAAGCATTTGGATATAATGAAAGAAAGCAACGTGGAACTTATGATTTTCCCTTTGAATTTCATCATATAGATGAACATCATCCACACTATACAATGCCTTATCATTGGCATATGGAATATGAAATTATTCGCATTTTAAGTGGTACCTTTATTTTGACTGCAGATGACGAACAAATACAGGCAAACAAAGGAGATATCCTTTTTTTGCGCGGCGGAGCCTTACACTCTGGCGTTCCACTTCATTGTGTCTATGAATGTATTGTTTTTGACTTACACTGTCTTTCCAGACAAAACGAATCCTCTCAAAAAATTGTGCAAAAAATCATTGATGGTTCTTTTCTTCCCTATCGCCATTTTCCTGCAAAGTATACTGATATTCATACGTCGATATGGAATCTTTTCCAAGCAATGGCAACAAAATCTCTGGGCCATCAGCTGATTACTGTTGGAGAAATGCTACATTTCATTGGTATTATACAGGAACAGCACTATTACTTTGAACCAGATACTCTTCCAAAGTCCACTGGCAATTATAAACATGTAATACAACTTAAAAAAGTACTTGAATTTATGGAGTCTTTTTATGACACTCCTGTCACATTATCAATGCTTGCTTCTTGTGTCGATATGTCTCCAAAATATTTTTGCCGTTTTTTTCATCAAATGACACATCGCACACCTATGGATTATCTGAATTATTACCGTATTGAACATGCTTGTCATTTTCTGTTGGCTTCTGATAATTCTATTACAGAAGTGGCTTTTTCCTGTGGTTTTAATGATTTAAGCTACTTTATAAAAACCTTCCGAAAGTATAAAGGCGTCACTCCCGGAAGGTATCTTAAAAACTAAGTTACAATACTTCTATTTTTTTATATTATTTTTATTGTCTACACTTTAAATCTACAAATAGCAGCCTTAAGTTCTAATGCTTCTTCGCCAAGTTGAATGGCCTCGCTGTTCAATTTCTCTGCAGAAGAAAGTTGTTTCTTGGCTGCTGCATCCACTTCCTCTGATGTTGCTGAAGTCTCTTCTAATACTGCTGTAATGTTTGTAATTGCATCTACCGTCTCATTCTTTGTAGACGCAATATCCTGCAGTTTCTCAGTGATTTCACTAATATTCACAGTTAGATTCTCAACGTGCTTCGATATATCAGTAAAAGCTTTTACTGTGCTGTTTAGAGCACCCCCCTGCATAGTCACTGTTTCTTCTGCTCTCTTTGCCGTGCCTACTGTATCTTTCGTCCTTCTTTGAATCTCTAAAACAATCTGCCCTATTTTCATAGAAGCAAGAACAGATTCCTCTGCCAACTTTCTGATTTCATCTGCCACAACCGCAAACCCTCGTCCAGCCACTCCTACGCGTGCTGCCTCTATCGATGCATTTAAAGAAAGTAAGTTTGTCTGGTCTGCTATGCTGTTAATTGTTTCAACAATACCCCCTATCGCTATCGATTCCTTTTCCAGTTCTTCTATTCCTACAATGACTTCTCTTGTAATATCAGCAGTTGCCATAGATCTCTGACCAAGTTCATCTACCGTCACTATACTATCCGCAATAATTTGTTTTGTATTTTCAGAGAGGAGTGCTATTTGTGTTGTACTTTTTCCTGCCTCCATTATCATATCATCCAGATAGGCCATTTTGTTTTGACAAATAACTGCATCCTCCGCCTGAGAAGAGAGTGCTTCCTCCATCTGTGCAATTGATGCCGATATCCCTTCTGAGAATTTAACCAATTCTCCAGAAGACTGTGCAACATCTTCTGCTGCATTTGCAACTGCCGTAGAAACACTTGCTGTTTGATGAATCAGTCCCTTCATCCCTGCAAGCATACCAGATACATGTCCTGTCAACTGTCTGAATTCATCTTTTCTCTTTGTGGTCAGCTTAACTGTTAAGTCGCCTTCCTCTGCTTGGCTGACTGCCTTGTTAATCTTTCGAATCGTACTACCAATTCCATTTGCAATCATTAGGGCCACAATGATTGCAATGATACTAGCGATTACTACTACCAAAACTGTAATACTTTTAATATCATCTGCCTGTTCTGTTACAATTGCTTCTGGTACAAGCGTACAGAAAACGCCATTACCATATCCCACTTTAGCAAATAAAAATATATGTGAAGTACCTTTATACTGTGTATATTTCATACCTGTTTCTTCTGCCGAAGAAAGTGCTTCTTGATATAATCCACTATCTACAAAGATACTCTCCTCTGAAATTCCATCCTTGGTAACTTCTCGCCCATCCGGTCCGACGAATGCACACAAACTGCCTGAAGGCATTTCAATTCCAATTAAAGGTTTCTGCAGAGATTCCGCTTTGATATCCATTGTCAATATCCCAATAGGATTGCTATAATTATCAACAATATCTCTGGTAAGTGATATTGCATAGTCCTGTTGGGACACATACAACTTCTCATCTAAAAAATAATGGTATCCGCTCCAATATGGTTCGGTCGAAGCAAGCATTGCCTGCCCCTCCTTACTTGCCTCATATTCCTCGTATGCACCTGCCATAATTGTACCAGTTGTAGTATAAGCCTTACCCGTTGGCGCCATAACACAAATCAAATTGATATTTTCATCTGCCATGCTGATTTGCTGTAAGCTACGACTGAACTGCTCATACAATGTTTGTTCTTTCACTGTATCTCCAGCATATATTCCACCATAGTAATCTCTCGTATTAGAATTTGAAGCAATCTCTAACGATTTATTTTCTAATGTCTGAAATAGTAATTGATAATACTGTCCCGTTTGCGATACTGTGTTCATCGTTGCCTCTTTATAATTATCGATAATGGCTTCTGATGCTTTTGCGTAAGATATGACTCCCAATAATATGATAAACGCAATTGGAATCATAAATGCCGCAATAAGTGATGTTCTGATTTTCCTTTTCATGTTTTACCTCTCCCAAATAAACTACTGTATCATTGCCTATTTCTACATGTATTATCATAATGTATGTGCATCAGATTTTCGATGCAAAATCTTCCTAAAAAAGTATAAAAATACCCAGCTACAATAAAAAAAGCTTATAGGCGCAATGTACTGCCTCCCTATCAGATTGTAATCTGAAATTGAAGGGACCAATCATTACTCCTATAAGCTTCTTGTATACAAAAACAATTATTAATATTTATAAGACAGCGTTACTAATAGCGCAAAAAAACTTCTGCCCTATCTAGTTGCTCTTTCCATGTTGCCTCTGGCTCGGCATCTGTTACAATGATATCAACCATAGAGAAATCACCCATTCTTACAAAGGATATTCTGTCAAACTTTGAGGAATCAACTGCAAGTATAACTTGTTTTGCCGCCTTAAGCATATGCTTTTTTATTTCTACATCCAATTCATTGGAATCAGTAATACCAAATTCCTGCGCAATCCCCTTACAGGAAATAATTGCTTTATCAACATGAAAATTGTCAATCATACACTCCGCCTGATGTCCAACTAGTGCTAGCGCACCTTCCTTCATTACACCGCCTGTTGAAAAAACTTTCCATCCTGCTACATCAGAAAGTTCTAACATAATTTCAATTGAGTTCGTAATAACCGTTATATTCTTAAGCTGTTTGATTCGTTTGATTACATACACTGCTGTTGAACTTGCATCCAGCATAATATGATCACCCTCTTGAATCATATCCGCTATAATAGCCGCAATTTTTTCTTTACTGGCAATATTTGTCTGTTTCCTTACATAATAGGGCAGATCAACATTCAGATTATCGATAAGTAAGGCTCCTCCGTATGTCTTTTTTGCGATTCCTTCTTGCTCCAGTTTTTCAAGATCTCTTCGTATTGTTTCTTCTGTCACTTTATATAACTGGCTCAAATCACCGACAAGTACTTTGCCTTCCTGCTGTAGCTTTGTTATAATCTCATTACGTCTCTCTATCGCAAGCATAATTAACCCCCACTCCCTACTCTTCTCACAAATGTATTTACCTATCTGATTTTATATCAATTCCATTATACGGTCAAATGAAATGTATTTCTACATAGTATTCTACAAAAGCAGTTCACAGAAAAAGCGCAATTTGTTTACATAATTGTTTCCCATAGTTTTGCATCCGGGCTCGGAATAACTGCACTATCAAGCAACATTCCATTTTCTCCGACTACTTTCTTTGCTTTTTCAATTGCTGCTTCTACAGCTGCCACTTCTCCTGTCAACGTCATGTATGACTTTCCGCACATTCCTCTTGCAATACGCAGTTCAATTAATTGCACTTCAGACATCTTTGCCGCTTCATCTGCTGCCACAATAATAGAAGCGGCTGAAAATGTCTCAAGAACACCAAGTGCTCTTTTTTCTTTGACTTCCACTGTCCCATAAATAGCAGGAAATATCATTTCATGAGGATTTCCAAGTAAAAAGCTGTCAATCAGTCCTTCGAACATAGTCGTAGCTGCATCAATCGATGCCTTAACCGCAGAAATTTCTCCCGTAAAGAGCATAATATACTTTCCAGGGCATACCGTCTCTGCTTCAATCATATCCACTTTTGCTGTTTTCAGCACCACATCTGCTGCCTTTATACCTGCAGATACGGTTGCATACTCTAACATCCCGATTGCCCTTGCCATTGCCTAATCCTCTTTCTAAATATTCTTTCATTTTTTATTGGTTTACATAATTCCACGCTAATTTTGATTGCTTTTAATCAATACACAGTTTTCATCTACCCAACTTACCGTTCCCTCTATAGATGCATGATAGTCGATCGCTAACTCGCCATCTTTTGCTATTGCAATTACTTGTCCTGTTCTCACTATCTCTCCTTTTTTTACACAAGCTTTGGCGGGGCTACCAATATGCTGATTCAATGCAATACTAATCTCAGCTCCAATTGTGTCTCGTGCAATTTCTGCTTCATCAAGCTTTGCTTCTACATCATACTTTGTAAGCCCGAGTCTATCAAGAAGCCTGCTCATCGGCACCATGCGCTGCTCGCGCATTGCATTTACCTTCCCTTGTACAAAATCATCTGCAGTCGGTTTGATTCCATTTTCTTGTAGTCTTATTTTACCTTCCTGTATTAATCTGCTTGGTGCCAGACTTTGCTCACAGGCATACATTTCACACAGTCCACATTGCGAGCATGCAAATATATTAATAAATGTAATAGTATCCTTTGTAATCCCACTCATTACACCACGCATAAATGCATGTGGTTCGATTGGACTCCCCAATAAATGCCTAGGGCATAAGTCAGTACACATCCTGCACTGGCAACATACAGATTTTGCCCTTCTCATATTTATTTCAATATTACCCATCTTTTTCCTGATTATGAAATGATTTTTTTGAAATACCAGTATTGCTGTTGTTGTTTTTCCAATTGTGTCACTGCCTGAAACAATTTTTCCTGTCATTGGTCCGCCGCTTATATAAACTGCATCTTCTGTTGTCGTCCCTCCAGCAAGTGCAATGACTTGTTCTATTTTCATTCCGATTGGTAACCTTAATGTGACGGGCTTCTTTACCTCACCCGCTATTGTCAGATAGGTGTCTGTTACCGGCTTTTTTTCATAAATTGCACGATATACATTATATATCGTTTCTACATTGAATACTGCAATACCCATAGATATAGGCAATTTCCCAGCAGGAACCACTTTTCCTGTTACTTCATAAATGGTAATCACTTCATCGCCCGCTGGATACACTTCAGGCAATAGTGCCATGCGCATTAACACACAGTTCCTCATTTTAGAAATCACAGATTCTACAGCTTCCACAGCTTGACGGTATGATGGCTTGATTGCAAAACATATTTCTTTTGCACCTACGGTCTCTGCGATAATCTGCAATGCCTTTGCTATTTCTAAAGCATGTGTAGCCAAAAGCTGCCTATGAACTTTTAATAGTGGCTCACATTCAGCACAATTTAGAATAATTGTATCCGTCTGCTCACTTAATTTTGCATATGTTGGAAACCCGGCACCACCGGCACCAAGGATTCCATACGTCTGCATTATCTCTTTCAATTCATTCATCTGCATGGCATCCACTACTCCAACCCCATAGAATCGTCTACAATTCCTACTACTGCCGCATCAACAGGTGATTGCTCTACTCCACAGCCGATTCTTGCGGCACTACCTGTTGCCACCAATACGACTTCACCGATTCCGGCCCCTACATTATCTACGGCTACAAAGCGATTGTCTTTTGATGTAGTTTCTGTTTTCGGATATGGTTCTACAATTAAAAACTTAGAGCCCACCAATTTTTCATTTTTTCTTGTTGCTACAATACTTCCAACTATTTTTCCTACAATCATCTCTTCACCCACTTCTTACTTCAAATAAATCGTGTTATTTAGTTTACATAACTATTGTTCCTGAGGCACCTGTTCCTATTCCGGCTCCATTTGCCTCATCTGCATCTATATGCATCTCTAGCGTAAAGCTTTGGTCTACTCTGATTTGCACATGATTAAATGTTGTACCTCTCTCATTATCAACTGTCACGGATACGATATCTCCATCCTTTAGTCCTGCTTTTTTTGCATCCACAGGTGTCATATGAATATGTCTTTTGGCTACAATGCAACCCTCCTTCAGATAAATCGTCCCCTTTGGTCCAACCACTGCAATCGGCGCTGAACCAGCAATATCCCCCGATTCTCTGATGGGTGCTTTAACACCTAATTTAAATGTATCTGTCTTTGAAATCTCTACCTGCGATTGTTCTCTGACAGGACCTAATATTCTGACATTTTCAATTGCACGAAGCTTCTCACCTACAATCGTCACTTGCTCATTCGCTGCAAACTGAAATCCCATGAGATTCTTTTTCTTCGTTAATTGATATCCTTTGCCAAACAATATTTCTACATGTTCCTGCGTTAAATGAATG
Organism: uncultured Lachnospiraceae bacterium; assembly: GCA_964483155.1. Classification (GTDB taxonomy): domain Bacteria; phylum Bacillota; class Clostridia; order Lachnospirales; family Lachnospiraceae; genus JAAYYM01. The sequence goes on along the minus strand of CAZAAC010000035.1, from coordinate 10,408 downwards.
TGTCTTGCTGACACGCCGATTGGAAGCATATATCCCGCTTTGTCTGATGTCTTTTTTTCTGACTGCGTCAGTACCTCTTGTACAATCTTTGTGACAAGAGATACCATCTCAGTCATGTCATGCGTCATTTCCATGCACGCCACCTTCCTGCCAATGACTTTGAGTATTCTCCCTTATTTCAATGTTGGAAGAATTTTTTCAACGTCTGCATGTGGACGAGGAATTACATGTGTTGCTACAAGTTCCCCTAATTTACTTGCTGCAGCTGATCCTGATTCTACCGCTGCTTTAACCGCTCCTACATCCCCGCGAACCATAACGGATACAAGTCCTGAACCGATTTTTTCTGTTCCTACAAGTACTACATTTGCTGCCTTTAACATTGCATCTGCCGCCTCAATTGATGCTACCAAACCTCTTGTTTCTACCATACCTAATGCTTCTTGTGACATAATTTTATCCTCCTTATAATTGTTTTTCTGTACCTTAGACTTCGCTGAGGTACTTGTTGTTTCTACCACAATCGGTATTTTCTTTGTTACTGCCATTGTTTCCATCCACCGCCCATCCAAATTTTCCAGCACTCAATGCAACCATGCGCCTAGTTTCCTCATGCGGGTTGGCAATAACCGCATGGATACAGGGTGTTTTTAGTGCTCCAGCCACCGCCGCTTCCATTGCTTCCACAACTGCTGCTACTTCACCTTGTATGATTACAGTAACTAATCTTCCTCCAAGCTTTCGTTCCCAAGTAACAAGTTCCACATTGGCTGTCTTACACATCGTATCTAGTGCTTCTATTGCGGCCGTTACACTTTGCATTTCAATAAATCCCAGTGATTTCATGACATTTCACCCCTTACTATGTGTTTTTATGTAACTCGTCGCTTCTTGTACTTTTAACTACTCTATGAACCTATTTCTAATTCAATGTTGGCAGGATTTTCTCAACATCATGATGCGGTCTAGGAATTACATGTACCGCTACAAGTTCTCCCAGTCTGCTCGCCGCTGCAGCACCTACTTCTGTCGCCGCTTTTACTGCTCCTACATCTCCACGAACCATGACAGATACGAGTCCTGAACCTATTTTTTCTGTTCCAATTAATACTACCTCTGCTGCTTTGACCATTGCATCTGCTGCTTCAATTGCTGCAGTTAATCCTCTTGTTTCAACCATTCCCAATGCTTCTTGTGACATAAATCTGTTCCTCCTATTTTTAGTTTTATTTTACGTCAAGGCCTGTCAACTTCAACATCTTTTCAGTATCCATCTCAGGACTTGGTATAATATGTTTTGATATTACCCCTGTCAACTTATTTGCTGCTTCCTCCGCTGCTTCCACTGCTGCTTCCACATCAGCCACACCACCTCTAAACTTTACCATTACAATAAGTGGTACGGGAAGTTCATCTGCATTTGCAGGCTTATTTTTATCAAACGTCTCAATTGTCACATTACCTGCTTTACACCCAGCATCTGCAGCTACAAAAGCTGCTGTTAGTCCAAACACTTCTATCATTCCTACTGCGTATGCCATTTTTTCTTTCTCCTAATAAATAATCAAGATTTTTCTCTTTAAATTATGATTGCTATTTTAAGGCCTTCCATTGCAAGATTTGTTTTATGACCTTCATTAATCTTATCCAGAGGGAATGTATGTGTAATTAATTTATTCATTGGGAGACCTATTCCTTGGGCTCTTTTTAGAAAATCAAATGTTGTTGCATAATCACGTAATGTATATACCCATGATCCAACCGTTGTTATTTCCTTTGCACAAATATCGAAGTGAGGATTAATTGTTGCATCGCCTCCATTGATAAAGAATCCCAGTTCGCAAAGACCGCCACCATTTCGGATAAATTTATAGATATTTGCATGTCCTACAGGTGATCCTGTACACTGAAAGGCAAAGTCTGCAAGATGACCGCCAAATGCCTTTTCCACACCGCCTGCAAGTGCTTCGATACCATTAAAATCTTTAAAGTTAACGGATGTCGTTGCTCCCATTTCTTTTGCAAAATCTAATCTTTTTTGTTCCCCATCAACAGCAACAATATTTTCAATTCCCATTGTACGAAGAACAGCAATACAGATTAGTCCAATCGGTCCACAACCTTGTACTACCACTCTACTATTAAATCGTAGTATATTTGTTGTCTTTGCTCTCTCTACTGCATGAATCAGTACTGCACACGGCTCAATTAGTATTCTTGCATATAAATCTAAATCACTTACATTAAATATTGTTGACCCACCTCTGATTAATATATATTCTGAAAACCAACCATTTAGATGTATATCATCATCCGGAAGCAATCCATATACATCAGCACCTCCTACATTTTGTTTGTTCAGATCAAACATCGTAATATCAGGATTATCCTTAAAGATCATACAGGAAACTACTTTATCTCCTAAATGCAATTCTTTCCCTGCACTATCCTTTTTTACATTCCTGCCCATTTTTACGATTTCACCAGTACCTTCATGCCCGAGCGCTACAGGTATGAGTCCAAATGGATCTCTCTTAAATTCATGTGCATCTGTTCCACATATCCCACAACCCTCTACTTTTACAAGAATGTCATCCTCACCTACTTCAGGTATCAGAAATTCTTTGATTTCAAACTTTTCAAGAGCTGTCAGCATTGCTACCTTTGCCGTTTTAGGAACCTGCGTAGGTGCATTATTCTGCACGCTTTGTCCACCCATATCCCGTAACACTTGCTTAACTATCTTTTCAATATCTGTTGCATTAATATCCATTACTACTCCTTTCTTACCTAACACATAAGCTGTCTGACATAACACAACGTCTACGCTTTGTGAATGTGCTTGCAGAGGTGAGGCCCTCTCCTGTCTTACTGGCGATTGTAAAGGTACAGAACCCTTCTCCTCCAAAGCCAAGCGCCGCATAGGAAGGTGCATTCTTTACAAAAATAGCTGTATCTATTGCCTTCCCGAACTTTGTCAGATTCTCTACATTCTTTGAATGCATATGCGCAGAATGCCTGTTACCATGTTCCAGCCAGATACATTTTTCAATTGCATCATCGATGTCCTTTGCTCTAACAAGTCCGAGAATCGGCATCATCAGCTCTTCTGCAATTAATTTATGTTCCTTTTCTCCTTCAAACACAATGCACCTCGTACCTACTGGCGCATCTACTCCTATCATTTTTAGAAGTGTAATTGCATCCCGTCCAACGCATTCTCTATTTAAACCTTTTTCTGTAAGAACTGTCTTTGTTAACTGCTCCTGTTGCTTCTTTGTTAACAGATAGCAACCATTTTCATGAATCATATCATTCATCAGTTCATCTGCTATGGTATCAAAGGCTACAATTTCTTTTTCTGCAATACACGGTAAATTATTATCAAAGGTACATCCATTTACAATATCTTCTGCGGCTTTTTTAATATCTGCTGTATCGTCTACAAGAACGGGAGGGTTTCCAGCTCCTGCTCCGATTCCTCTTTTTCCGGAAGAAAGTACGGCTGCTACAACGCCTGGACCTCCTGTTGCTGCAATTAGCGGAATGTCTTTATGCTTCATCATAATCTCGCTGTTTTCAAGAGATGGTTTGTGCAATGCTACTACAACATTCTCTGGTCCGCCTGCTTCCATACATACTTTGTTAATCATATGTATTGCATAGTTTGAAACCTTAAAAGCTTGTGGGTGTGGACAAAACACAACCGTATTTCCACCTGCTATCATACCAATTGTATTACAAAGAATCGTTTCTGTCGGATTCGTGCATGGTGCAATTGCACCAATTACGCCAAAGGGACCCATTTCTATTAAGGTAAGTCCTCTGTCCCCTGACCAAGCCTTTGTTGTAATGTCCTCTGTTCCAGGTGTTTTGTCTGCAAGTAAATAATGCTTCAATATCTTATCTCCGACATTTCCCATACCTGTTTCCTCTACTGCCATTTTTGCGTAGGTTTCTGCCTGTTCTTTTGTCATTCTGCGGATATTTTTTATAATCTTTTCCCGGCTGTCCATGGACATCTTCTGCATGATTTTTTGCGCGGTTTTCGCTGCTGCAATTGCTTCCTCCATCGTATCAAAGAGCCCCATTTTTTTTTCATTACTATTACCTGTTTCTACCTTTATACCGGAAATGACTTTTTGAACAATTCTCTTTACTTCTTGCTCCGATACATTTATTGACACGCTATGTCCTCCTTCTATATCTGTACATTTAGTCATATAACGCATTTCCTACTTTTTTAATTGCGCCATAATCTTCTTTGTAATTTCACTAACCAGCAATTCATTCTCTCCTGTTTTTTCTCCTGCTGCAATATCGCATTGGCTCTTCTCGCAACTGTGGCAACTTGGTTTCCCAGCTGCTGTATTTGGGCAAAGATTTGCAGGATGTTTGCCTGTCATACCAAACTCTCTTCTAAGTGCATAGAGCTTTTGTACTTGTTCTTCAGATAATTCCTGCGGTCCACCCAGATGCTCTGCAATATATAATAATTGTGCATAAAATTCGAGTGATTCCATCTTCATATATGCCGCAAGTAGGGAATCTGAATATGACAATGCGCCATGGTTTTCCAAAAGGACTGCATCAAAGTACTGCAGGTATTCTGCTACGGCATTAGGAATTTCTTCTGTTGAAGGTGTCCCATACTTTGCAATGGGTACGCAGCCCAGTGCAATCACTGCCTCTGGCATAATTGGCTGCGTCAACGGTCTACCCGCAATGGCAAATCCTGTTGCATACATCGGATGTGCATGAACAACTGACATGACATCTGGCCTTTCTTGATAAACTCGCATATGCATTTTTATTTCGCTAGAGGGTCTAAAACCTGCATTTGCTTGCAATACTTTTCCTGCTGCATCTACTTTGCAAATATACTCTGGCGTCATAAAACCTTTACTGACACCTGTTGGTGTACATAAAAACTCAGTATCGGAAATCTTTACAGAAATATTTCCATCGTTTGCTGCAACCATACCGCGGTCATAAATTCTCTTTCCGATTTCACAAATCTCTTTTTTGATTTGAAATTCATTTTGCATATTACTTTTTTCCTCCTACTTTATTTTTTTGTAGAAATGATATCAGCTCTTTGTAATCTCACAAATTGTAAACTTTAGTTTCTTCTCACAATATTCTGTAAGTGCTTTTATGGAAGCCTCTACCTCTGATATTGTCCCTGTAATAATCAATGTCCCACTGCATCGGTCTAAAAACCCAAGTTGGGCTGCAGAGGTCTTAATTGCGATGTCTCCTGCAATAATGGCAGTTTCTGGTGGGCACAAAGTGACGATGCCAATTGCGGCGCCACGATAATCACCCTCCGAATCAAGTTCTAACCTCTTATATAAGACAGGTTCCGGATTGGCTATGATGTGTGCCAAAGTGATCTGTTTACCGGGTACAGCTTCCTGTATGATTCTCATTCTGTCTTCTGTGTATGCTTTTTCATTCTCCATTTTTACCTCTTTTATCCGCCGATTTGTCCATCAAGTCCTGCCTTTGTAACTTCCTGTAAAAGTTGTTCCATGCGCTTCTCACATGGGGGCAGGATATCCTTTAAAAGATAATCTCTCTCTAATCCCGTATATTTATCGAGTCCTAACCGATGATATGGCAACAAGTGCATTTTTGTTACTCCGCGTAAATCCTTAACAAAATCTGCAATTGCAGCAATCTCTGCGGGAGTATCGTTAAATGTTGGTATAATTGGAACTCTAATCGTCAAATTTGCACCTGACTTTGCTATCTTTATTGCATTTTCCAGCACATATATGTTGTCTTTACCAGTAAATTCTTTATGCTTTACGGCATCCATATGCTTGATATCCAGCAATACATAATCTGTCTCGCTGACGACCTGTTCTACAATGTCATAATTAACGGCAGCTGTCGTCTCAATTGCAGTCGTGATTCCTTTTTCATGGCAAGCAGTAAGTAATGCTTTTGCAAATACAGGCTGGCACATGCATTCACCTCCGGAAAGAGTAATACCACCACCACTTCGCTGATAGTAATGTCTGTCCTTTTCAATATCAGCTACTACTTCTCTGACAAAAACATCTCTCCCACTAATCTTCTTTTCACTGCCCACTATCATTTCCTGAATTCCAAACTCCTGCGACTCTGGATTACAGCACCACCTGCATCGAAACAAACAGCCTTTCAAAAAAACAATTGTTCGAATTCCTGGGCCATCATGTATTGAGAACTTTTGTATGTCAAATATTCTTCCTTTTTCATCTAAATTGTCTCTATTCATACAATTATCCTCGTTTTATTCTATTTCTTATCCTGTCATCCAAAAACCGTACTAAAATCCCTGCTGCTCAGTTCGGTTAATGATATCATCCTGCAATGATCTTGATAATGAAGTAAACATTGCACTATAGCCTGCTACTCTGACTACTAAATTCTTGTAATTCTCTGGATGTTCCTGTGCACTTAGTAAGGTTTCACGGCTCACTACATTGAACTGAATATGACTTCCCTTCTGGTCAAAAAAACCTCTTATAAATGCAACAAAGTTTTCAAGTCCAGTCCTGTTGCTGAGTACCGATGGGTGAAATTTCTGATTAAACAACGTTCCGTTTGATGCAATTCCATGGTCCAGCTTTGCTACTGAATTCGCTGCTGCTGTAGGTCCATGTGTGTCCCGTCCTGCTGTAGGCGATACGCCATCTGCGATTGGCTCTCCTGCAAGCCTGCCATCTGGTGTCGCGCCAGTCTGCGCACCGAGTGGAACATTTGCTGATACGGGATATAGCCCTGCCTGAAACTGGCCTCCTCGTGGGTTATGATAATTCTCAAGTGGCTTTGTGTAGGTATATGCTACCTCTCGTGCAAAGGCGTCTACAACTGCATCATCGTTACCGAACTTTGGTATTGCTGCAATTATATTCAACAAATCCTCATACTTTTTTTGTTTTTCAACTGATGGCACATATCCGGATAGCATGGCGGCTATTTCTGATATTTCCTTTTCTGTTATCCTCCTGCCTTCATTCACAAGTGTTCTGGCAACAGCCTCTATCACTGCTTCAGATTGACTGTAGGATAAACCCTTACCATAATTATTCCTAAGTGCCTCTCGGAATTCAGCAAGTGATATTTTCTTTTCATCAAATACCAGTTGCTTAATTACATACAGAGAATCTGCCATATTGGCAATTCCAAAGCCCTGTGGTCCAGTGAAATTGTAGATCGCGCCACCTTCCTGTACAGATTTGCCTCTTTTTATACAATCTTCCACCATAGAAGATAAAAATGGCAGAGGACACCTCTCCATATGTGCTTGATCAATAGCATTATCCGCATTCACTAATAATTCAATGCAATAAATCATCTGTGTTTTATATGCGTCATAAAATTCTTCAAAGGTTTTCATCGTCGTGATATCTTTCGTAGGAAGACCGATAATCTCACCTTGGTCTACACCGCTCTCAAATACTAGCTCAAGTGGTCTGCACATATTAAAAAATGCAGCATCGTGCCAACCATCTGTCTTTCCACCCTTTTGTGGTTCCACACATCCAATAATGCAGTAATCTCTGGCATCCTCTAGTGTTAACCCTCGGTTTAAAAGTGATGGTATTACTACTTCATCATTATAATAAGCTGGAACACCCAGCCCCGTTCTCGTTAGTTTTGCTGCTTTCATTAAGAAATCATGTGGTGTCTTATTCCATATGCGAACTGAAAGTGATGGTTGTGGAAGCATAACATGCATAGATGCTTCAATGCACATATAGGAAAGCGCATTTGTCACATCGACACCTTCTGCATTCTGTCCACCAGCAATTAAATTCTGAAACAATCCATATCCAGAAAACCCTTCTGCGGAAGCTGCATCTCTTACTTTATTTAAATCATTTAGCTTTACCCAGATACAGTCTAACAACTCCTGCGCAAACTCTTGTGTTATTTTTCCTTCTTCGATATCCTTTTGATAAAACGGATACATATATTGGTCAAATCGACCCGGCGAAATTGAATGACCGCTTGATTCCATCTGTATTAAGTACTGCACAAACCAAAAAGACTGACATGCCTCATAAAAGGAAGTTGCTCCCTTTGCTGGTACCCGCTCGCAGTTTTCTGCAATCAGGAGTAACTCTTGTCTTCTGCCATCATCTGCCTCTACTGCCGCCATTTCTGCGGCTAATTTGCTATATCTTTTTGCATAAGCAATGACTGCCTCTAAACTTTCAATAACAGCATGCAAAAAATGTCCCTTTGTTCCATAATTTCCGTCTGCAACATTGCAAGTGTCAAGTTCCGCCCTTACTTCTGCTAAAATTCCTTCGTAACCAATCTGCAGTACTTTTTCATAGTTCACATTTACATGCCCCACACCATTATAGAAGTAATTGTTTGGTGTAAACACATTATGTGCAATCATAACCTTTGCTTCCTCTGCCATATAAGAAGACGCCAGTTCGCTCGTTGTTTTTCCACCCCAATATCGATATCTTTCACTGAGTGTTTTTTTGGTATTATCCGAAATATAGAACGGATCAGCTACACGTGTTGCAATTGTATCAAATTCTTCTTCTAACCATGAAAACGAAAACTCCGGAAAAGTCTGACAACCTCTCGGTGCTTTCGTTGCACTTCCTACAATCAATTCATTTTTTCTGATTGTGATTGGAATGTTATTCAAAATATGAGTGAACGCCTTGGCACGCCTTGTAATCACAGGCATGCCTTCTGTTTTTTTATACGATTCTGTCACAAGTATTGCCCTATCTGACTCGATTTCAGGCATGCTAGCATACAGGTCATCTATGAGTTTTTGTATCCTTGGACTTTTTACAATATCGAAATCTGATTCATGCGAAACCATTTTCAAATCTCCTTATATTTGTGAATCGTTTACTTCCCTAATTCAGCCATAACTGCTCTGGTAATAGTTGCAATCAGTTCTTCTTGATTTGAATTGCTGGGTGCGTCATGATGTAGCATTGCTTTTCCTGGATGTTTTCCTGTCATACCAAACTGCTGTCTAAGCTCGCAAAGCTTCTCAACTTCTTTTTCTGGTATTTCCTTTGGTCCACCAAGTTGTTTTGAAATAAATAGTAATTGTGCATAAAACTCTACTGACTCCATTTTGTGATATGCAGCAAGTAGCGAATCTGAATAAGCAAGTGCTCCATGATTTTCTAAAAGTACTGCATCATACGTCTGCAAGAACTGTGCTACTGCATCCGGTATTTCCATCGTTGAAGGTGTTCCATATGGTGCAATCGGGACTGTGCCAAGTGAAATGATTGCTTCTGGCATAATCGGCTGATCAAGTGGGATGCCTGCAATCGCAAATCCTGTTGCATACATCGGATGGGCATGCACTACTGATTGTACATCAGGGCGCTCTTCATAAACTCTCATATGCATTTTAATTTCACTAGATGGTTTAAAATTTCCATTTGCTTGTATTACTTTCCCCTTCTTATCTACTTTACAAATATAATCTGGTGTCATAAAACCTTTACTGACTCCTGTTGGTGTACAAAGAAATTCATTGTCTGAAAGCTTTACGGAAATATTTCCGTCATTTGCTGCAACCATTCCTCTGTCATATATTCTTTTTCCTATTTCGCATATCTGTTTTTTGATTTCATATTCGGATACCATGCTTTACATCTCCTTCACTTTCAAGCGACCTGTGTTTTTGTTTTTTCTTGTTGTTTTATCTTTTCTTTAATCGGATTATAGCATGTATCCCATTATAAATCAACTACTATTTCTTGTTTTTTGTTGTATTCTTGTTGATTTATGCAAAAAAGTCACACGACCAAACACGATCCCATGACTTTAAATATAATTATTCTTTTTTATGAACAAGTAATAATACCAAACCTCCGTGGCAAGGGGGCCGCGGAGGTCTGATTGTAACAATTATCCTTTTTCATACTTATTGTAGCTTTATCTTAAACTTCCTCATAAAGGGAGTCGAAGAATTTGTAAGACAATCTCACATCCTGATCAATCATAAAGGTTTGGTGCAATATTCTTATCATCCATATTATCAGCTGTGTACCACTGGCAACCAGTATCAACATCTTCTACTGCTTCGCCCTTTGAAGCTTTAACAGCCAATTCCACTGTTATACGGCCCATGTTCAAAGGATCCTGTGTGATAGCGCCTGCTAATTTTCCACTTTTAACTGCTTCTTTGATAACTGTTCCTGCATCAAATCCTATACCAACGATGCCGTCAGCGCCAAGTTTATTAAGATTCTCATCTGCTGTTACAAGTGCTTCTGCTGAATGCTGATTTGAGCCATAGATACATATATAAGCTGCATCATTTAACATATTCTGTGCATCTACTACTGATAATTCTGTTGTTACAGATGCTGGAACTGCTACCTGAATAACTACATCTGCGCCATCTACTTTG
>CAZAAC010000034.1:0-27140 GCA_964483155.1 uncultured Lachnospiraceae bacterium | reverse complement strand
AAACATAAATATTCGTATTTTCTAATAAAGAATCTTTTTGTTTCTCATATCTGCCAAGAAGAGAAGAAAGTATTTTAGTAACTTTTTCTCCCCAGGTCAATGCTCTTAATGCGCCGCGGTCAGAAGCACCACTGGCAATTTGATTTGAATTATCATATGCAAAAGAGAGATCTTTTTCAATCAGTGTAATTAAGTCAGAGATTTGTAAGTCGGAAGCAGGAGTAGATTTTCTAATATAATAGTCTGCAAGTTGATTGAAAAGTTCAGCCTCTTCTGTCAGGTATTGCTTTTCACAGCCTTTTGAGAGATTAGAGCATAGTACACTTAGTTCTTCAAAAGATAATTCATGCAAAGTGTTGCTTTCTTCCTCTATGGCAGTTTGAATAGATGGAGTGGAAGATGTTACTTGGTTTTGCTGCTTAAATTCATCCTTTGTGGCACCACATAATGGACAGACCCAGTCTCCAGGGATATCTTCCCATTTTGTACCGGGTGCTATGCCGCCCTCAGGATAACCGGTAGCTTCGTCATAAATGAAACCACAAATACTGCATACATATTTCTGCATAAATCGCCCTCCTTTTTCTTATATTTTATCATTTTAAAATTGTAGATACAATGATTATTTACATATGCTCATAAATTATTATATATTTAATAAATAAAAAAGAGAGTTTTCTTCCAGAGTCTAATTTCTTACAACAAGTGGCTTGTAAAAACCTGACAGAGTAAGGGAAATGATTAAAAAAATTGGAAAAATAACAAAAACAGAAGTTATTGTTTTGTTAAAGGAAGGTAATTAATTTTATACGAATAAAGGAAAATATGGTATAATATAAAAATAAAATATGCAGACATAGTAATAGAAAAATGTACCATAGAGATGTACAATATGTTCAGGTAGGCATTCCAACGTTGTGATTATTAAATGGCTAAATATTTCATGATCAATGAGAAGCAGAGAGGATTTGTCTTATGTCAAAGCAGACCACCTATAAAAACATAGCAGGTTTTCGTTGTTTGCGTAATATTACAAAGCAGACGAATGACCTGTATTTGGTTCATTGTGGGCAACAACAATGTCCCCCAGGCTATACCTATGATCACAAAACTCCAAATGAGTATCATTTACACTTTGTGTTGAACGGAAAAGGAATCCTTATTATTAATAATAAGACCTACCATATTAAGAAAAATGATATTTTTTTAATACCAAAGGGGTATCCGGTTCAATACTTTGCAGATGACAAAGAACCATGGGAATATGTATGGGTTACTTTTGATGGAAATATGGCAGAAAACTACTTAAATCACGTGCATCTTGATGCAGACAATCCGGTAATTACTTCGACAATTGCAGTTACGATTTACATCCCCTTTATTTATAGTATATTGGACACAAATAAGCTCACCTACGCAAACGAGATTCGAAGGGTGGGGTATTTGTATGAAATTTTGTCAACATTGATAGAAGCACAGAATGCACAGAGTGAGCAGTATGATTATTCATCTGAAACCTATGTGGATTATGCACTTCAATATATAAAGACTAACTATCGTGATATCAAGGTGAACGATATTGCCAATTATATTGGTATTAACCGTTCTTATTTAACCGCTATTTTTAAAAAGAAATTAGATGTATCACCTCAGAAGTATCTAGTGAGTTACCGATTGCAGAAAGCTGCAAAACTTTTAAAATCTACCGATATGTCCATTACAGAGATTGCATCAGAAGTAGGATATGTGGATTCCATCTCTTTTTCGAAAATGTTCAAACAAGAATATAATATGAGCCCAAAAACGTTTCGTGAGGCCTGACTAATCACCATGGTAATAGAAAACGCCATTTTAATCTTGTATTACTATGTTACATTACGACAATTGAATCGGACATTAGGACATAGCGATTAGTGAATATGTATAGTACAATTTTATTGTGATAAAAAAACATGGGCAATTTGCCTACAAGTAGAATGGGAGGTTATACTATATTATGATGAAGAAAATTGTGGCATTGGCACTTGCATCTGTAATGACAGTATCTCTGGTTGGATGTGGTGGCACAACAGCAACAGAGGCACCTGCAGCAGAGGCACCTGCAGCAGAGGAACCTGTAGCAGAAGAACCTGCAGCAGAGACAGCTGAAGCACCTGCAGCAGAAGCATCAGGTGATGAACTTACAATTGCAATTTGGGATAGCAATCAGGAACCGGGTCTTACACAGATTGTAAATGATTTCACTGCAAAGACAGGGATTCCTGCAAAGATTCAGGTTACACCTTGGACTGAATATTGGACAATGTTAGAGGCAGGAGCTACAGGTGGTAGCCTTCCAGATGTATTTTGGATGCATTCCAATGAGTTTACCAAGTATGCAGAGTATGATATGTTGTTAGATATTTCTGAAAAGATTTCTTCAAGCAGCGTATTGGAAATGAATGAATTCCCAAGTGATATTGTACAGCTTTATAACTATGACAGTAAACAACTGGCAGTTCCAAAGGATTTCGATACAATTGGATTATGGTACAACAAGACCATGTTTGATGAAGCAGGAATCGAATACCCTAGTGCAGACTGGACATGGGATGATTTTGCAGATGCTTGCGAGAAACTGACTAATCCTGATAAGAAACAATACGGCTGCTGCATTAAACCTTCAAATAACCAGGAAGGTTGGTATAACACCGTATTTGATATGGGCGGATCTATCGTAAATGAAGATAGAACAGCTTCTGGTATGGATTCTGAGGGAACCATCAAGGCCGTGACTTTTGTATCTGATTTGGCAAAGAATGGCTATATGCCTCCATATGAAGTACTTGCCGAGAACGAAGCAAATGCTTTATTAGAAGCAGGAACTGTTGCAATGATACTTCAGGGTTCTTGGATGTTAGCAGATCTTTGCAACAATGATTATGTAAAGGCAAATTGTGATGTAGCAGTTCTTCCGAAAGATGCTGAAACAGGCAGAAGAGTTTCAATCTATAACGGACTTGGATGGGCAATTGCAGGTAATACAAGTAAAGCAGATGCAGCATGGCAGTTAGTAGAATACTTTGGTTCTAAAGAAGCACAGCAGAAACAGTCTGATCTTGGTATTGTAATTTCTGCGATGAAGGGAACTGAGAAGAATTGGGTAAAAGCATATCCTGATTTCAACCTACAGGCATATTTGGACATGACAGAAGATATGGTTATCAGACCTTATACCAAACATACAACTGTATGGGAAGACAAAATCACAGAGACTTTAGTTGATGCATGGACCGGAACTCGCAGTGCAGAGGAAGTATGTAAAGAACTTGCTACTTTCATGAACAGCGCAATTGCAGAGGAATAGAATAATTGCGTTGTGTTTTCAAAGATACAGATTGGGCAGGCAGTTATGCCTGTCCAATTGTTATAATATATTATGGCAACAAATTGTGAACTGATTTCGCAGGAGAAGAAAATGAGTAAAAGAAAAAAAATCACATCAAGACGAAAGCAAGAATTTTTCTGGGGGTGGCTTTTTATTTTTCCTACTGTATTAGGCTTAATGGTTCTGAATATTATTCCGATCTTCCAGACGGTGTATCAGAGTTTCTTTAAAACGGGTGCATTTGGAAAAGGTAATATTTTCATTGGGCTTGATAATTTTAATAAAATGTTTCATGATCCAATTGTGTGGCAGACACTTTTTAATACGTTCAAGTATGCCATTATTGAAGTGCCGTTTTCCATTGCGATTTCTTTGGTGCTTGCAGTTTTGCTCAATAAAAAAATCAGGGGAAGAACTGTTTTTCGGACCATTTATTTCCTGCCGATGGTTACTGCACCGGCGGCGGTTGCAATGGTTTGGCGATGGCTCTATAATTCGGAGTTTGGCTTGATTAACCATCTTCTTTCCAGTGTGGGACTTGGACGGGTAAACTGGATATCGAATCCTGGCACCTCATTCATTTCAGTAGCCATTGTAGGTATCTGGTCGATTCTTGGATATAATATGGTTCTATTCTTGGCAGGTCTGCAGGAAATTCCGCGTGATTTCTACGAAGCAGCACAAATTGACGGAGCTTCACCTTTAAAAGAATTTTTTTATATTACATTACCATTGATTTCTCCAACGATGTTCTTTGTTATCGTTACAAGAGTAATTGCAGCATTACAGGTATTTGATGTAATTTACATGATGATGGATCGAAACAATCCAGCACTTCCTAAGACGAGATCTTTGGTATTTCAGTTTTATGAGTACTCCTTTGTACAGGGAAATAAGGGTTACGGTTCAGCCATTGTTCTGCTGTTATTCTTTATTATTATGATTATCACTGTGATTCAGATGCGGTGTCAGAAAAAATGGGTTATCTATAATTAGAAGGAGGAACAGACATGAAGAAGAAAGTCGAAATACATTTCATGACATATATTATATTACTGATTGGAACTATAATTATGATTGCTCCGTTCCTTTGGATGGTGTTAACCTCACTTAAAACGGTATCTGAGGCTACACAGATGAATCCGTTTAGCATTTTCCCGAGTGCTTTTAGAACGGAGGCATACAAAAGCGTGCTGAGCAAGATGAACTTTGCCAAACTCTATTGGAATACATTGGTACTGATTGTTGGTCGTGTCGCATGCGCTGTTTTGACAGCAACCATGGCGGGCTATGCTTTTGGAAGACTGGAATTCCCTGGAAAGAAAATTGCGTTTTCATTGGTTTTGTTCCAGATGATGGTGCCAGCACAAATTTTTATTATTCCGCAGTATCTGATGGTCAGTAAACTAAATATGTTGAACACAGGTTTTGCACTTATATTTCCGGGTCTTGTTACTGCATTTGGAACATTTTTGCTGCGACAAAACTTTATGGGACTTCCGAAAGAGCTTGAGGAGGCTTCCATTTTGGATGGCTGTAATATCGGACAGACATTTTTTTATATAATGCTCCCACTTGCAAAATCTGCAGTGGTTGCACTGGGTATCTTTACCGCAGTATTTGCTTACAAAGATTTGATGTGGCCTCTCGTGGTCAATACGGATCAAGCAACCATTCCACTGAGTGCTGCGCTTGCAAAGCTACAGGGACAGTTTGTGGCCGATTATCCGGAACTGATGGCAGCTTCCATGCTTGCATTCATTCCAATGGTCATTGTCTATATTTTATTCCAAAAACAATTTATCGAGGGAATTGCTACTTCGGGTGGAAAGCTTTAAATAGAGGAGAATTTTATGGCAATTATTTTTCATGAAAAGTCCAGACAATTTCATCTGTATAATGCAGATATTAGTTATATTATAGAAATTATGGAAAACGGTCAGCTTGGAAATCTGTATTATGGTAAGAAAGTGCATGACAGAGAGGATTATTCCTATCTTCATGAAGAAGTGAGCTGTCCACATGAAGTTTTCTGTAAAGAACCACCTTCTATACTCGGACTGTCGCGTATGAAGCAGGAGTATCCGGGCTGCGGAGTCGGTGACTATCGTGTAGGCGCTTTTTTGATTGAACAGGATAACGGCAGCCGGATTTCAGATTTCAAATATACATCATATGAAATATATGCTGGAAAAAAGATGCTTCAGGATTTGCCGGCGGTATATACGGAGAAGGACGAGGAAGCTGTCAGTCTGGATATTTATCTCCATGATATGGTGACGGACACGGAACTGGTACTGACATACACAATCATGGAAGAGTATCCGGTAATCATCAGAAGTACAAGGTTTACACAGATTGGCGAGCAGACTGTTATATTACAGTCGGCTATGAGCGTCAGCGTGGATTTATATGACCGGGATTATGAGATGCTACAGCTGTCAGGTGCCTGGGCAAGAGAACGTTCTATCGTAAGACGTAAGCTTTGTCAGGGACTACAGAGTGTGTTCAGTAATAAAGGAACCAGTAGTGCGGAACACAATCCGTTTGTGGCATTGGTACGCCCTTCGACTGATGAGAATCAAGGGGAGGTATATGGCATCAGCTTTGTATATAGTGGAAGTTTTCTTGCGCAAACAGAAGTATGTGCTTATGACACTACAAGGGTGATGATGGGGATTCACCCTGACAATTTTGCATGGCCGCTTAGTAAAGGAGAGAGCTTTCAGACACCGGAAGCGGTGATGGTATATACGAATCGTGGTTTGAACGATATGAGCCAGACGTATCAGGAGCTGTATGCCAAACGACTGGTCAGAGGAGTATGGCGGGACAGAGAACGCCCCATCCTATTAAATAACTGGGAAGCAACCTATATGGACTTTAATGAAGCTGCAATTCTAAAGATTGTAGCAACTGCAAAAAAAGTTGGTGTGGAGTTATTTGTATTGGATGATGGCTGGTTTGGAAGCAGAGATGATGATTCACAGGGACTGGGCGACTGGTATGCGAATACAAGAAAGCTCCCAGGGGGTATTTCTGGTCTGTCAAAGGCGGTGGAAGATATGGGTATGCGTTTTGGCTGCTGGATTGAACCAGAGATGGTCAATAAGAATAGCAATCTCTATCGTGCGCATCCTGATTGGATTATTTCCACGCCTGACCGCTTTGAGAGCCCAGCAAGACAGCAACATGTTTTAGACTATTCCAGACCCGAGGTCGTCGATTATATCTATGAAATGCTTGCCGAAGTAATTGGAAATTCATGTATTTCTTATATCAAGTGGGATATGAACCGTTATATCTCTGAGTGCTATTCTCGTGTGCAATGTGCAAAAAATCAGGGAATGGTTATGCATAAACATATTTTGGGAGTTTATCGGCTATACGAAAGGCTGACGACAAAATTCCCTGAGATCCTGTTTGAATCCTGTGCAAGCGGTGGCGCCCGTTTCGATCCGGGTATGCTTCACTATGCACCACAGGCGTGGTGCAGTGATGATACGGATGCCTGTGAGCGTGTCAAAATTCAATATGGCACGAGCCTCGTTTATCCGATTCGTTCTATTGGAGCACATGTATCGGCAGTTCCGAATCATCAAAATAATCGAACTACACCATTGGCAACCAGAGCAAATGTGTCATTCTATGGTGCATTTGGATATGAACTGGATTTGAACAAGCTTTCTGAGGAGGATATGGAAGTAGTCAAAGGGCAGATAGCTTTCTATAAAAAATACCGTAAATTAATCCAACAAGGAAAATTCTATCGAATTTTAAGCCCGTTCGAGGGAAATGAGACTTCGTGGATTAGTGTCTCTGAGGATGCAAGTGAGGCTGTTGCAATGTATTTTCAGCGACTCAATACAGTGAATGGTTCTTTTGCACGTATTAAACTGACGGGCCTTTTAGAGGATACTCTGTACGAAGTAAACTATTTTGACAGAAGCTTTCAGTATTACGGCAGTGAATTAATGTATATTGGAATTCCTGTGGAGAGAGATTTGTTTGACCGCCTTGGTGGAGATTTTACATCATTATTATTTGTAATAACGGCGGTTTAGTAATAGAATTGATTCAAAACAACAAATAAGAAACTAAAATGTAATAAATCAAATGTTTTAAATATGTTGACAACTTTCTTTGTCAGTGCTATTATGATGACAAAGAAAGTTGTCATTTTTATTTGGCCAATAAAAAAGATAAAGCGTATGTAACGAGACAAAAGATATTTAATCTTTTAATTTTATCACATAATTCAATGACTGCAGTAAATAAGGAGGAGTGAATGAAATGCCAGTACAGAATCGATTAAAAGATTTTCGGAATAATGTAGGTTTAAATCAGCAAGAGATGGGAGAACGAGTAGGAGTTTCACGACAAACCATTAGTTTGATTGAACGAGGAGATTATTCCCCATCAGTGACACTTGCACTTAAAATAGCAAGATTTTTTGAAACGACAGTAGAAGAAATTTTTATTTATGAGGAGGATTAAAATGGAAACGAAAATAAATTATACAGAACAAAAAATGGAAACAATTAAGAAAGATAATAAGAAAGCAATTATCCCCTTTACTATTTTGCTTATCCTATGCACGGTTGCGGGTGGAATCATAGGAGGAGTTGCAGCAATGGGATTTAGTGAAATCAAGGACCCAATGGCATTTTCTATTCAGTTAGAAAATAATGTAATTATCTTTCTTGGAAATATTTCACCTTGGATTATGGTTTTTTCGACAGTTGCTTGTTTGGTGATATGCCCTCTTATGTTAGGATTAGCAAAGAAAGAATTTCGCAAAAACT
The DNA here is from genome assembly GCA_964483155.1 of uncultured Lachnospiraceae bacterium. Lineage (GTDB taxonomy): Bacteria > Bacillota > Clostridia > Lachnospirales > Lachnospiraceae > JAAYYM01. The sequence goes on along the minus strand of CAZAAC010000034.1, from coordinate 18,968 downwards.
CCTATGTTGAAGAGGAGAATCTTAAGAAAATTGATTTAAAAGTAACAATAGCATTAATGGTTTTAACCATTCAAATGATGATTCAGTTTCTTTGTTTTTCGATAGTAACCATGAGTGCTTTTATGGTGAATATGGAGAAGAGCCCTACAAAAGTGTTTTTTGCAGTATTCATCTTTCTTGTAGGAATAGCAATTTACATAGTCTTACTACAACAGGAAGTTGATTTTACCAAAGAAATGAATCCAGAGAAGAGGGGAAGTGTATATGATACAAAATTTGCTAAAAAATGGCTTGAAAGCTGTGATGAAGCAGAGCAGATAATCATTTACAAAGCTTCATACAAAGCTTATCAGACAACGAATATGCTATGTATCGGATTGTGGTTACTGCTAACATTAGCAGGATATTTCTTGAGAACAGGAGTACTTGCAGTTATTGTAGTAGTTATATTTTGGGCAGCAAGTAATATATCATATATACTAGAGGCTAATAAATTAGAAAAGGGAACCAAGTAATTAACTAAGTAATAGAACATAATGCAAGAGATATTATTCTGCAACCTATGCACTATATATCTTTTCTAAGAAGCTACAAGAGTGTATAATGAGATAAGCGAATTTAATTACAAAAAATGTTGACAGGTGGGGCGGGAATGAAACTTTCAGATTTATTAGTGTTTAGTAGTGTTGCGATACAATGCCATGATAATCCTGATGCAGATTCCATTGCATCGGGATTTGCAGTATATGAGTATTTCAAGGATCATGGAAAAGAAGTTAGATTATTTTATAGTGGAAGAAACTTGGTTCAAAAGACAAACTTAATATTGCTCATTGACAAATTAAATGTACCAATTGAACATTTGGATAAAGATACTGCGCTAGAAGAAGATCTTTTATTGACTGTTGATTGTCAGTATGGTGCAGGGAATGTAAGTCATTTAGATGCCTCGAATATTGCGATGATTGATCATCATCAGCCAGAAATTAGTGAATGTACCCTTTGTGAGATTCAACCAATCTATGGAAGCTGTTCAACCCTGGTGTGGCGAATGCTACTACAGGAAAAATATCCAGTCAATGATAACCAGATATTAGGAACAGCACTTTATTATGGGTTATACACAGACACCAATCAGTTTTCAGAATTATCCTTTCCAATGGATCAGGATATGCGTGAGAAACTTTCCTATAATAAGAATTTAATTACAATATTTCGCAATTCCAACTTGAATCTGAAAGAGTTAGAAATTGCTGGGATTGCACTCATTCGGAATATATACAATGAAGAGTATCGTTACTCCATTATTAAGGCGCAACCTTGCGATCCAAATATTCTAGGACTTATTAGTGATTTTTTATTACAGGTGGATGGCGTCGATGTGTGCGTTGTGTACCATGAATCAGAAGCAGGACTTAAATTATCGATTAGGAGCTGTGTGAAAGAAGTTAGAGCAAGTGAGTTGGCAGATTATCTAACAGCCAATATGGGTTCTGGGGGAGGACATATCGAGAAAGCAGGTGGATTTATTAATGGTAAGTTATACCAAAAGTATTATCCGACGCTTCATTCAGAAGGCTATATTAGTAAACGTATGAATGAGTATTTTGACCAGGTAGAGATTATTGAAGCAAAGTCGTATCAGGCAGATCTATCTGATATGGGACTTTATCAGAAGAAAAAGATGATTGTCTGGTATGTGGACATATCCAAACTATTACCTGTGAATACGCCAATAACAGTGCGAACGCTAGAAGGAGATATAGATCTTGTCGTAGAGGAGTCCATATATATTATGATTGGAATTAAAGGTGAAGTTTATCCAATCAAAAAGGATACTTTTAAAAAGCGTTATCAAAGAGTAAAAGAATATGAAGAGATTGTAACCGATTATAGACCGATCATTAAGAATCGTGAAAGCGGCATGGATATTGATTTGGTAGCACATGCAAACTGTTGTGTTGCATCTGGCAAGACGTTTATTTATGCCAAACAGCTTGGCCAAACATTGAAAATCTTTACTTTATGGGACGAAGAAAAGTATATGTTGGGTAAGCCAGGTGACTATTTTGCTGTGAGCAAAGAGAATCTTCAAGATATGTATATTGTTGAGCAAAACATCTTTTATAAGACCTATGAAAAAATCGATTTGAATATAGAATAAATTTGTTGGGGGTAGTAATGAATCTTTCAGATAAGAAGTACGATGCATTTATCAGTTATAGACATGGGGGAGTAGATCAGTACATTGCTGAGAATCTGCATAAAAAGTTAGAAGCATTCCGTTTGCCTAAGAATATTCTGAAAGCAAGGAGTGAGAATGATAAAAAGCGAATCACCAGAGTGTTTCGAGATCGTGATGAATTGCCATTAGCCAGTGATTTGGCAGACCCGATTACGAATGCCCTTAGGAATTCGGAGTTTCTAATTGTTATTTGCACTAAGAGATTATCCGAATCCAAATGGTGCATGAAAGAGATTGAGACTTTTATTGCGTTTCACGGAAGGGACAAGATTTTTGCAGTATTGGCAGAAGGCGAACCACAGGATTCTTTCCCAGATATTTTGCGATATTTTAAGAAAATAGAAGTAGATGTAGAGGGTATTGAAAAGGAAATCGAGGTTGAAATCGAACCGTTAGCTGCTGACGTACGTGGTAAAAACAATGCTGAGCGAAATAAGAAAACAAAAGAAGAAGTACTTCGATTAGCAGCGCCAATGTTTCAACTAGGATATGATGATTTACGCCAAAGACACCGTGAGCAAATCCTTAAGCGCAGAATCTTGCTAGCTTCTTCAATTGCAGTTGTAGGAGTGACATTTGCAACGATTAGTACGACGCTTGCATTTACGATTCAAAAGCAAAGCGAAAAAATTGCGCAACAATCGGAGGAGATTAAAACACAGTATCGGGATGCTTTGATTGAAAACAATAAAAATCTGGCAGAGAATGCCCTGACTTATCTTAAAGAAGGAAATGTAGAGCAGGCGATTAAGACGGCAGTATCCGCCCTTCCAAAGGGAGAAGAGGATACCGAAATGCCTTATGTGGCACAGGCGGAATACGCTTTATCCCAAGCACTTCAGGTCTATGAGAATGGCTATCGTCAGATGCCAGCGTATTTGATTGACCATGAATCCGATGTGGTAGATATGGAATTATCTCCAAACGGTGAAAAAATATTAAGCATTGATCGTTATGGAAATTGTCTTGTTTGGAATCCACAAAATAGAAAAGAAGTATTTAGAATCAATCTTGAAGAAAGTGGAAGTCTATTTTTTGAAGATAAAGTGCATTTCGTAGGAGATGATGCTATCCTCTATCCAACAGAAAAGGGGTTGGCGATCTATGATCTAACGAAGCAGGAAATGCGAGTTGAAAAAGAAGGTTCTTATTTCGGTGAGTATAGTGTTTCGAAAGACCAAACGCTAGTTGTCTTAAACGATATGAAGAAAATCACACTTCTCGATGTCACTAACCTAGAAGAGAAAGGAACCTATGAATTCTTAGAAGAGGGAATTACCATTACAAAGTCTGAGGTGTCTACAGACTTAGGGATTATAGCAATTGCGTATCGAAAAGATGGTGAAGTGTCTAAGGGGCATGTGAAAGTTCTAAATCTAGCAGATTTGTCTGAAAAATATAGGTGTACACCAAAATATGAAAGCATTCATAACATATACATTATTAATAATAGTTTATATGTTGTAGCAAATCAAAACGTTAGCATGTCAGATGCGCTCTTTTCAAATCTAAATGGGTCCATTGACTGCTATGATATTCAATCCGGACAAGCAAAATGGACATATGAATCAAAGAATGCCGTGTTGACAGAGTTATATTTTCAGGATAATGCTACAAACGATTTATTTCTAGCATTATCTTATGATGCATTAAAATCTATTCATGAAAAGACTGGAATAGAAGACTATGAATTCCGATATGGATCAAAAGTAATAGAAGTTGATACGTTTGAAACTGGAAATTTCTTTGTATTTACAAAACAGGGAGAATTTCATGGTATTGATCTTGAGAAAAAAATGGACTTTGTTTTTCCGGAGAGATTTATTTCACATAGCACCAATTTGAATGCGTTAATGGTTGGGAAAAATTTTATTGCAACACAGGAATTGCAAAATCCCAATATATGTATTTATAAAAAGGCTATAGGAAGTAAGGTTGAGGAAGTGCTGGAAGATCAAAATGTAATTGGGAATATCGCAATTGATGATGAAGAAACCAGGATGTTAATTACGGATGTTTATCAGGAAGGTTTTAATGTTTCCATTTGGAATATGAAGGAGAAAGGACTCATTAAAACATTTACTGTTAAAGGGATACTAGAAAAAATAATTTACAATAGTGAGAAACGATTATTTCAAGTTTTTACAAATAAGAGTGTGCTTGAAATAGACAAAGATACAGGTGAGATTATTAAAGAAATAGTAGTTGACGAGTATCTGGATCTGCAAAGTATTTCTAATGATGGGGCAATCATATATTACAAGGATGGAGAAAATTTAATTGCATATGATTACATAAATAAGAAAGTTCTCAAAGAAATCAAAATTTTTGATAAGACAGATTTTTCGAATGTATTTGATCTTTCAGAGGATGAGAGCCAATATATAGTGGCAAACAAGGAGTCAAAGCAGATTGAATTATATGATGCTGATAGTAATCAAATTATCGTATCTAAGAAGGAAAAGGTTAGTAGAATTACAAAAATGGTAATTGATCAGGAATCAAAAAAACTATTTGTGGTATATAAGGACGGAATCGTAGATGTGCTAGCACTAGATACTTTAGAAACAATAAAACGACATGCCAATTTATTGGATGAAATTAATAAAATACAGAAAATAGAAAACGGCTATATTTTGTCTGGGTATGGAATGGGGTACTTTTTGGATTTGAATTTTGAAATTGTAGCAAAAGTTAATAATTTTGAATGCTATTCACAAAATACGGGAAATATCTACATGAATGATGGATTATATAAGGTTCTTCGAGCAAAAAGATATAGCTTAACGGATTTACTTGAAGAAGCAAATCAATTGAAATAGAGTTTATTCATTATATCATCACTTTTATAAAGGTACAGGCTACTTTCGGGTAGCCTGTATTTTGCATATAGGGATATATTTGAATCACACTTGATCACCATCTCTGGCATAGGTATTCACTGACATTCATAAAAAGAAAAGAAATTGTCAAAAGTGAATGTATAAACATGTAATTATGTTGATTATATAGAATAAAGTGTTATTATAATAAGAGGAAAGAATCGTAAATAATCGTAAATGATTAACAGTTTTTTATGAAAAACGTTAATAGATTAAGACCATGGAGTGAGTGTAATGACAGTGAATCGTATTCATTTGAATGAATTGAAAATACTATCAATAATCATGTATGCTGTTGTAGTTTCGATGGTATATATGTTGCTAACTGAAAAAATTGGAGAACAAAGTATACGTATTTTGTTTTTGGCAATGGAGTGCATTATCCTGATTTTAGCTTTGAATTATATGCGAAAAAGAAAAAAATTAGAGAGTATAGTATTCTTGTCTATCTTTTTTACAAATGTACTAATTATAATATTTTCTGCATATACAGTTGTTTTTTTAGCACCACTTTCCATGATAAGTAGTGGTATATATAAAATAAGTGCATTAAGAAATGCAAAGATAGAAACAGATAGAGATAAATTTTATAAAAATGTCACCTATTTTGCTATGATTCCAGCAGAATTGTGCATAGCGTTTTTAGTTATTTTTAATATGTGGAAAGATATTTTTAATTTGGTTTTTTAAAATAGTATTGTACGAGGAGATAATAGGGTGAAGAGAATTAAAATCAGTGTAATATGTGTTGTAAGTATTGCTTTTCTTACAGGATGCAGTTTATTTGATTCTGTTTCAAGAGGCGCAATGAATGTTTTTGAGGATATAATTTGCAAGGTAAATTCTTCACAGGATGCAACTCATGAGACAGAAGGAATCTATATAGTAAAGCAGATAAATTCTAATATAAACCGATCTAAAAGTAATGAAGATTATTTCTATGGAAATATGATGGGAATATATCATTACTCTATACAAGATAAAAAGTTAGATAAAATTGTTTCGAATATGAATATTTATGATTTTGAAATAGCTGGTGACTATCTCTATTACACGCCTCATGAAGATGGAAACAAACCTCCTAGTAGATTAATAAAAAAGAATTATCGAACAGGTGAGGAAACCTTGATTGTAAAATCGGAAAGTGATTCTATCAGTCTAAGTATTTATAATGATAATTTGATATGGGATGAATGCAAAGATCATAAATATACTTATATTTGTCCATTGGGAGGAAACCCAGAGGAAGAAAGTGTTGACGTTAATTTGCTATTTAAGGAAGATGATGTCACAGGTAAACAACAAACAACGGTATATAAAGGAATGGTTATCTGTAGGCAATATGATGTAGAAGAAGGATATTATGATATAAATTATATCAGGGAAGAGAAAACGAATCGAACATTAATGTATGATTATGAAGAGGAAGCTATTGATTTTTATGGGAAAAGAATAGTATTCAGAAATGTTACGGAGGGCGAGTCCACATTAGATTCATTTCAATATAATATTGAAGGAGAACAGGAATGGCATTTATTGAGCTGCTTTGTAGACAATCATGCTGGAATATATGGGAACTATCTTACTGTAGAGAATGGAACTATTATAGGATTAATTTCAATTCCGAGCAATGTCCAATATAATTATCAAATGTATCAGAGAGATCTTGATAGAGATATTTTATTTCAGTTAAATCCACAGACTAGGGAAAGTAGCATTATTTTTGATGCAGAGGATAACCGAACAAGAATCATAGGCTACCAGGATAGTATGATATATCTTTTACGGGACTATAAAATCTATCGTCAAGCAGTCAATAGTGAAAAACTAGAAGAATTGATAGAAATACCACGAAATGATGAGTATCTATTTGACTGGCAGGGAGACTATCTAATAATCAGGTATGATGATTATAAACATGATTATGAAGTGGCCGCTACATATAAAATAAAGGACACGAATATACAATAAAAAGAATACATTGAGCGAAGCTATTAGCGCAATAAATAAAGAACCTTCGGTCATATCTATTTTAGGAATTAGTAATCCTATGATTGGAGATTTTTCAAACAACAACCAAAATATATGCTAAGAAGGTATAGACTAATATGAAAAAAAGAAGAATTGTAATAGAAATCCTTATCATTTCCATTTCACTTTGCGGGTGCAAATTATTAGATTATGCATCTAATAGTATTATATATAGAGGGAATCAAGCTACTATTGCTGATGAGAAGTGGTCAGGAGAAATCTATTCTGTTTACAGGTTAAATGCGCATCAAAATTCAGATAAGAGTAATGAAGAGTATTTATATTTGAATGAAAATGGAATTTACAAATATGCGATACAGGAAGATAAAATTGAAAAAGTCGTTGAAAATGCAAATATAAATCAATTTATACAAAATAAAGATTCTATTTATTTTATCGAGCAAAAAGGAAAAGATTATCATAATAAGTTAATTAAAAAGAATTTGATCACAGGTGAAGAAACCGTTGTATTTGAATGTGAGGGTTCTGGATTTCACTTTAATATTTATAATGGCTATTTGTTGTATGGCTATGTGGATTACAAAGATACTTACATTTGTCCAATAGAGGAAAATATAGCAACAAATAGTATCAATATGAATACATTGTTTTCAGAGGAAGATATATCTGGAAAGGAACAGAAACTACGGTATCAAGGAATGGTCATCAGCAGATATTTTGATTTAAGCAGAAATTACTATCAGATTAAGTGTGTACGAGAAGAGAAATCGAACAGAGTTTTATTATTTGAGCAGGAGGCGGAGGTTGATTATTATGGAAAACAAGTTGTATTTAAAAGTAATTTTGAAGCACAATCTACACCGCAGGCATTTCAATATAAAGTAGAAGGGGAGGATGAATGGCAACCACTTTCCTGTTATAAAAATTCTGAGAGCGGCAATATCTACGAGAAGTTTCTTACTACTGAAAACGGGGAAATTTTTGGAGTGATACAGGGATCGCGTATGCCATGGATAAACCCTAAATATTATCAAAGCAATCTAGATAGAGATATTCTATTTCAGTTAGATCCAACAAATGGAAAAAACAGTATTACTTATGAAACGAAAGACAATAAAACTAGAATTATTGGCTATGAGAATAGTACAATATATCTTTTAAGGAATTATAAAATCTATCGACAAAAGTTAAATGAAGAAAAACAAGAAGAACTTTTTACGCTTCCAGAAAGTAAGGAATATGCATTTGATTGGCAAGGTGATTATCTGATTGTAATAAACGGAAATGACTATGATTATAATATTGCGATGACTTATAAGGTAAATGAATAATTCAATCAGTATGATAAGATAGCACAGACTTACTTTGCGCAAGCAAGGGAATACAAAACATAAGCTATACAGAAACTTTTGGACATCTTAATATGAAAGAAAAGATGGATGGTTTGACAAAGTCTTTGGGATTTTGTCATGGATGTGGATTAGGATAAATATTTCATAAGGGGGAGTAGAAAATGGCAGAGTTATGTAGTACTAATATAATAGATTGTTGCCTAAATAAGAAAGATTATTTAGCAATTTTGAAAAAGAGGACATATGATTTTTCAATCTCAAACATGTACCTATCAGATTGTTATCTCAGTAGAATAAATGAAGATAGTATAAGTGTATATTATACTGGAAAAGGATTAAGTAAAGGAGGATTTAAATGGTTTGAAGCAATTATAGAAGAAAATCAAGAACATTCTATTGTAATTGGAAGATTTGCTGTTATAAGTTGGGTAAAGCATGTTTTGAGAATTATATTAGTTCTTTTTTGGATTGGAATTTTGTGGTTTATTATTCCGGAAATATATCTAGGAATAGTTATGATTCCTTTAGGAATTGTAATAACGCTGATACTAAAGACGCTTTTTGAAAAAACAGATAGTTTGGATAATAGGAAAGAAATAATAGAATTTTTAACAAATCTTAACAAATATTATTAGTCCATTGAGAATATGTCAAGATTAAAATATAAAAAAATTTAAAGAAATATGGTGACTTCCCAGACAAAAATATGGGTTAGGAGAAAAAAGTGAAAAAAGTAATTATTATACTAAGTTTTATCTTGATAGCTCCCTTGGCGGATGTAATTTATTAAGCAATACGACAGGAGTTATAGCAGAAGATGCCACTCATGAGACAGAAGGAATCTATTCGGTAAACAGACTAAATAGTTTGTCAAATACTTATGATAGTAATCATTTTAACTACTTGGAAAGATATTTTTCTTATGTTTTTTTAAATTAATATTATACTTTATGGAATATTGCCGCCAATAATAGAAAAAACGATATTCGTTGGCTTCAAAATAATGTTTCAAAAAATAAAGTTCTTGGTGCAAATACTACATTATATGATGTAGAGATAAATGATGTAAAGTATACACTGTTTGCCCACACATCTGTTTTAGAATAATACTTTTTCAAAATATAGTAGCAGTATCAATGCATTTAGGAGAGAAAAAAATGAAAAAGAAAATTAAAAAAATACTAAAGATATTGGTGATTGTTATGGCTTCCATGGTATTGCTTTCAGTGGTGTTGATGGCGGGAAACATTATTTTGTATAAATGTATAGAAAAGTATCACTGGAATGATACGACAGAAGAGACAGAAGAAAAACCAGAAGTCTATATAGAGTATAATGCCAAGGACCTGAAACAACAAAGGGCAGAAGAAGATATCCCGGATAGTTCCTATTATGACAGTATCCAACAAGCAATCTCAAATGCAAATTTTGCACTAGATGAGAAAGAGCAATATCACAGGAATATAGATGAGATCATTCAGCAATTTGAAAGTGACAAATATTTACTAGTCTATACTCGCTCGGTAAAAAATAAGAAAGAAGAATGCCTTGCTCTTACAAAATTCCGTAAAAAAGAAATAGATGGAGAAACAAAATATACCTTTTTAGCTACGGAACCAGTAGAAGCTAGAAAAGGAGCAAAAAAAACAGGAACAGATTTAGAAATGATTAAAACGATGTTCATATTCAGCGATTATAATCAGGATATGAATGTGGATCCCGAAAACACAAGATTTGCGTGGGGAATAACATCCACTAAAGAGATCTATAATTTAAAAGTAGAAGGACAAAGTCCAAGTGGAATAGTACCCTATGATGTTTTTGGAGAGACGGAATACTTTTGGTACTATGAAAATTTGGAAAGTAAAAAAGCAGGAAGCACACTAGAAGTGGAATTAGGAGCAGAGACAGAAACGAAATAGATACAAGGAAGGCACTTGCTTCGCTGTTATTTCAGGGGAATCGTTTTTTCACTTGTAATTATTTCAACTACTTGGAAAGACATTTTTCATATGTTTTTTAAATAATATTATCGAGGAGGATGTAAATGGAATATCAACTACCAAAGAAATCAAAAACAATGTATCAGCGCAATCAAAAGGTCACCCTTGCAGAGAGGCAGGCAGATATTGAAATCATGGACTTTCCATTTAAGATATGGATAAAAGGGTGTGTTGTATAATAGAAATAATCAGATTTTTCTACCGCATACATAGAATTTGTGCTAGAATAAATCTATCAAGGAGGGATATACTATGATGAAGATGTTGATTACTCTTAATGAAGAAAAGATTCTTCGTGAGGGAAAATATGATATCGATAAAATCAATCAGTATCTTTCAAATTCTTTTGCAAAAAGAGGAATGATGAATGATGAAAATGATTGGTATACGAACGGCATTTTTACCACCTGTGGTTCGCTGATTTTGAAGTTATCACAGACAGATTGGTTTATGGATAATATCCTTGATTGGCTTTGGTATGATACGTCCGATTCAAGCACTGATGATTTAAAGGCATTTTACAGCAAGGAGAAAGCAATTGGCTAGTGAATCCAAAAGAGCTTATGCGGAAATAAAGCGTTATATGCTCAAACAGGGCTTTTCTCACAGACAATGGTCTGGATATATTTCAAACTTAACAATGACGAAGCCAGAACTCCTTCAATTCACGGAGGAACTGTATAATCATTTTCAGTGGCTTATTAATTGCGAGGGAAGTATGGACGCAACAGTCATTACAGATATTTTTGATATCAGACAAATGATTCTCGATAGCATGGATGAAGACGAAGAGGATGTTGAATTGTAAATTATTATATAGATTTACCATTAAAGAAATTACTCATTTCCAAACGGATATGGGTAATTTCTTTATTCATATATAACTGACATTTATGATACCTATGGGAATAGAACAAGCCTCATTGATTATCAGGCGGGAAGTGAGACTCTGTATGACTATAATGAACTTTCCCAGCTCATCAAAGAGGTTGCAGGAGATACCCAAAAAGATTATACTTATGATAAAAGGGGAAATGTAACAGCGATACGGGAAAATGGAAGTACAGTCAAAAAGTACACCTATGGAGCGTCTAACCGATTAAGCAGTGCCCAAGACCAAGGAGGCGGGCAGTGTACCTATTTCTATAATGGAATGGGTGTACGTATGGGTCATGAGGAGGCAGGCATCACCACCACCTATGTCCGTGACTATACGGAGCAGACAAACCAGATCCTGTCGGAGACAGCAGGTGCTATGACAAGGAGTTACCTTTGGGATAGCCAAGAGTTACTGGCTTTAGAGACGGAAACAGAGAAGGCACTTTTGTATTATAGGAATGACCATCTGGGAAGCCCCGTGCGTATGATGGGAAAAGACGGAAAAGTAGTCGCAACCTATGGCTATGATGAATTTGGAAGAGACCTGTACATAGAAGGAAGTGGGTATGAAAGACAGGGAAGTGAACAGCCTTATGGCTATACAGGGTATCGCTATGATGAGATAGGAAACACCTGGCATGCAAATGCAAGAGAATATAGAGCAGAGATTGGACGCTTTACATCAAAGGATGCGGATGCCTATCTTCAGATTGAGCAACCACAGAGCCTGAATCAGTATGTGTACTGCCTGGCAAATCCCCTCAGATACATAGATCCATTGGGACATGAGCCAGAAAAAGTACAGAAGCTGAAGAAGGCAGCGGAAATCATGTCCTATATCACCAATAGTATTTCGGATACAATTTTTTGGAATAAAATGCTACCACATATGTCTTATACAAGGAAAAATGGGGTTTTAATTTCAGTAGGAGAGTTTGATAAACCTGATATAGACCTAACAAAAATGTATAATAGTCAGATAGATAAATTGATGGATAGTTCCTTTGGAGAGGCATTTGCTATGGCAAGTCCAGGAGGAATGCTTGTTACTAAAATAGCATTAGAAAAAGCTATTGTGCAGGGAATGCTTAAAGGGGGAAAGAGTTTCGGAAAAACTTTTGTAAAAGAATACAAAAATGGACAGGAATCCATGAAGGGTTATGAAGGAAGTGGCCTTAAGGTTGCTGGTGAAATGGCAATCGGTATGGTGACATTAAAAGAAGGATTTAGTGAAGCAGCAATTTTGTATAAGGAACTGTTCTGTAATAAAACTTTTATAGAAAGTTATGCAAAGAATTTTGTATCAACAGAAAATAGAGTACCCATTCAATTGTTTGGCCTTCGTCTTGCTGTAGCGGCTGCGAAGACGGAGTTAGGTCAGGAAATCATACAAGGCATTAAGGCTGCCATAGGGGAATCTTTCAGAACAATAAAAGAGGGTACACCACGAGAACAAGGAGAGCTAGCAGGAAGAGCAGTCATAGAGGTAGCAATGTTAGTAAGCATTGTGGCAGATGTAGTAGGTAAGGCAAAAGCAATAGGGAATGCAGGTAAGGTTGAAAAGCTATTAAAGGCTACAGAAACTGCGGAAGCAAAAACTGGCACAGCAGCAACTGAGATAGCAGGTGATGTGAAAGTTGTTACTAATAAAATAAAGGTTACAGAAGAAATAGTAAAGACGGCGGAAGAGGCAAGCTTGGCGAATGCTGGAGAGGCTGCTAAAATAAGTGAGGGTGGGAGCCAAGCCTATATACCAAAAGATTCTAGTGGCAAGCCTATTTCTTTAAATAAGCAGAATGTAAATGGACAGGATATTCCATTACCTGATTCAAGTGCAACAGGCCCGCATACTGTTTTGGGAGGTAAAGTAAGCGCTGGAACAGGTGAAACTTATAGGCAATCTGCTACATTCCCAGAAGGGACTTGGCCGACCGCTAATGGGAAAAATGTTCCATTGAGTGAAGTCCATTGGACTGATCACGGTACACCATCTCATCATACAAATCCGCACCAACACGTATTTGAGTATAAACCAGATCAGGGAGGATGGATTCGTGGAAAGCAAACATTTTTTGAATAAAGGGAGGCATATTTATGGATTTTATAATTGATATATTAATATCCAAAGAAGATATAGGTAAAGTAGGATTTACTGAACAATTTATTAAATGGGGAAATGAAGAATTTTCTCACGATCCCCCTCAATATCAGTATGGTTCAAAATTAATTTTTGAATCCTTTATAGACTTAGATTATTATAAAAAGTATTACAAAAGCTTCATAGGTGGAGAGTTTAATGTTGATGATTTTATGGCATTTAGATTAATGGGTTCACATATGTTTGAGTTAGAACGATTGATAAATTATCAACATGAGACAATTGAAAATTTGTCAAACAATGAAATATTTATCTTCTTAAAAAAGTTATCTGAGATGGATACATTTGCTGTTTTTTTGATACGCGATGAAGAGTGTATTGATAAGAAATGTAAACTAAATAATACATTAGGACTGGTTGATATAATTTATAATTGTATTAGTTATCCGGTTTCAGAGGGAGCTCTGATTATAAAGCAAATATAAGATTCGAAAATTGATGAAATATCTGAGAATGGATTAATTTAATTAAGAATCGTAAATTAATAGTATGGCTATTATGTTATACTTTAGGACTTCCAACTCCGTAAATTTTAGTCTCTAAAATTAATAAATCTCGGAGCCTTAGGAAGTGATTGCAGGAGAGATTAATTAATATTTAGAGACAAGAGTAAAAAAATTACCTTGGGTATACTTTAGGTAAAATGGATTTTAATAGTTCAGATGAATGCACTTTTTTCAGAGATGAAAATGGTGCATTTTTTGCATATAAAAAGTTCAGACTAAGTTCTATTATGATGAGATAAACGCACGCTGTATCGCTAAAATGGACTTTCCCAGCTCGTCAAAGAGGTTGCAGGAGACACCCAAAAAGATTATACTTATGATAAAAGGGGAAATGTAATAGCGATACGGGAAAATGGAAGTACAGTCAAAAAGTACACCTATGGAGCGTCTAACCGATTAAGCAGTGCCCAAGACCAAGGAGGCGGGCAGTGTACCTATTTCTATAATGGAATGGGTGTACGTATGGGTCATGAGGAGGCAGGCATCACCACCACCTATGTCCGTGACTATACGGAGCAGACAAACCAGATCCTGTCGGAGACAGCAGGTGCTATGACAAGGAGTTACCTTTGGGATAGCCAAGAGTTACTGGCTTTAGAGACGGAAACAGAGAAGGCACTTTTGTATTATAGGAATGACCATCTGGGAAGCCCCGTGCGTATGATGGGAAAAGACGGAAAAGTAGTCGCAACCTATGGCTATGATGAATTTGGAAGAGACCTGTACATAGAAGGAAGTGGGTATGAAAGACAGGGAAGTGAACAGCCTTATGGCTATACAGGGTATCGCTATGATGAGATAGGAAACACCTGGCATGCAAATGCAAGAGAATATAGAGCAGAGATTGGACGCTTTACATCAAAGGATGCGGATGCCTATCTTCAGATTGAGCAACCACAGAGCCTGAATCAGTATGTGTACTGCCTGGCAAATCCCCTCAGATACATAGATCCATTGGGACATGAGCCAGAAAAAGTACAGAAGCTGAAGAAGGCAGCGGAAATCATGTCCTATATCACCAATAGTATTTCGGATACAATTTTTTGGAATAAAATGCTACCACATATGTCTTATACAAGGAAAAATGGGGTTTTAATTTCAGTAGGAGAGTTTGATAAACCTGATATAGACCTAACAAAAATGTATAATAGTCAGATAGATAAATTGATGGATAGTTCCTTTGGAGAGGCATTTGCTATGGCAAGTCCAGGAGGAATGCTTGTTACTAAAATAGCATTAGAAAAAGCTATTGTGCAGGGAATGCTTAAAGGGGGAAAGAGTTTCGGAAAAACTTTTGTAAAAGAATACAAAAATGGACAGGAATCCATGAAGGGTTATGAAGGAAGTGGCCTTAAGGTTGCTGGTGAAATGGCAATCGGTATGGTGACATTAAAAGAAGGCTTTAGTGAAGCCGCCATTTTGTACAAGGAACTGTTTTGTAATAAAACTTTTGCAGTGAGCTTGGCAAAGAATTTTGTATCGACAGAAAATATAGTACCTATCAAATGGTTTAACCTTCGTTTTGCCGTAGCGGTTGCGAAGACGGAGTCAGGTCAGATAATATTACAGGGAGTCAAATCTTCCATAGTTGAAGTCTTTAGAATCATAAAAGAGGGAACGCCACGAGAACAAGGAGAGCTAAAAGGAAGAGCAGTCATCGAGGCAGCAATGTTTGCAAGCATTGTAGCAGGTGTGGTAGGTAAGGCAAAAGCAGTAGGGAATGCAGGTAAGGTTGAAAATCTATTAAAGACCGCAGGAACTGCGGAAGAGGCAAGCTTGGCGAAAGCTAGTGAGGCTGCTAAAATAAGTGAGGGTGGCGGTAAGTACATTTATAAATCTTTACTAGGTGAAATGTCAGAAGCAGATGCTGTAAGATATGGAAAGTTCCTACAAAAAGGAAGTAAGGCAGGACTAACAGAAGCTGAAATAAATGCATTGCTTAAGGTAGATAAGCAGTTAGCCTTAAATAAGATTGATTATAATGAAATATTAAAGAGTAGAAAACAAAGTAGTGTTGGTATAATAAGTAAGGGTGGCAGTAAGACTTTAAAACATATAGCTACATCAGGAGTTGAATTAACTAGTACTCCAGGGAAAACGACAACAGTCCTAGGACGCTTTGGTTCTGATACAGGTGACATAATTAAAGAATTGAAAATTCCTAAGAATACAGATTTTTCAGGTAATCCAGGAGGATTTAATTTATTAAATACTCCTGATGAATTGTATGGCAAATTAGGTGCTGAAGGATTTTGGAATGAATACAACAAACCATTTTTAGATGCAGCTATAGAACGTGGTGATGAAATATTGATGTCAACGCCTATTACTAATAGCAATTTGTATTTGAGAGGAACAATGGAATTAACAGGATATGGTCGCGAATATTATTATATGATTGACCATGGTTATACTTATGTAGATGGAAAAATGATTTTGAAATAAGGAGGATAAAAGTGAAGATATCAGAAAATGAAATTGAAAAAATCCTTAGTTGTGGTAGTTTTCTTATTAAGGCAGGATATAAAGAAACACATGATAATTGTAGCATTGCATATTCAAATAATATGTTAAATTTCAAAATAGCCTTTGAGCCGTATGATGATATTATTAATGTAAATATAATTTTCAGAGAAATTAATGAAGTGTTTGATGTTGGTTGGATAGCTTTTGTTAGAGAGAATATACAAGCAAATTCAAATGACAAACTAAATGATGCTATTATTTTACTACAATATATTGATGAACATTATAGTGACATCACTAATTATGAATTTTGCAAAGATAGTGAAAAATTAATTGATGATTTTATTGAAAAACAAAAAAGCAAACTAGTTAAGTAATAATTGTAATTATTTTATGGTTATATTTTAATTATGGTTATACTTTCGGACTTTCCACTACGTAAAAACAGTCTCTTAAATTAATTAATATCGGAGCCCTTACGAAGTTATGGCAGGAGATATTAATTATATTTAAGAGACTTATGCAAAAAAATTTGACTTGGGTATACAATCGGATTTTAAGGTGTAGTTCAATTATGATGAGATAAACGCACTCTTTCAAACAAAATTTAAATGTTTGAAAGGGTGTATTTTATTATGAAAATTAGAAAAGTGGATTCAAAATCAATAATTCTCCATGAGGAGGTCGCAGTAAAATTCAAAACAGCAGGAAATACTCTAGAAGTCCAGTTTTCTGCTGGAGTTAACAAAAAGTGTCCGATACAGAACATTTCGAAGGACAAATATCTTATTAAAGAAACTGGAGAAATCAAAGAGAGAAAGAAATCTGAGAACCGTTACCAATCTCCCAAAAGTGTCAGAAAGAGCATCAACAAACTAATGGATTTAATTCGGTGTAATGCAACTGAACCAAGTTGTTGCAAGTGGCTTACGTTGACTTATGCTGATGTTATGACAGACCATGAAAAAGTATATGAAGATGGAAAAATGTTTCTTAGAAGATTACAACGATATCTGAATAATCAGACCGACTTGTCAACTGGTCAGAAGACATTCAAACGAATTACAGTAGCAGAGCCACAGGGTGAGAGTAACGACAATTCATGGCACCTGCATACACTGTTGATATTTGATGATGTAGCTCCATTTATACCCAATAAAGAAATCACAGATTTATGGGGATATGGTCTTACAGATGCACATAAGGTTTATGGTGCGGACGGTCTTGCTTTGTATTTTAAAGTCTATCTAAGTGATGTTGAATATGTTGAGGGGGATGACTTTGAGGTAGTAGAGAAAGATGTAAATGGCGAGTCCAAGCAGTTTACTAAAGGTGGCAGATTAAAGTATTATCCAACTGGAATGCCATTGTTTTCAGCCAGTAGGGGTATGCAGCGACCAGTGGTGGAGAAAATAAGCAACAAAGAAGCAATGGACCGTGTCAGTGATTGCAGATTAGTGTACCGAGAAACGTTTTTGATTGGCGAGAAGGAAAAGAAAGGGAATATTATCGATAAAAAATATTATAAAAAACAATGATGTAAATGACAGATATTTCAGAACAAAATATCTGTCATTTTTATCTGTGTTAAATTGAAATCAGTATGCGTGAAAATGATTTGACATTTTCTGATTTCGTATTCATAAAGTCTTTTTCTGAATTGATATTTTATGATGTTGTTTTGATTTAATCTTTTGGTGATTTCATATATACTTTACAAATTTGATGATATCAGCAGTTTTAAGATATCTTTCAATCATAGTGGTATCCATTCTCTGCCAGTTGAGCCATCTTAAAATACGAACTTCTCTATCAAAGTATCGAAGTGTATTCACAATTAGAATCAAATAAAAGAGTCGTATTTGTCACAGAATTTTATCCTTCTTCTATTTTTTCTAAAATCGATTGATATTACTATGAATTCTGGCAGTTAAAAAGAAAAAACTTAAGTGTCATCGTGGTATTCTTAGTAATTACCAGTTTTGCGATATAGGAACTATTCACAAAATCCTAAAATCAATGTGTTTTTCAGATGTATCAGAGAAAATCAATCTGTATATAGCAATTAATATGATTTATGATTTGGACTATGAATAACAGATTGGAGCGATGAGGTATGAATTATGGAATTGTATCTGAAAAAGATGACAAAACGAGTCTTGCTTATTTGAAGAGTAAGAAAGTAGCAGATGTTAATATCGTTCACATTTCAAGATTGGATGTATTATCTTCCAGATTCGTAGCAGGTGATATCATCTATGTAATAAGTGTTGACCGATTCCCAAGTGTAACCAGATTTGTAGCATTTGCAGAGGCAGTCTTACATATAGGGATATCAATTCGCATACTGGAACAGTCATATCTTGAAGTGGGTAATGGAAAGCATTTTAGACCTGCTGTGGCAGAGTATCTTAATACCTTAGTATGCTTGGAAAGAAGCTGTGTACAGAGATTATTTTCAGCTTTTACACTTAACATGGCGGGA
>CAZAAC010000033.1:0-28567 GCA_964483155.1 uncultured Lachnospiraceae bacterium | reverse complement strand
GAATATAGGAAGAGAAGAATATGATTATTCCGTTTGTGCAAAGAAATGTCAATTGCCTATGACAGATACAAGACTTCTGCCTTCGAAGTTTTGTGAAGGATATTTTGCAACAAAGCGTTTTGATAGAGAAAACGGTCAGAAAATCCATATGGTATCAGTGAGTGGATTATTAGAGACTTCACATCGGATTCCTAATCTTGATTACAATATTTTGATGCAGTTAACGTTAAAAATAACACAAAGCTACGAAGAAGTTGAGAAACTTTTTAGATGGATGTGCTTTAATGTATTTGCACACAATAGAGATGATCACTCTAAGAATTTTTCTTATATTTATAAGGATGAGAGTTGGAAGCTGTCGCCAGTATATGATCTGACCTATAGCAATTCAATCGGTGGAGAACATGCTACGACAATAAATGGAAACGGAAGCAATCCGGGAATTGCTGATATTATGGAAGTTGCAAAAAACGCGAAGATGGACGAGAAGAAAGCGCAAAAGATTGCTGATGAAATCAGAGAGATTATAGCTGAGGATTTGCAGGAATATTTGTAATAATTCAAAAAGTAATTGGAATTCAACGATAAAGCAAAAAGTAGAAATGACAGGAAATTATGATTTTATTAAAGATTATTTTGCGAATAAAGATATACTTGTGTCGGCAATTAGGGAGTACCATCGAATACCCCATATTCAAAAGGGCGAATATACACTTCTGGATCTTTTGAAATGAAAATGCCGATACACTGTTACTATTATTGAGAAATCAGGTATGTAGAGAATAATTGAGGTGAAGATGGGACTCATTGAAATTGCTAGCGGAAATTCCGTTTGGCGAGGAATGGACTATTACAATGCAAAAAAAGTGATTTCCTGGGATAAAACAGGGGAATTTACTTATAGAGGGATTGTATCTGGAAGTAACGGTGAGAAGTATGAGGTTTCGATAGATAAAGAACATCCTCGTAAATCCAAATGCAATTGTCTATTTGCTGATGGACGACGCGTTGTCTGCAAGCATATGATTGCTTTGCTATTTACTGCAGAACCAAAGCAGGCGGATGATTTCATACAGATGGCTGAGCAGTATGAAGAAGAGGAAGAATTGCGTGAGCAGGAACATCTTGCGGACGTAATGAAGTATGTAAAGAGCCTCAGTAAGGTTGAACTACAACACCACCTGTATGACGCACTGCTTGAAATTGAATATTACAAGAATATAAGATGGTGAAAGTAAGGAAACAGCTGAATCCAAAGCGAAGACCTTCAAAAAAGGATGAAGCCATAAATTGAGAATAAATCTTGATTTGTGGCATTTTTGCCGTGGATAGAGATTATTAAATGAGGTAAGATATAGAACGGGGCAAAAAACACTTTCTATTTAAAAAAAACGGGGCATAATATAATTAATGCGTATTGAAAAACGGGGCAAAATGATATATGATTTGAATGTGGAGGTGAGAATTCATGTATAGAAAACATTCTAAAACAATAAAGGAATGGATAAACAACTCTAATAAAGCGCTTTTAGTGACTGGTGCCAGACAAATTGGAAAAACATGGATTATTAGAGATGAGGTTCAGAAAAGTGGATATACAATGTTTGAGCTCAATTTTATTGATCAACCAGACATGGTAAACTATCTGAATGTTCAGATGAGCGCAGATGAGTTTTTAGTTAAGTTAAAAATGATTATGCCTGAAAATTGCAAGCCTCATGAAACGATTGTGTTTTTTGACGAGATTCAGAAGTGCCCAGAAATAGTTACAAAAATCAAATTCTTAGTTGATGAGGGCAGCTTCAAGTATGTAATGAGCGGCTCTATGTTGGGTGTAGAATTAAGAGGCATTGCATCAGCACCTGTTGGGTACTTAACTGTTCTTCGAATGAATCCTATGGATTTTGAAGAGTTTATGATAGCAAATAGTATTTCACAAGCTACTTTGGATATGCTGAAGGAAAAATATGAAATCTTGGAACCTGTGGAAGAATTTATTCATGAAAGACTTCTGTCATTGTTTTTTGTGTATATTATTGTTGGCGGAATGCCAGATGCTGTAAAAACATATGTTAGCACGAAAGATATCAGAGAGGTTGACAAGGTACAGCGTGACATAATTACTCTATATAAGGTCGATTTTACTCAATATGAGCAAGAAGATAAGAAACTAAAACTGAAATCTATATATGATATAGTTCCGGCTGAACTGAATAAACAAAATAAGAAGTTTGTTTTTACAATGCTTGATAAGGAACTTAAGTTTGACAGATACGAGAATAGTTTCTTGTGGCTTAAGGATGCGGGAGTTGTTTTGCCAGTATACAATACTGACGTACCAATTATTCCACTTTTGGCTAGTAGGAGTAGCAATGTCTTCCGTTTGTTTTCAAATGATATAGGACTTCTCACAAGTGCATATCCTGCAGAAACGAAAATCGAATTGATAAACAAGAACGGAGAAGTAAACAACGGAGCCCATTTTGAGAATGCTGTGGCACAGCAATTGACTGCTAATGAATTCGAACCATATTTTTGCAAAAAGAAAAATCTTGGTGAATTGGATTTTGTTATTGAAATGAGTGGCAAGGTGGTTCCAATTGAAGTGAAGTCTGGCAAGAATTACAAAACACATAAGGCACTTGATCATTTTATGAGTGTGTCTGATTACCACTTTGAAAAGGCATATGTATTCTCCATCGGAAATGTTGAGCAGACTGGCTATATTGTTTATCTGCCGATATACATGAGTTATCTTTTAAAAGAAAAGATAATAGATACAATGATAGTGGATGTGGATATTGAGGGATTGTAATTCGGATTTGCAGATATTTAAGAGATCAGCATAATCTGAAACTAATTTTTCGGGCTTGCCATATTATCTAATGTAGCGCCGGCAATTCTGTAAACTGTCCAGTCGTTCATTGGCTCGGCTCCTAGTGAAAGATAAAAATCTATGCTTGGCTTATTCCAATCCAGACACCACCATTCCAGCCTGCCACATCCGCGCTCGACAGCAATTTGCCCAAGCCTTATTAAAATAGATTTTCCATATCCAAAGCCCCTATATTCCGGCTTTACATACAAATCTTCAAGATATATGCCAGCTTTCCCTAAAAACGTAGAAAAGTTGTGAAAAAACAGGGCAAATCCAACTTCAATCCCATCTATTACAGCAAATATAACCTCAGCCTTTTCTTTTTCAAACAGCCATTCTTTCAATATGTTTTCTGTGGCGATTACTTCATCAAGCTTTTTTTCATATTCAGCTAAATCTTTGATAAATCGAAGAATCAATGCGGTATCGGATTCTATTGCATATCTAAAGGTCAAATTCATTTGTAGTTCCTCCATCCATACAAGATATAATGTACTTTTATTTTTATTGCACAATCAAACAGTTATATAGTTCCATTAAAATATAAAACACTAAAATATAGTTTGTCAATGGCGGCGATAGAATGTAAGAAACGGTAAAATCAAAACATCACTTACACTGAAAGCGTATGAAACCCTGTAAATTTTCAGTAAGATATTAATAACAAACGAATAAAAAAAATGAGGAGTATGAAAAAGCTCGATTGTTGTATATAATGAATAATCATATATATATGTGGTTGCTGCAATTTGCAAGGGAGGAACAAGGTGTTTGAAAATAAATATGTATTTTGGATTTCAAAAATTACTTATGTTGGTATTATATTCAGTATAATTGGATTTATATTTATAGTTCAGGGAATACTAAATTCATATAATAGTACCAAAGTTATGAGCATCTATCAGGAAAAAGATATACATCTAGGGAGATATATAGACTGCGATATATCGAGAGAGCAATTACTCGGAAGGTTTTATACTGAGATGAATGGAAAAAAAGTATATTCTCCAATAACTGGAAATTACGTATATACAAATGCACAACAATACATTTTTTTAGAAGATATTGAAAATATGTATTATGTTACACTTAATGTTCCAAAAGAGTATACAGAAGAATTTAAAGAACTGATAGCGGGTAATGTTTCTGAAATTCATATTTTCGGAAAATTTAAAAAACTGAAAGGTGAATTATATTATGATGAAATAATGAGTTGCACAGGGATAAATAATCGTGATGAAATAGATAAAATAGTTTCTAAAAAATATGTGATACAAATAGTAGATCCGGAAATGGAAAGAAATGTATACTACAAAGGAAGTGCATTACTCATAATTGGTATTCTATGTTTATTGAAATGCCTAGAAAAAAAGAAAGCTGATAAAATCTAAAGGTAAATCTAAAGGATATTATCATTGATATTATAATTCGCATATGTTAGAATAACTTAAATTATGCATAGTCAACAATTTAATACAACGTAAAAGGAGCCTTTGACTGCAGTTTATCGGCAGGGCCAAAGGGTAAAAGGGAAACAGGTGTGATTCCTGTACGATCTCGTCACTGTAATAGAGGAGTATATCATTATAATATGTCACTGGCGCAAGCTGGGAAGACTTTTGATATGCGAGGATACTTAAGCCAGGAAACCTGCCTTTTAGCGTAGTACATTAGATCACGAGGAATTGGTCGTACCGGAAAAGGGAGAAATCTCTTTTGTTTTGGTAGCCATTGCTCTGAGTAGTAAGGGGCTTTTTTTATTGCCCTAAATTTAAAAGCAGGAGGTTAGAGATGAAAGAGAGAATTATTACATTGCTATTTTGTGTAGTACTTGGGGCTAGTCTATTGGGTGGTTGTGGAGCGACTACACAGGAAACAGAAATATCACAGGAAACAGAAACGACTAAAACAGAAAAGACAGATCAGGAGGCTGCTAATGAGGTAGCTGCACTTATTGACGCCATTTATGTTCAGGAACGAACGGAAAACAACAGATGATGATTGCGCGGCCGCAAAACGCGCATGGGATGCACTTAGCGATGAGGAAAAGGAACTTGTCAAAGGTGAGAATGCAGATCCTGATTACTTTGGAAGAGATACAGGAGATGCTTCATTAGATGCCCCTTTGAACGCAGATGATATTGGAGATAATGAGATAATGGTAGTAAGTTTTGGGACATCTTTTAATGAAAGCCGAGCAGAGGATATAGGTGGTGTTGAGAAGGCCTTGCAGGAAGCATATCCTGAGTGGGCAGTTAGAAGAGCTTTCACAGCACAGATTATTATCAATCATATCCAGGCAAGAGATGGGGAAGTTATTGATAATATGGAACAGGCACTGGAACGTGCTGTTGCGAATGATGTAAAAAAACTTATCATTCAGCCGACGCATTTGATGCATGGAGCTGAATATGATGAAATGACCCAGATGGTTAGTGAGTATGCTGATAATTTTGAGTCTGTAAAAATTGCGGAACCACTCCTTGGAGAAGTAGGTTCAGATGCGTCTAATATTAATGAAGATAAGGCTTCTGTTGCAACTGCAATTACAGAGGCTGCTGCTTCGGATGCCGGATATTCTTCGATTGAGGAAGCCAATGCTGATGGGATTGCTTTTGTATTAATGGGACATGGCACTTCTCATTCAGCAAAGGTATCTTATTTACAGATGCAGGCACAAATGAATAATCTAGGATATGACAATGTATGGGTTGGTACAGTAGAGGGAGAACCAGAAGAAACAGCATGTGAAAAAATAATGGAAACGGTTTATGCAGCTGGATATAAAAAGGTTATCCTTCGTCCACTTATGGTTGTTGCAGGGGATCATGCCAACAATGATATGGCTGGAGATGATGAAGATTCATGGAAGAGCATGTTTGAAGCCTCTGGATATTTTACATCGATTGAGACACAAATTAGTGGTCTTGGAAGAATTGAAGCAATTCAGCAACAATACATAAAACATACAGCAGAAGCAATTGAGGAGTGAATATGAAAAAAATAGCTGCAATAATAAGTATAGGTCTATTACTGTCTATATTAACTGCGTGCGCTGGTGAAAATAGTAACAGTCAGTTATCGAAGGTGCCTGTTACTCAAGAAACGAAGTCAGAGGAAGTAACATCTAAAGAAGAAGCAGTAGGTGCTGAAAGTGTTGCCGCTGATTTGCTGGAAGATGGAGTATATCTGGTTGATTTTGATACGGATAGCACAATGTTTCATGTAAATGAAGCATGCGATGGAAAGGCAGTACTTACTGTTTCTGATGGAGTGATGACAGCACACATTGTTCTTACATCACAGAATATTTTAAATTTGTATTTGGGGTTAGCTTCTGAAACAGAAAATAATACAGATAGTTGGCTACAGCCAGTTGTTGAAGAAGTAACATATGATGATGGACTGACGGAAGAAGTAAATGCATTTGATGTACCGGTATTACATCTTGATGAAGAGTTTGATCTAGCACTGATCGGAACAAAAGAAGTCTGGTATGATCACAAGGTTTCTGTTTCAAATCCAGAACCATATAACAAGAAGGGGGAAAAGAAAGCCTCTGAAAAGATGGAAGTGCCGGATGGTAGCTATCAAATAGATGTTTCATTGACTGGTGGCTCTGGAAAAACAAGTGTGGATTCTCCAACAAAGATTATAGTGGAAAATGGTGAATGCACTGTAACGTTAGTTTGGAGCAGTCCCTATTATGACTATATGATTGTAGATGGAAAGACCTACTATCCGGTAAATACAGAGGGTAATTCTGTGTTTGAAATACCATTAAATGAATTTGATACAGCACTAACTGCCATAGCAGATACTACGGCTATGAGCGAACCTCATGAGATTGAATACACTTTATATTTTGCTTTGGATACCATTAAATAATGTTAGAAAAATGAAAAGAGTGTCCATAATCAAATTATGATTTTATGAAAAGGGGGTTAGCTTCATTTGGGTTATACGAATGGATTGGAAGATTTATATCTATTAAAAGATAATAAGAAATTAAGATATGGATATACTACCGGTTCCTGTGCTGCCGCTGCAGCAAAGGCTGCTACATTAATGATGATTTGTAAAATGCCAGTTCATTTTGTAGATCTGATGACACCTAAAGGATTTCGATTACACTTAAGAATTATAAATATAACTATGGAAAAAGATTTTGTTATTTGTGCTGTTCAAAAGGACAGCGGGGATGATCCGGATGTAACCAATGGCATCATGGTTTATGCAAAGGTTACAAAAAATGATAAAGGTATCATCTACATCGATGGTGGGCTGGGCGTAGGCAGGGTAACAAAAAAAGGATTAGAACAACCAAAAGGGAATGCAGCAATCAATAAAGTACCAAGACAAATGATAATGGATGCAGTAATGGAAGTATGCGATGAAAATGACTATGCCAGCGGAATTAATGTAGAGATTACCATTCCAGAAGGAGTAGAAATTGCAAAACGAACTTTTAATCCCAATTTGGGGATTATTGGTGGCATATCTGTTCTTGGGACCAGTGGTATTGTAGAACCTATGAGCGAAGCGGCAATTATCGAAAGTATAAGGGTAGACATGAAAATGGTGGTTGCAAACGGTTCGGAATATTTGTTGCTATCGCCTGGAAATTACGGTGTGGATTTTGCAAGAGTAAACATGTCGGTTTCCAATATTCATTCTGTTAAGTATAGCAATTACGTGGGGGAAGCGATTGATATAGCAATAGAGTTGGGAGTAAAAGGAGTATTATTTATCAGTCATATTGGTAAATTTATAAAAGTGGCTGGCGGTATTATGAACACTCATTCAAAATATGCAGATGCAAGAATGGAAATTCTGACCGCTAATGCTGTTTTGGCAGGAGCACCCATCCATACATTAGAAGAAGTATTAAAGTGTGTAACAATGGACGAGGCAATCGCAATATTGGAAGAATCCAAAGTCATGGAAAAAACAATGGAGCATGTCATGGAAAAGATACAATACCATCTGAAGCGAAGGGCTTATGAAGCAATAGAGATTGGAGCTATTATCTTTTCTAACCAGTATGGAGTATTAGGACAAACAGAAAATGCAAAGGAGTTACTTCGATGTTTGGAAAACTATACGGAGTAGGTGTAGGACCGGGAGATCCGGAGCTGATAACGATTAAGGCAATACGGATTATGAAAGAAGCAGATGTACTGGCAGTACCTGGTGAGCAAAAAGAAGACTGTGAAGCCTATCAGATTGCAAAAGAGGCTATTAATGAAATAGATACAAAGGAAATCATTTTGATTCATATGCCTATGACGAAAGAGGAAGCATGTCTTGAGGATAGTCATAGAAAAGGAGCAGAAGAAATCATCCGTTTTTTAGAAATGGGAAAAACGGTAGCATTTCTAACGTTGGGAGACCCTACAATTTATTCTACCTATATTTATTTACATAAGCGAATTGTTAAATGTGGATATGAAGCAGAAATAATAAGTGGAATTCCATCCTTCTGTGCGGTAGCTGCCAAACTAAATATGGGACTTGTAGAAAAAAACGAGCAGTTACATGTGATTCCTTCCTCATATGATATCGAAGATATGATAGCTCTTTCAGGTACCAAAGTGTTGATGAAATCAGGAAAAAAAATAAGTGCAGTCATAGAATATCTAAAGACAAAGGACTGTAAGGTATCAATGGTTGAAAATTGTGGAATGAAAAATGAAAAGATATACCGTAGTCTGGATGAAATAAAGGAAAACGCAGGTTATTATTCCTTAATCATAGTGAAGGAGGATTAGATGGTACATTTTGTCGGTGCTGGCTCAGGGGCAGTTGATTTAATTACGGTTCGTGGGCAAAAGCTCTTAGAGAAAGCAGATATAATCATATACGCAGGCTCACTGGTGAATCCAGAACTCCTTGAGGTAAGGAAATCAGATTGCAAAGTCTTTAATAGTGCAACCATGACTTTGGAAGAAGTAATAGAGGTTATCCTTAAGGGAGAAGAAAAAAGAGAAACAATAGTCAGACTTCATACGGGAGATCCATGTTTGTATGGTGCAATCCGAGAACAGATGGATCTGCTGGACGAAAAAAACATTGCTTATGAAGTATGCCCCGGGGTTAGTTCATTTTGTGGTGCAGCTTCTGCTTTGAATCTGGAATATACATTACCAGATGTATCCCAAAGTGTAATTATTACCAGGATGGCAGGAAGAACGTCAGTTCCGGAGAAAGAAACGATAGCTTCTTTTGCAGTCCATCAAGCAACCATGGTGATTTTCCTTAGCACGGGAATGCTAAAACAGTTATCGGAGCAGCTTATCCTGGGTGGATATGATAAAAATACGCCGGCTGCAATTGTGTACAAAGCAACATGGAAAGAGGAAAAGAAATATATTTGCACGATTGATACGCTTGCGCAAACAGCAGAGGAGAATAAGATGATGAAAACAGCTTTGATTATTGTG
This sequence comes from uncultured Lachnospiraceae bacterium, assembly GCA_964483155.1. Taxonomy (GTDB): domain Bacteria; phylum Bacillota; class Clostridia; order Lachnospirales; family Lachnospiraceae; genus JAAYYM01. The sequence continues at coordinate 19,246 of CAZAAC010000033.1, read as the reverse complement.
GGAGATGTCGTATCCCATAGTAAATATAGTCGTTCGGAACTCTACAATCCCTCATTTTCCACCGAATTCAGGACAGCAAGTAAATAACATGTTAATACACTTAAAAGGGAGGCGCAGTGGGTATGAATATCAGTTTGATCAGCTTCACACAAAATGGTGCAAACCTGGGGCGTATTCTTTTAGCATTTCTTAGCGACCAGGATTATGATGCAAGCGCATTTACTATGGGCGAGTATGCAAAAGGACTAGAAGCGGAATCTATCAAGATACCTTTGGAAGCGTGGACAAACGAGCAGTTTGAAAAAGCAGATGGAATTATTTTTGTTGGCGCTGTAGGTATAGCAGTGAGAGCAATTGCTCCATTTATCAAAGATAAACGTACGGATCCGGCAGTTCTTGTAATTGATGAAAAAGGAAAGTTTGTGATACCCCTTCTTTCAGGTCACATTGGGGGTGCAAATGAGTTGGCATATAAAATAGCGAATCATTTAGGTGCTATTCCAGTGATAACAACAGCGACGGATATAAATCAAATGTTTGCAGTTGATTTATTCGCTAAGAAAAATAATTTATACATTTCAAGAATGGATTATGCAAAAGCAATATCGGCAACAATATTGAATGGAAACCAAGTTAGTTTTGCCAGTGAATTTCCGGTAAGTGGTTCCCTTCCGGATAACATAACGGATCAGAAGGACTGTAACTATGGAATTTGTATTTCTTTAAACGAAAAGAAAGAACTATTTGAAAATACGTTACTTCTTATTCCTAAAATTATCACTTTGGGAATTGGTTGTAGAAAAGGGAAAACAGCAGATGAAATTGAAAATGTCGTTTTAGAAGTATTGGAGCTGAATCAGATTTCTCTTCATTCCATTTCAAATGTAGCATCGATCGATTTAAAAAAAGAGGAAGCGGGACTATTAGAGTTTTGCGACAGAGTAAATCTGAAATTGATTACTTATCCAGCAGAAATAATGGAAAAGGTACAGGGAGTCTATAGTGAATCGGATTATGTTAAGTCTGTGGCAGGTGTTGGAAATGTGTGTGAAAGAGCGGCAATGCTAAGTAGTGGAAATGGAATCATAGTACAGAAAAAATATGCAAAAAACGGAGTAACTGTTTGCATAGCAAAACAAGACTGGAGTGTAATATTTTGAATAAAATATATGTTGTGGGCATCGGCCCAGGCGAGTATGAACAAATGACTATAAAAGCAGTGAAGGCACTTCAAAACAGCGATGTTATCGTTGGCTATACGGTATATGTTGATTTGGTCAAGACCCATTTTTCAGAGAAGGAGTTTTTAATGACGCCAATGAAAAAGGAAGTGGATCGATGCATACTTGCTTTCGAAGAGGCTAATAAAGGGAAAACAGTTTCTATGATTTGTAGCGGAGATGCAGGTGTCTACGGAATGTCGGGACTTATGCTGGAACTTGGAGAACGGTACCCAGAAACGAGTATTGAAATTATAGCAGGAGTTACTGCGGCACTTGCTGGAGGAGCAATTCTTGGCGCACCAATTATGCATGATTTTGTTGTAATAAGTCTTAGTGACCTACTGACTCCATGGGAAAAGATTGAAAGTAGATTAGAATGTGCAGCGAAAGAGGATTTTGTGGTTTGTTTATACAATCCATCCAGTAAAAAACGCTTTGATTATTTACAGAAAGCTTGTGATATTCTTTTGAAATACAAGGAACCAGAGACTGTCTGTGGTATTGCAGGTAATATAGGACGTGATGGAGAATCATGTTGCGTCATGACATTAGAGGATTTAAGAGTAACAAAAGTTGATATGTTTACAACCATTTTTATAGGCAATTCTCAAACGAAAATCATCAATAAACGAATGATAACCCCAAGAGGTTATCAATTATAAAATAACAGAGACAGAAACTAAGGGAAGGAGGCGGATTATGAGCAAGGTCCTTGTTTTTGCTGGTACAGTGGAAGGAAGAAGAATTACAGAATATCTTGTCAGGGCTGGCATTGCAGTTCATGTTTGTGTTGCAACGGATTATGGTGAAAAACTTCTACCAAAGGGGAATGAGATCACAATAACATCAAAGCGTCTTTCAATGGAAGAAATGAGAACTATCTTTGTCCAGCAAGGAATATCTCTTGTTATAGATGCAACCCATCCGTATGCGGTTTTGGTTTCACAAAATATAAAACAGGCTTGTTTAGAAACAGGGAAAGAATATATGAGAATGCTTAGAGGAAGCATGCAGGATCAAGCAGATCATTGTTCTTATCTGGATTCTGTGGAAGAGGCTGTTCAGCTTCTGAAAAACACGGAAGGAAACGTACTTCTTACCACAGGGAGTAAAGAATTGGATAAATTTACAGAAATACCGAATTATAACAAACGCCTCTTTGCAAGAGTTTTGTCAACAGCAACTGTTGTGAATGCGTGTCAGCAACTGGGATTTGAGGGTAGAAATCTTATCTGTATGCAAGGACCATTTAGCGAAGAACTAAACTATGCTATGTTAAAACAAATAGATGCAAAATACCTGATAACCAAGGAATCGGGTCATGCTGGTGGATTCATGGAAAAACTTAATGCTGCAAGCAAAGCAGGCGTAAAAACCATTGTGATTGGTAGACCGTGTCAAGAAGAAGGAGTTGCATTTGAAGAGTGCTTACGTATACTTGGTGAGCGGTTTCATATCAAGAGCAGAAAAAAAATCACATTGCTTGGAATCGGAATGGGCACCATTGATAATATGACGATAGAAGGTAGAAAAGCCTGTGAACATGCGGATGTAATTATTGGGGCAAAACGTATGTTAGAGTCCCTGACTGGGTTTCATAAACCAGAGTTTACTTCATATCGCCCAGAAGATATTAAAGAATTCATTGACAGTCATGCTGAATACGGGAATATTGTTGTTGCATTATCTGGAGACATCGGATTTTATAGTGGTGCAGCCAAAATAATGGAAACGCTTAAAGATTATAAACTTGAGTTGTTGCCAGGGATTTCATCTGTTGTTTATCTGTGCTCAAAAATAAAGATGACATGGCAGGATGTAAAATTTATTAGCAATCATGGGAGATTTGAAAATCTGATTGGTGCAGTAAAAACTAATCAAAAAGTATTTTCTTTATTGGGAGGACAAGATTGTGTCGGAAGCCTATGTCAGAAGCTTATTTATTATGGATTGGGTGATGTAGTTGTCTATCTTGGAGAGCAGTTGTCATATGAGAATGAGAAGATTACGAAAGGGAGTCCATCTCAGTTGATGAACCACTCATTTATAGAACCATGTGCTATGTTAATTGAAAATACAGATGCAAAGCATTCAGTGATAACACATGGGATTTCTGATGATAATTTTATCAGGGGTAAAGTACCTATGTCGAAGGAGGAAATTCGAAGTATATCTATTTCCAAGTTGAGGTTAAATAAGGATGCAATTATTTATGACATAGGAGCAGGGACTGGTTCTGTTTCAGTTGAAATGGCATTGCAGGCAATTGATGGTACAGTCTATGCCATTGAAAAGAAGTCAGAAGCGATTGCTTTGATTGAGGAAAATAAAAAGAAGTTTGGTACAGATAATCTGGTTGTTATAGAAGGCGCTGCACCAAAGGCCATGGAACAATTACCTGCGCCTACACACGCGTTTATTGGTGGAAGTTCCGGTAATCTGAAAGATATTATGATGTTGCTCCTTAATAAAAATCCTAAAGTTCGGATGGTAATCAATGCAATAACGTTGGAAACAATTTCAGAGGCACTTCACTGTGTGAAAAATCTTGAAGTTACTGAGGCAGAAGTGGTACAGATTTCGATTTCGAAATCACAGACAATTGATGATTATCATATGATGATGGGTCAAAACCCAGTGTATATTATCTCGTGTACTGGTAAATAGCGTGAATACAGAAAGCAATTTTTACACTTCAAAGGGGAAGAAAATATGCGATTGCCTAGAATAATGATTGGTGCGCCTTCTAGTGGGAGCGGCAAAACTATGATTACCTGTGGGATTTTGCAGGCTTTTGTGAATAGAGGATTAAGGGTTGCATCTTTTAAATGTGGACCGGATTATATTGATCCGTTGTTTCATTCAAAGGTGATAGGGGCAAAATCTAAAAATCTGGATACCTTCTTTAGTGATGAAGATACCATAAAATATCTTTTTGGTAAAACAGCAAAGGATACTGAGATATCAGTTATGGAAGGAGTTATGGGCTTTTATGACGGTGCAGGTGGAATATCTACAACTGGATCATCCTATGAGCTAGCTAGAATAACAGATACCCCTACCATTCTGGTTATTAATTGTAAGGGGATGAGTCTTTCGATTATTCCTTTTATACAAGGGTTTTTACAATATCGAAGTGACAGTAATATTATTGGAGTTATCTTAAATCAAATGTCAAAAAGTCTATATTCTATCATGAAAGAACAGTTAGAAAAAGAGCTTGGAATTAAAGTTTTTGGATATGTACCTTTTGTTAAGGAACTAATGATTTCAAGTAGACATTTAGGATTAGTCATGCCAGAAGAGATAGAAGACTTTCACAGCAAATTGAATAGACTTGCAGATGTTTTTGAGGAAACCATTGAATTGGATGAAATATTAGAAATAGCAGAAAAATCGGGAGAACTTTATTATGAGACACCTGATATACCAAAACTAAACGGGGAAGTAAGAATTGCGGTTGCAAAGGACGAGGCATTCTGTTTTTACTATCAGGATAATCTGGAGTTACTGCAAGATATGGGAGCTATGCTGATTGCATTCTCACCATTACATGATAAAGAGTTACCAAAAGATGCGGATGGAATTCTTCTTGGCGGTGGTTATCCAGAATTAGTTGCAAAAAAACTGAGTGCAAATGAAAGCATGAGGGCAAGTATTTATACTGCATTGAACAAAAAAATCCCCTGTCTTGCTGAGTGTGGAGGTTTTATGTATCTCCACAGCCAGATGGAGGATATTTCTGGACAGAGTTATCCCATGGTTGGAAGCATTGCTGGTGAAGTTTATAAAACCAATAAATCAAATAGGTTTGGTTATATTACGTTAAAATCGAACCAGGATCAAATGGTGGCTAAAGCTGGGGAAAGTATTGCAGCACATGAATTTCACTATTTTGATAGTAATGCCTGTGGAGATAGTTTTACAGCCTCAAAGTCATTACGTAAGACACAATGGAACTGTATTCATGGAAATGAAAATATGGCAGTTGGATTTCCACATCTTTATTATTATTCCAATATGAGCGTCCCATTTCGTTTCCTTAGCACATGTTTAGATTGGAAAATGAGAAATGAAAATAGATGAGGCATTAAAAAAAATAGAATCGATAGATGAAATGGCAAAAAATCAATGTATAACCCGGTGGAATAGTATTGCAAAGCCATTGCACAGTCTAGGTAAGCTTGAAGACGGTATTGCACAAATTGCAGGCATAACAGGCAATCATCAGGTATGCATTGATAAAAAGGCGCTAGTTATAATGTGTGCAGACAATGGAGTTGTGGCAGAGGGGGTAACGCAGGTGGGGAGTGAAGTTACAGCAATTGTTTCTGAAAATTTTCTCGATATGAATTCCTGTGTATGCATTATGGCAAAACATGCTGGTGTTGATGTTTATCCAATAGATGTTGGAATAAAAGTAGATACAAAGGTTCTGAAGAAGAAGGTAGCTTATGGAACAAAAAATATGTTGCATGAACCTGCAATGACGAGAGAGCAAGCAATAGAAATTATAGAAGTAGGAATCAATACGGTTTTTGAATTAAAAGAAAAGGGATATCAGATTATTGCTACTGGGGAAATGGGGATTGGTAATACGACAACGAGCAGTGCAGTTGTATCTGTTCTATTAGAGGTGCCAGTAGAAACGGTAACAGGTAGAGGAGCTGGATTATCAAACGAAGGGATTAACAGAAAAATCGAGGTCATAAAACAGGCAATTAAAAAACACCACCCAATCAAAGAAGATTTGATTGATGTTATTTCAAAAGTTGGAGGTTACGATATTGCAGGAATGGTAGGCCTCTACATCGGAGGTGCTGTAGCACATATTCCGATTGTTATGGATGGATTTATTTCAACGGTGGCAGCATTGATTGCTACACGTTTTAATCCTAAAATTAGTGGATATCTGTTGCCATCGCATGTATCTAAAGAAATGGCAGGTGAAATGATACTGGATGCTTTAGGGGTAGGGCCTTATATTACCTGTGATATGTGCCTGGGAGAAGGAACAGGGGCTGTTTCTCTATTTCCACTTTTGGATATGGGATTGGCAGTTTACTCTAGTATGAGTACATTTGAACAAATTGACATGGATGCCTACATACCTTTGTAAAATGAAAAAACAAGAGATTTCTACAGTAAATTATACTGTACTGATATTTGCGAGTGACGATAGATTGGAGATTTTATGATTGTTGTTTTAATAGGTGGTAGCGGAAGCGGAAAATCTGAATTTGCTGAAAATACTGCATTGCAGTTGCATCGTGGAGAACTGGTATACATAGCCACGATGCAACCTTTTGATGAAGAATCCAAAGTGAGGGTGAACCGACACCAATTGATGCGTCAAAGTAAGAACTTTAGAACAATCGAGTGTTATACAGGACTAGATAATGTGAAAGTGGCAAAGAATACAACAGCACTTTTGGAATGCATGTCAAATTTAGTTGCAAATGAAATGTTCTCAGAAGACGGCACAAAAGAGAATACCTTAGTTGCCATAATAAAGGGAGTGAATCAGTTGGCAGAACAGACCGATAATTTGCTGATTGTTACAAATAATATATTTGATGATGGTTTTCAGTATGATGAAGAAACAACGAGGTACATGAAGTTGTTAGGCGAAATAAACAGGTGGCTATGTCAGATGGCTGATAGAGTCATAGAAGTTGTTCATGGGGTACCTGTTGAAATTAAAAATATTAGCGACAGTATCTGATCAGGAAGGAATATAGATGAAATCTATTATTAATAGTTTTATCATTGCATTCTCAATGTATTCAAAAGTTCCCATGCCTAAAGCTTCGTGGGATGAAGATAATATGAAATATGTCATTTGCTTCTTTCCGCTGATAGGAGCTGTAATAGGAGCGATTATAATTGGCTGGGACTACATAGGAAATGTGCTTTCCATAAGACATGTGCTTCAGACAATTATTATGGTATTCATTCCGATTGTGATAACTGGTGGGATACATATAGATGGCTTTTTAGATACTACGGATGCTTTGAAATCATATCAATCCGCTGAAAAGAAGCTTGAGATTCTGAAAGATCCACACACTGGCGCATTTGCAGTTATTGCTTGTGTGGGATATTTCTTTCTGACGTTTGGTATTTGGTATGATATGAAATCATCCAATATTCTAATAATGGCGATTAGCTTTATTTTATCCAGAGCGCTTTCAGGGTTGGCAGTTGTAACACTTCCTTTGGCAAAAAACAGCGGATTGGTAGCTACCTTTTCCAATCAGGCAAAGAAAAAAGTAACACGTATTACAATGCTATTTTTTATTGTTACATGCGTAATAGGAATGATAGTTATAAATACGTATCTGGGTACTGCTTGTTTCGTGAGTGCGCTGGTAGTTTTTGTGTATTGTAGACACATGGCGATAAAGGAATTTGGTGGGATTACAGGAGATATAGCAGGATACTTTTTGCAGGTCTGTGAGTTGACTATGGCAATCTGCGTAATGATTGGAGGAAAATTATGTGGTTAATATCCGGTGGCGCATATCAGGGAAAGCTGGAATATGTGCTTACTAAAAAACAGATTTCTTTTGATGATATTATAGACGGCGAAAACTGTGATTTTCAAGACTTGTTAGAAAAACCGCTGGTAACTCATTTTCATCTCTGGGTAAAGCGCATGTTATTAGAGAAAAAAGATGTTGCAGTATTAGTAGAGCAAATCATTCAGGAAAATCCAGACATCATTATCGTTATGAATGAACTTGGGTGTGGGATTGTTCCTATAGATGCTTTCGATCGGGTGTATAGGGAAACAACGGGACGTATTTCCTGCAGATTGGCAAAAGATGCCACAGAAGTACATCGTGTTGTATGTGGAATTGGGATGGTGATCAAACATGCTTAAAGTGACTTTAATACGCCATTTTGCAACACAGGGAAATTTGAAAAAAAAGTACATCGGTATTACAGATGAACCTCTTTGCGAAGAAGGAAAAATAATGGCGCAGAGTATTCAGTATCCAGAGGTCGAGGCTGTGTTCGCAAGTCCAATGATACGGTGCATAGAAACTGCAAAGCTCATTTATCCAAATCATATTCCAGTATTGTATAACGGATTTAGGGAATGCGACTTCGGTGATTTTGAAAATAAGAATGATAATGAGCTAAGTAATAATCCTACATATCAAGAATGGATTAATAGTGGAGGAACACTACCATTTCCGAACGGGGAAGATATCTTGCAATTTGAAGATAGAAGCATAAGTGCTTTTGATGAAATGATTGATTTATGCTTGTCTAGAGGATATGAATCAGTTGGAATAGTTGCGCATGGTGGAACCATCATGAGCATTCTAGACAAGTATTCCTATCCTAATGAAAGTTATTTTCATTGGCAGGTGGGGAATGGAATGGGGTATACCGCAGTTATGAAACCAAGTGATAGGAGGCTGTCTGAAATATGTACTATTCACTAATTGCCTTATTGATTGGGTTTGTTCTTGATTTAATATTTGGCGATCCCTATTTCTTGTGGCATCCAATTCGTTTGATTGGCAACCTAATAGCGTTTGCGGAAAAAATCTTACGTAGAATATTTCCAGCGACCACAAGAGGAGAACTCATTGCTGGTATATTTCTTGTTATAATTGTTGTGGCTTTATCAACAGGAATACCAGTATTGCTTCTTGGGTTATTGTATCACTGGAATCCATATGTAGGAGTAATTGTTGAGAGTATTATGTGCTATCAGCTTCTGGCTACGAAATCTTTAAAGGATGAAAGTATGAAGGTATATGAAGCACTTTCAAAAGGAGATATTGAAGAAGGCAGACAAGCTGTCTCCATGATTGTTGGAAGGGATACAGCAAATTTGTCTGAGGCAGAAATCGTGAAAGCAACAGTCGAAACCGTTGCAGAGAACACATCGGATGGTAGTATGGCACCTATATTATTTATGCTAATAGCAGGTGCTAGTGGTGGATTTTTTTATAAAGCAGTCAATACCATGGACTCCATGGTTGGGTATAGAGATGAAAAATACGTATATTTCGGAAAATTTGCGGCAAGGTTTGATGATGTGCTGAACTATATACCGGCAAGAGTTTCAGCATATCTGATGATTATTAGTACAATTTTTTCAAAACTTAATACAAAAAATGCATGGAAGATTTATAAGAGAGACCGTTATAACCATACAAGTCCAAATTCTGCGCATACTGAATCTGTAGTGGCGGGAGCATTTGAAGTGAAGCTGGCAGGTGATGCATATTACTTTGGAAAACTCTACTCGAAAAAGACTATAGGTGATGATATTAGGTTTGTTGCATGCGAGGATATTAAAAGAGCGAACCTGTTATTGTATCAGACAGCATGCTTAGGCATTCTTCTATTTGGAGTGATAAAATTCGCATTCTTATTTTGGATTATGTAACATTAACATCGCATATGAAGAAGAAAAGAGGAAAGGATAGTATGTATCAGCATGGTGGAGATATTTATCGAAATAGAATAGAAATGGACTTTTCTTCCAATGTTAATCTAATGGGAATTCCTGAGGGAGTACTTCAGGCTGCAAAAAGAGGAATAGATCTTTCTTGTAATTATCCAGACACAGAATGTGATGAATTAAGAGAAGGAATTTCTAAAGGTGAAAATATTTCAAAAGATATGATTATCTGTGGTAATGGTGCGGCAGATTTGATTTTTTCACTTGTTTTAACAACTAAGCCTAAGAAAGCATTACTCTTGACTCCGACATTCCATGAATACGAGCAAGCACTTCTAAGTGTGGATTGCGAAATCAGATATCATCAGTTATTAGATAAAAATGGGTTTCACTTATATTCGGATTTTATAGAATTGATAACAGAAGATATTGATATTGTTTTTTTGTGCAATCCCAATAATCCAACGGGTGTATTGATAAAAAAACCATTAATGGATCAAATTTTACAAAAGTGTGAGGCTAGTAATTGTCTCCTGGTGGTAGACGAATGCTTTATGGATTTTGTCCCTCATGGAAAAGAAGAGTCCTTAAAAGAGTATTGTATGGAGTCTGGAAATTTATTTGTTTTAAAGACGCTTACGAAATTATATGCTATTCCGGGACTTCGATTGGGTTATGGATTTTGTGGAAATACCCTGCTATTAAATAGAATGAAGAATACGCAGCAGCCATGGAACATATCGATTCCAGCGCAGATGGCCGGGATTGCAGCATTGAGAGAGAGCGAGTATGTAAATAAGTCTCTGGAAATGATAGAAAGGGAGAAGAATTATTTAATACAGCAGCTTTGTCTGCTGAATTTCAAAGTATACGATTCAAAAGCAAATTACATATTTTTTAGAGCTAAGGTAAGCCTGTATGAAAAATGCCTTGAGCAAGGAGTTCTGATACGTGATTGTAGTAATTATATGGGGCTCACAGATGGATACTATCGTATTGTGGTAAAAATGCATTCAGAAAATGTAAAGCTGATTGAATTGCTTTCGAATATATTGGTGGATTCTCTTACTTCAGAATAGTAGCATAATAATACGCAAGAAAGGTGTGATAAGCGATGTCGAAGTCAATCATGATACAAGGAACTATGTCCAATGCTGGGAAAAGTCTGATAGTGGCAGGGCTATGCCGGATATTCAAACAGGATGGGTATAAAACTGCACCATTTAAGTCTCAAAATATGGCACTTAATTCCTATATTACAGAGGAAGGACTTGAGATGGGCAGAGCGCAGGTCATGCAGGCAGAAGCAGCTGGTATAAAGCCGTCCGTATCTATGAATCCCATATTATTAAAACCTACCAATGATATTGGCTCTCAGGTGATTGTAAATGGAGAAGTACTGGGAAATATGAATGCCAGAGATTACTTCAAATATAAAAAGACGCTGATACCGTATATTAAGAGAGCCTATCAGAAATTAGAAGAGGATTATGACATGATTGTCATAGAGGGAGCAGGCAGCCCTGCCGAAATCAACCTGAAATCAGAAGATATTGTTAATATGGGGATGGCAAAAATGGCAAAGTCGCCGGTGCTAATCGTCGGAGATATTGATCGGGGAGGCGTATTTGCGCAATTGGTTGGTACGATAGAACTGCTCGAAGAAGATGAAAAAAGCATGGTGAAAGGGCTGATTATCAATAAGTTTCGGGGAGACAAGACTATTTTGGATCCGGGAGTTATCATGTTAGAGAAGAGATTGAAAATACCTGTTATTGGTGTGACACCATATATGACTATTGATATTGAAGATGAAGATAGTTTATCGGAACGAATGATTGAACAAAGACAAGTTGATCTGATTGATATTGCCGTAGTAAGACTTCCACGCATATCGAATTTTACGGACTTTAATATCCTAGAAAGTATTGAGGGGGTATCACTTCGATATATAAAATCTGTTTCGGAATTAAATAATCCAGATATGATTATTATACCGGGTACAAAGAACACGATGAAGGATTTGTTATGGCTAAGGCAATCAGGACTAGAGGCAGCAATTCTGAAAGCTGAAAAAGCTGGAAAAGTTATTTTTGGCGTATGTGGTGGTTTTCAAATGTTAGGGAGAGTAATTACAGATCCACTAGGGGTTGAAGAAGGCGGAACGTTAAACGGAATTGGAATATTTCCAATGGAAACTATTTTTCAAGGTGATAAAACAAGGACTAGGGTTACAGGTATATTTGGTGAAGTAGATGGGGTTTTGAAAGAACTAAGTGGCGTTAATCTGGAAGGTTATGAGATTCATATGGGAATTTCCAAGTTAGAAGATGGATTCCCATGCCTAACTTTACTGCAAAAAACAGATGAGAGAGAATCGGTGAGAGAGGGTTCGTTTTCAGGCAATGTTTACGGATCCTATGTGCATGGTATTTTTGACAAAGAAGAAGTAGCAAAAACACTGATTGGGTGTCTTGCAAAGAGAAAAGGAATTCATATGGATCAGATAGCTGTTATGGATTATCAGAAATATAAAGAGACACAGTATGACATACTTGCGGATATTTTGCGAGAACATTTGGATATGAAAAAGATATATGAAATGATTGAAAGGGGAATATAAACCCGAATGAAAAGGAGATACAATGAAAATCGATTTGGAAAATGTACTGCCAGTTGAGATAGAAAAGAGGAGCTTCGAGATTATTGAACAGGAACTGCACGGCAGAATTCTTGACCCAGACAAAGCTCCCATTATTAAACGAGTAATTCATACCTCTGCGGATTTTGAGTACGTAGATTCGTTGGTGTTTTCTGAAAATGTAGTAGAACAAGCTTTATCTGCAATTAAAAGGGGAGCTTGTATTGTTACCGATACGGAGATGGGAAAAGCAGGTATAAATAAAAAAGTCCTAGCAAAATACGGAGGAGAGGTCTTTTGTTTTATGGCAGATGAGGAAGTTGCCCAAATTGCAAAAATGAATGGTAGTACTCGAGCGACTGCAAGCATAGATAAAGCAGCATTACTTGATAAAGAGGTTATTTTTGCAATTGGGAATGCGCCTACTGCTTTGGTGCGTCTTTATGAGCTGATTGATGAATGTACAATAAATCCGGCGCTGGTAATTGGTGTGCCTGTCGGCTTTGTTAATGTGGTGCAATCAAAAGAATTAATCATCAAATCAGAAGTGCCATATATCGTTGCACGGGGAAGAAAAGGAGGTAGCAATGTGGCTGCAGCAATATGTAATGCATTATTATATATGGTGGATGAAACTATAGAAGCAGGCAAAGCTTAAAAACTTATAATTGAATTGGGGTATACCATATGAATTTTGAAACGAAGAATTTAGATGTCGGATATAATGGAAAAGTTCTCATACACAACATAAATATACATTTAGAAAAGGGACAGATAACAACATTAATAGGTCCCAACGGATCAGGAAAGTCAACAATTTTAAAAACAATATCAAAATATCTGGAAAAAATAGCGGGAACAGTTTACATCGGGCAAAATGAAATAAATTCTATGTCTAATAAGAAGATTTCAGAAAAGCTTTCGGTTGTTCTTACCGAACGTATTTGTCCTGAATACATGACTTGTGAGGATATCGTTGGATTGGGAAGGTATCCTTATACAAATAATTTTGGAACGCTAACTGAAGAAGATAGAAGAATAGTGAAAGATTCACTTGAAATAGTTAATGCATGGGATTTAAGAGACAGAGATTTCAATACATTGAGTGATGGACAGCGCCAACGCGTAATGTTAGCGAGAGCCATCTGCCAGCAACCGGAGATACTTGTTCTAGACGAGCCTACGTCATTTCTTGATATCCATCATAAAATAGAACTTCTAGAAATACTTCAAAAAATGGTAAAAGAAAAAAATATTGCAGTTATCATGTCACTACATGAAATAGATCTTGCCCCTAAAATTTCAGACATGGTTATTTGTGTAAAGGGTGATACTATTATGCAGTATGGCCCACCCGAAAAGATTTTTAAAGAAAGTATTATAGAGGAGCTTTATGACCTGGAAAGAGGCAGATATAATATGCTGTTTGGCAGTATTGAACTACCATGCAACGAAGGAAAGCCTGAAATCTTTATTATTGCCGGAAATGGTTGCGGAATACCCTTGTACAGAGTACTACAGAAGGAAGGTATTCCTTTTCGCACAGGAATACTATATGAAAATGACGTTGACTATCAGGTCGCAGTAGCTCTGGGAAGTGAAGTTTTTGCGGAAAAAGCATTTTCCCATATCTCGGACTATCTTTATAAGCAAGCATACGAAGGACTTATAAATTCAAAATATGTTATTGATGCAGGTACTCAGATTGGAGAATTTAACAGTGCAAATGGTAAATTGCTTGAAGAAGCAGAAAAGTTGAATATACCTATATATAAGAATGTTCAGTTTATTTTGAAAGCGAAGCAATGAGTTTTATCAATATTTCATATACACTATAAGATAAAAAGGAGTATTAAGATGAAAAAGACACTGCTATTAATATTGACGGTATTTATATCACTATTGGCAGGTTGTTCGACAATGAATTCAAATAAAGATAATTCAGATAAGAGTATTAATAATGCACCAGCTTTAGGAAACTTGACATATGATTATAGTATGGAACTTAAGTATGCAAATAACTTCAGTGTTGATTATTACATGGGCGGATATGCATTAATTACTCTTTCAAATGAAAGCCATTTTCTTGTAGTTCCAGAAGATATGAAGGTTCCCAAAGGATTGGGAGATGACATATCTGTCTTACAACAGCCTATTTCAAAAATTTATCTGGTAGCATCAGCAACCATGTCACATTTCGTTGCACTTGATGCACTTGAAGTTATCAGACTATCAGGAATAGATGCTGACAATTGGTATATTGAAAAGGCTGCTGATGCTATGAAAGCAGGAAATATTTTATATGCCGGAAAATATAGCGCACCGGATTATGAATTGATTACCAATGAAAAATGTAATTTAACCATTCAGTCTGAAATGATTAATCATTCACCTGAAATCATAGAAAAACTAGAGGAACTTGGATTAACAGTATTAATTGATGAGTCCAGTTATGAATCTCATCCGCTCGGTCGTATGGAATGGATTAAACTTTATTCTGTGCTTGTAGATAAAGAAGCAGTTGCAGAGAGATTATTTAATGAACAGGCTGTGATCATTGATAAGTTGTCAAGTAATAAAAATACAGGAAAAACGGTAACATTTTTCTATGTTACTTCTAACGGTAGCGTTTCAGCAAGAAATACAAATGATTACGTTGCAAAAATGATTAATATGGCAGGTGGAAACTATATTTTTGATAATTTAGGAGTGGATACAGTCAGGTCTACAACAACAATGCCGATGGAAGATTTTTATGCGACCGCAAAGGATGCTGACTATATTATATACAATAGTGCTATCACAGGAACTATGGAATCAATCAATCAACTGGTGGAACTGAATGAACTGTTTGCTGATTTTAAAGCAGTAAAGGGTGGAAATGTATGGTGCACAAACCAAAACCTTTACCAAGAAACAAATGAGCTTGGAAGTATGGTAGGAGAAATTAATACTATTATTACTACAAGAGATACAACACTTACTGAATTAAAACATTTTTATAAAGTACAATAAATAATAATTTAAAAGTCCACTATAGTATTTTCAAAAGAATCCCCACATACAGGGAGATGTGATTCGAGAAGATTGGAGACAGATGTGAAAACCGAGAGAATAAAAACAAAAGCACGTTTTCAGATGGTATTTGTCTTATTGATAATTGCATTTGTTTTGGCTTTTGTAATGAATATAAATACTGGAACAGTAGATGTTTTGCCGAAAGAAATATTCAAAATAATCATTCTGAAGGCGCAGGAAAATGCAATGGAGAGCAATGTAATCTGGAAGATAAGACTGCCACGATTTATTACAGCGGCAATCCTGGGAGGAGCATTATCCGTATCAGGTTTTTTATTACAAATCTTTTTTAGAAACCCAATCGCGGGTCCTTTTGTTCTTGGCTTATCTTCAGGTGCTAAAATGGTTGTAGGATTTGTGATGATTATTATGTTACAATATTTTAATGCTGTACCATCTTATATTTTAGTTTTGGCAGCTTTTGTTGGAGCATTATTATCTATGGCGTTTGTTTTGATTGCAGCTGGAATAGTTAGAAATATGTCAATGCTTTTAGTTGTAGGTGTAATGATTGGATATATATGCTCTGGAATTACGGATATTTTTATAACCTTTGCCAAGGAAAGTGATATTGCAAACCTGACAACTTGGGCTATGGGGAGTTTTTCAAGCACATCATGGTCGGATATCAAAGTGATGACAATTGTTATTTTTGTTTCAAATTTCGCCGTGCTTATGTTATCTAAACCAATTGAAGCGTACCAGCTAGGAGAAGGCTATGCTAAAAGCATGGGAATTAATATCAAGCTGTTCAGAATACTTCTCATATTATTTGCAAGTCTTTTAGCGGCAACTGTGACGGCGTTCGCTGGACCGATAGGGTTTGTAGGAATAGCGGTTCCCCATATTACTAAGATGATGATGAACACTTCAAAGCCAATAATCATAATTCCAGCAACTTTTTTGTGCGGAAGTGTTTTCTGTACATTATGCGATTTGATAGCACGCACAGTATTTTCACCTACAGAATTGTCAGTTGGAACTGTGACAGCAATTTTTGGGGCACCAGTAATAATTTGGTTGATGATTAGTGGGAAAAAAGGACAATAGTATACACGGGACGGTTTTGAGAAAAGCTGACAAAGATGAGCAATCTAGGATAGGAATGGAAACAAAGAATACCTTACAATTAACTTACGAGGTGAGAGCAATGGAAGTCATTCAGAGCATACAAAGAGCAATTGTTTATTTTACGGGAAGAACTGAAATCGAGCATCAAGGAGTAGTTAAACTAGATGGTTCAATCAGTAAAACTGAACAGGAAATAGCGTTAAGGGGTGGCATAGGTTATGGTATTCGATGTGACCATACTGATGATAGCCAGACTAAATTGGTTATTAAACGGATGCTCTCAGAACAAGGAAAGATAGATATATTGGTAAATAATGTATGGGGTGGCTATGAGTATTTTAATGATGGAACTGAGTTTTGGAACGAAAAAGGATTTTGGACAGCTCCAATTAGTCGTTTTGACAGGATGTTTGAATCTGGTGTAAGGGCACATTATGTAACAACTTGTGAAACGATACCAATCATGATTCCGCAGGGGAATGGACTTATAATTAATTTATCTTACTGGGCGGCCCAAAAAGATAACAAGGGAGTGGCTTATGGTATGGCAAAGTCAGCAACCAACAAAATGACGGAGACGATGGCTTATGAATTGAGAGAGTATAATATTAGTGTTATAACTATATATCCAGGACTTGTTCGAACTGAGCTGGTAAATAAGGCATCCGAATTCTTCGATTTAACGAATTCAGAATCAACGGAATTCATTGGATTAGCAATCATTGCATTAGCTACTAATCCAGATGTTATGAAAAAGAGTGGAACAATACAAATTGCGGCTCAAGTCGCATTAGATTATGGATACAAAGATATTGATGGTAAACAGCCCATGCCACAAAATATATCGAATTGCCAATAGAAGGAAGTGATTTGTTAGTTAGCGTAAAATTTCTTTAAGATGCTATAAAGTGGCAGGCAAATAACTTAAACATTACATACGAGGCAGATACCATTCATTTTGTCATACAAACTGCCATAGTGTACATATTAATCAACATATCAAAGCCCCGGGCATATAAATTGCCCCGGGGTTTTTGTGTCCGTTTAATTGAATTTATAATTTTATATAAATGGAGGATTGGTCTTGAGTTTCTTTCGCGATGTTGATATTTAGATATTAATCTGATATATATATAAATAAATGGTTTATATTAGCAAACCTAAGATAGGACTGTTTCAATGGATATAAAGTATAGTCTAAGAGAATGTTGAGGAGGAGCAAGAGAGTGCAAAAGGAATGGAAGCTTTGGCCAAGGGAATACGAGTATCGGTATGGTAAACTGATTTGCGGAATAGGGTTTGACCTCTTCATTGGTGCCTTTTTACTACGGTCCATACAAAAAGATACCTTATTTTTCGTGGGGGAGAAAGAAGTTACTTTTTCGGATTTTATGATACCGGTAGGTGGAATACTGTCAATCGGACTTATTATTGCTGTTCTTGGTATTCTGGAGATCAGGAAGGTGAGCATGCTGAGAAAAGAGCGCAGGCTACTTATGGAACATTTTGAATGTTATGATGGCACAATTTCCGAAATAGAGTGCATACAGGTGAATGAGATCGTGAAGAGCGAGGCAGATAATATCCATAATGACAATACCCATTTACTAAGCAAAGTGGTTGTAAAATATACTGACTGGGACCGGCGGGAGAGAATTGCAGTCAGCGAGGAGTACGGGGAGTATCTGAGTGTTTTGCTAAAAGACACCAGAGCGAAGGTCTATGTTTCCAAGAATGGAAATAACCGGATTGTGGAGGGGCTTTCCTGGCGTCAGTCTGCTCGGGACGGGTATATAGATGTTCCAGGGGAGGACCTTCGATTTCTGCCTAAAAATGTATACTATAACATGCTCCGGTGGAAGAGCAGGATAGAAGTTCTGACTTTGCTGGCAGTATTTTCTATTATGCTGATACTGATACTCTCGTGAAGGAAAGAGATTTATGGGAGATTTTGAATCCAGGGACTCGGTAGATTTATTAGTGAGTATTAACGCTGTGTGATTGAAAATACTACAGGACTGCTGCCATAAAATATTTGACAGATGAAATAATTCTGATACAATATGTTAGGGGCATATGCTAATAATTAAATAGATATATTAAAAAAAGAAAATTACGAGGAGATAGTGGAAGTGAACGCAGAATTATACATAACAGAAAAAACACATTCAGAACTTGCAATGGCATATTTTAGAGAGGGTTATAATTGTTCGCAATCTGTGTTTATGGCATTTTGTGAGGAATATGATATGGATTTTGAAATGGCGTTGAAAATCAGTTCTTCTTTTGGGGCAGGGATGGGAAGACTGCGGGAGGTATGCGGAGCAGTAAGCGGAATGTTTATGGTCGCTGGGATAGTATATGGATATACAGATCCAAAAGATCATACTTCAAAAACCGAGCATTACAAAAGAATTCAATATCTTGCAAAAGAATTTGAAGAAAAGAATCATTCTATTATATGTAGAGAGTTGTTGGGTTTAGATGCTGGTAAAGATAGTCCTGTGCCTGAACTTCGGACAGCAGAATACTATAAAAAGAGACCATGTGCAGAGCTTGTTGGTATGGCGGCAGATATTATGGAAAAGTACTTAGAAGAACATAGATAGAAATATTGCAAAATCAAAAGGATTGTTGTTAATAGAAGCGGCAGTCTTTTTTTATGCAAAAACTGAAGGGATATGTTGTAAATCAATACATTATTATAGGTCCATTTTATTTCAAGTTGTTATTGACATAAGACCATAACAGCATTATAATTCTAAATGCAAATGATTCGCATTTGCGTAAATTAAATAATGGTTT
>CAZAAC010000032.1:0-30133 GCA_964483155.1 uncultured Lachnospiraceae bacterium | reverse complement strand
ATTTTTTATCCTTCGTACTAATCCAGTTTTTAATAAAAGCTGTCGCTTTTCTTTTTAGCATAAAGCACCTCGAATCAACAAAATTTATTCCAATTAATGCATCTAATCAACATTTTGGAATATCAAAATGTAATCATCATCAACATTTTAGAATATTATATCATCATTTAAAGCATATGAAAAGCCCATTTAAAAAATAGACTGAAACCCTTCAAAGAATTCCAGTCTATCACACATATATTATTAACCCATTTCTTCTATAATATACTTACTTGGGGTGCTGATAATCACCCCTGATTTATATTATCTTGAATCGACCTACAAGCCATTACAACCTTCAAAATAATTGTATAGGACACATTATCAACAACAACCTTGTAAATAATCGTATAGTCCATTCCAGGAACCTTGGCCTCATGATAATCCAAAGCCTTCATAAAAGGATCCTCACTTAGCCTATACAAGTTAGGGTTACTTTCCAATTTGTCATATATCTCAGATACTCCATCTAACAAATGCTCTGCCGCCTGCTCACTCTTGAATTTACCCAAGAGATATCCAATGCAGTGATTAAGGAGTTTATCCATCTCGTCAGAGGAAATAATATTATAGGTCATATTTCTCCCTCACTGACTTAAGTGATTCTCTAGCATCATGAACTCTTCCTTCCTTAATCTGTTGTTCGGAATTCATTAAGCTCTGATACATATTAAGTGTTGCAGATACTCCCTCGAAGGTCTCCATGCTCATAATAACCATATCGCCATAACCATTTTTTGTAATATAAACCGGCTCTGATGTACTATGGCATAAATCTGAAATCACGGAAGTATTCTTTAAATCTTTAATCGGAATTATCTGTGGCATATTATCACCCCTCTTTATGGTCATATAATACCATAATTATACCATTATTTCAATCAAATTTTATAACCCGCCGTAAAGTGAAAATTTAAATTCCCCATATCAAGTGGAATTTACTCTTACACATAGTTTTTGATATAATATTCCGTATTATTGAATATTGTTTTCCCTTATCTTCTTTTTTCAACTCTAAAAAATTAATTTGAATATTTTAGTAACTGAAAAACCTTTGGATATAATATTCCATCTGTCTGTGGATTAAATTCATCATCTGCAATATATGTAACATTTAAGCCTCGCTTTGTTGCAACTGTCTTTTCTCTAATTAGTTCCACAAAATCATTAATATTTCCTTCTATCAGAGAAAAGTAAACCCCATCTGAAAACAACTCATTTCCACACCTATTATACATAATATTAATACCATCCATAATAATTTTTGAAGGGCATAACATGTTATGATCTAAATCTTCTTCTGTATAAGCTTGCAAATATACTTCCAAATTAAGAGTTGCTTCTCCTGGAATATAAAATACCTTTTGAGGATATCCTTTCAATTTATTGCTAATAAAATCTCTACATGTTTCAAATTCATTTGACATCAATTCGGCTAAAACCGGTTTAAAACTAAATGTTTTAAAAAACTTTCTTATTCTACCATTACTATCAAAATAGATTTCATATGCCATTCCATTCAATATATGTGTCGCCACTTTTAGATTCAACTGCAACAAATTTGTGTGTAAATTTTCAAA
Organism: uncultured Lachnospiraceae bacterium; assembly: GCA_964483155.1. Classification (GTDB taxonomy): domain Bacteria; phylum Bacillota; class Clostridia; order Lachnospirales; family Lachnospiraceae; genus JAAYYM01. The sequence continues at coordinate 28,514 of CAZAAC010000032.1, read as the reverse complement.
ATAATTAGATATAGAAAATGCATTGTTTGATGCCTGATAAAGATTTCTTCCTAGCACAAACAAATCACTAATATCCTCGTTAATCAGCTCATTTTTGTATCTCTTAATCTGTTCAATGATAGGATTCTGACTATTATAATTATAGGACTTTGCTGCAGTAATCCATGTATATGCTTTACTGTTTGGAACACATTCATAGTCCTTGTCTGCATACGCATATCTACTATAGATTTCTTCACTTACTTTAATTGGTATGTCTCCGAACTTAAAATCTCCCATAAGTGATGTATGTTCCCATGTTACTTGATTTCCTCTAGACATCATATATACAGAATTTCTTACTCTCTTAAACATTTCTTCAATTGAAATATTTTTAGTACTTATGTGTTGCAGAATAGCAGATGTAAAATATCCATGGTTATCTGTTTCTTTTGCAGTTTGCCCTGGTGAAGTAGCAAACGCAATGATGGTCCCTTTAGGTGCAAATATAGGCGCAAATCCTGAGTTCATTCCTCTCATATTGCCAGACACCGCCCGCCTACATGCATCAATTATTATTATTTTAATACTAAGCGAGCTACTTTCTAATGTATGAATTGCATCATCTAGCGGAAGCGCAGTGTGTTTTATACTTGAATCATCCTCAAAAGAAGTATCAACATTTGCCAGATAATTATTCCCATCTATCTGAAATCCATGTCCGGCGAAAAAAAATAATCCAACTTGATATTCTGGTAATTGCCTTTCAAAGTCTGCTAAAGCTTTTCCCATATCAGTTCGCGAGTAATCTATATGTACATCAACGTCAAAATCTAATTCCTTTAATTTAGTCGATAAATCGTTAGCATCATTTGCAGCACTAACTAAAGACATTCCTTTTACATCATAGTTATTATTTCCAAATAGAACCGCCACTTTTTTCAATTTTACGTATTACCTCCTCTATTCTCTATTTTGTTTGGTAAATAATATACCTTTCCTTCTTTTGCAATAATCGTGATAGCTTCTTGAAAAAAATCATTTTCTTCTTTGTTTTGCTTGAAAGTGTCCACTGTTGTCTGCTTAGTTATCATCTCTACTACATTTTTGTGAATAGTTTTATATTTGTGTTCTTCATCAAATAAACTTGGAAGTGCATGCAATGCTTTATCCAACCCTTTTCTCCTCCTCATCTCCGCAGAAATATTAATCTCAAATTTATCTGTATAAATCGAATGCCATTTTAACAATGCTGCTTTTGTCTGTTCAATTTGATTTACATATAATGAATCTAACGCGTAGCACTGTTTTCTAGACATCATCCCCTTGTGAAAAGTAAATTTCAATCCTTCTATTTGTTGATAAACCTCTATTAGAATTTGTTGATATTTATACCAGGAATCGGCTTCCTTCACCTTTCTCTCATAACTAACATAATCCAGGTTATTTGTAGAAGATATTTTTTCCATCATGATGCTTGCCTGTCCCAATAACTCCAAGCTTTCCTTTTCAAGTATAGTTATTTTTGTAATCTCCTCTTTACATATTTCATCATTTTCCAACGTTTCACAGCTGAATTCTGCCATTAAATTAACTTGTGCAACTAATGCCATAACATGACTTTTATATTCAGCCTCTTGGAAATCAGATATTTGAGAAATACTCTCTGAGATTCCTTCCAATTCAGTAGTTATTTGACTCATATAGTATTGCCCTACAACCATTGAAGCAACATTCATCGCTGCATTTGCTACATTAAGAGCCGCCGCTTTTCTCATTACGCCATCCACTGGCAAAAAATTTGCTTGTGCATTTATGTTTTTAGCATTTCTTCCAAAACCTCTAACTGCGCCTTCAATTTCTTTCGATTTACACAATACTACTCCCGGAGGTAGAATCGCCCGATAAATTTTCCCTCCTGCTTTCAACACTTGGGTTGCTTGATGTGCCACACCTGCATTTGCAGCTATATTTGCAATTCCAGGTACTACATTATCAATTCTTGCCAATAGTTTTTTGTCTGTAACTTCAATCAGTCCACTTTTTTCATTCTCCTTTAAGGCAGGTAACACCGAGATCTTAATCGACAATTTACCCGTGGAGGTACTCTTCTCAAGATATTCTTTTGCAATCTCTGCAACCTCTGTATTCATCCTTGGTGTCCTGTTGAGAATAAAAAACAATATTCCAATCATAAAAACAACTACAATGCCTATTATCAACCAAACCATATTTTCATTCTTCTTTCCGTGTATTTAGTTCTCAATAAATTCCGAACCTTCTTTTTCTCTTGCACTGCTTCTATTAATTTATCCACGACATAGTACAACTACGTATTATCGGTCTTTATCCTGTCTGCAGTTAAAATTCTTGGTTCAATCTGTTCCTGCTGATATACGCTTGCCATTGAAGATATCTTTTTTATCAATGCATCGCTTTTTCCTGTACTAATGAATCTTGAAGATGAAACCGCATCAACCAAAAGCTTAATCTCCGGAAGTTCAAAACGCCTTTCTCCCATAAAAAAAGAGTTGCCTCTAGAAACGTTAGTAACAATATCTATATCAAATTTTGTTAGAATATCTATGTCATCCTTAAAAGTTTTACGATTAGCAATGTAGCCGAGTTTTCCCATCTCATCAATGAGCTCCTGGGTTGTTGCAGGATGATCTTCATCTGTATATTGGTACATATACTGCTGTAATGCTAATAATCTTCCTTTTTTATTCTTTTCCTCTGCCATATAAGAACCTCTCATATTTTGATGTTGCTTTGTTTTCAACACATTTATTATAATCTTTATTCCATGTACACTCAATGAATACTGCTCTTTTTCGGCTATGTTGAATCTATTGGACCTTTTTTGACCAGCTCGTTCATTTTCAAAATAAGGCACATTACTGTGCCCTACTGATGAAATATGTTTTTTTCATTTGTTCCATTCTTCAATCATTTCTACCATTATAAATATATCCCGGATTCTTGTTTACAGCGTTTCCTTCTCTCATGCAAAGTTTCTAACCCATCCATTATATAATTTAATAATATTTATTCTGTATAATTGTTTATCAACCATTTTCGTATATCTTCAACTCCCCTTATTTCAAGTTCATTATATATAAATTCTACTATGTCTCTACCTGTTATTAGTATTATTGGATGTCCGTCCTCCAATATCTCTTTGTATGCCTGATCAGCAATATATGAAGTTGTAATCATAATACCAAATTGGCGATTTTTGATTCGCGATATCAGTCGTGATGTATCGTCCACACCTATTCCATTATTTTGAGCATAGCACTTTGCTTGCATATAAAACTCTACAAAAACGGAATTCTCTACATGTTTAAATATCCTATACCTTCCCTCGCCATCAAACCCACCATCCTTATACGGTCGTGTCACCTCAATATTCAAAACAGCATCATCCAAATATTTGATAATGTCAGCAGCAAACTTCTCAAAACTATATCCTCTATCTTTCTCTATGAAAAAATCATGAATTATATCTAACATTTTAATTTTTTCAGATTCAGATGGTAGTTGTTCTTCTTTTGTTTTTTTAAATTTCTCCTGTTTCGCAATTAGCGATGCATAGGATTTCAATCTAATATATCTTTTCCACCCTTTCGGAGCAAATTTACTTTTAATAGCATCTCCTTTTTCAATATCGTTTAGCCACGCAAGATTTATACCAAAACCACTTTCAACTTCATTTCCTGTTGACGTGTTTAAGATTGTAAAAAAAGCTTTGTAATTCTGAAATCTATCACCATCCTTATTACATCCCCATACTGCCGTTAACCATTCCTTTTTTGGCTTTCCTTTTAGTCCCGGCACAGCCAAACCCAGAAATTTGACATTTCGCCCTCCAGCTTTCTTAAAAACCAATATCGGAGGTATTTTTTCTCTTTGAGGAATATCATCTGAGGTTGCCAATTGGAAAATATATCGCAGTATTTCATTACCGTGTAAATTCGTTTTATGCAAATCATTTCCAGGAGTTTTGTTATCGCCATAATATAAAAACACACCTAGACTATTATCAATTTCATCTTTCCAATATATATCCTCCCCACTAGAAAACAAAACAACTAATTTCGGCATTTCAGTCTTACCCAGATATCTAAAACCGCCTTGATTTTTTACTCCTAACATTTTTGAAAGGACTTCTGCAGACATATTTTTCTTGAGTGGATCAGCTTTATATACCGCATCAACATATAGTCGCCAATTTTCTCTATTATCATGGCTAATCTTTTCAATAATCTCAAATGTGAAATTTCCCATTTTATTATCGCCTACTCATCCGTATTTTGATATATGCAAATATATTTATCTCGAATTCTTATCCTTTATAATGTTATCTATTTCATTCACGAACTGTTCTTCTGAAATTCCATTTGCATTATCAAGATGACAATCATATTCTGCATTAGTGACACCAGTCGGTGCAAGACCTGAAAATCTTGGAATATCTTCCGCCTTAAAAACTTTTCTATTAATTCTAATAAGGTATTCGTTAAATCTTAATGCCCTTAATTTTTCTTCTGAAACATTTTTAATATACTTATCAATAATAAGCATTTTTTTAGGATTATCTTCCAAAAGTGGTTTTGTTCTACCCATTAATTCATACAATGAAAGCCCTTCATCATCTTTGCGTAGCATATATGATATGATGTAAATATTAAATGTTTCTCCCAAAAGCTGTTCGTGTCTGAAATGATGTCTTCGTTCATTTTTTTCTGTTGCCTTCACTTCGATTTTATCTTTTTCAGTAATTGAAAAGTCAAATTTCATCCTATCTTCGGATTGCCAATATTGACTCATTTTAATAATGCTATTGTAACTCCATATTGTATATAATTCCACAAATAATCCCTCTAACTCCGTGTATGACGGTTCCTTATTATCTGCGAAGAAAGAGGAAAGAATTGCCACGGTTTCCAAAATAGAACTTTCTTGATCAAATACTCGACTTGCCTGTCCAAATAACGGAGTTAATTCAATAAAAATATCTCTTTCTTTTTCCGTATCTGCAAAACATCGGATTATGTGTACAACATCTTCATTTTCTTCATTATTAATACTATATTTTACAACGGCATTACATTCTACGCTTAGTAATCTTGTTTTCTGATGCAATGGTTTTCTATTTGGTTTGCTAGAAATAATAACTACCGATACGTTGCCTTCCAAATCTTTACCCACAAACAGACTTTCAGAATATTGAATCAGTGTAAAATCATGATTACTTGATGCATTATCAAATGCTTCATGATACGCTTGTAAAAGATCCATAATCTCCCCCCATTAACTGCGAATTACTATGTTTGTCATGCATTCTATATAGTTCTTCGGAATATAGAGAGCCAAAGCAGGACTAATCAACTTTGTTTCCATGTCTTGAATGTTGTGAATTTGCAATTGCATAACATCATCCTTCCTAAACTGATATCTATCACCCATATATGTAGCAGGAAGAGACGTATCCTGAGGTCTACGACCTACCATATAATTAGGAATTTCACCATCATCAATTTTATGTTGAGATGTTGATTCGTTTCCGTCTCTATCTCTCCCATCACGCATCCAAATAACATCCACTTTCCCATTTATTCCCTTTTTGCTCATTATCATTTTCAGTTTTTTGAAAGAGGTTTTGTTTAATTTGGATTCTTCTGGGAAAATTAGTTTGTCAATCAAGTCTGAAATTAGCAAATCAAAATCCACTTTTTGCAGTATGCTATAAGGATCACCCTCTCCAAACTTTTCTTGAAAAAGCTCTCCAATATGATGCTGTTTATATTGGGAAATAATACTTTTATTGCTATCTGCATAAGCATTATTAGTTTGAAAAATATGTTGAATATTCCAAGGTTTATATATACCTCTTTCTGTTGGCGCTACAGATTTTCTTGTCATATTCAAGTCATCTGACAGCAAAAATATTCTTGCGATGTCTTTAAAATGAGTGCCTTCCAGATTGGCATATTGAACTGTCTCCCATAAATCCTGCTCATGCTCCCTAATATTTCTAAATTCTTTTGCAATTTTCTTTACTGCAAATATCCTACACAAATCCAAGTATTTTACTTTGTATCCAAACCATCGTGCTCTCTGTTGAACAGTATCAACATTCGAAATCCCTTTCGATGTATGAATAATATATGTCACAGCAAGACCTTTTAATGTGAGTCCTCTACCAAGCATTGCTCCGCCAACGTAGATATTGAAGTCATAAAAATTATCAGCTCCATTTGGAACGCTGTCCCCATTTACAATATGTAGACCGCAATACTTAATAGCATAAAGTGTTTTTTCTTCAACTGTTAAATAGTCTGGTAAGTCCTCAGTACCATCTTTTACAAACTGATTATGCGCTGCTTTTAGTCTTCTCTCTAGAGTCTCGTATGCAATGTCCTCTTTATTGTCAGCAAGTTTTTTCCACGCTTCTACAATCTTTCCAATCTTTTTTATCACTAGCATATGGTCTATTTTTTTCTGACTCGGATGTACCAACATTGATAATTTCGTTCCTTCTTTTCTACCACGAGTTTCAAATATACCACATGCAATAAAGAACATTGAGAGTGCTTCATAAAAAGAATTTGGTACTCCTTCATCTAGTAATGATGTTTCATCATCCGGAACCTCTACCATATACTTAGAATCTGCAGTATGAAAAACATTCAATCCGCAGTATCCTTTCCCGGGATCAACAAGTATTCCAAAATCAGGTGATAAAATATCCATACTATCAATTAGTATATTAGCTTGCGGTGTTGCTGTAACAGATACAAAGCAATGCCGTTTAAGTACCGATTTCAAATCCTCAATTGCTCTATATGTTGAACTTTTTCTTCCTTTATTTACTAATGTGTTTAATGATGCCTCATCCCCTTCGTCATCAATAATTAGAGTCGGCTTTTCATCCAATTCCTCTCCGCCGAATACATTTTCCTTAATATATGAGATCTGACCACTTGATTTCAAAGCAACAATAATTATTTTCTTGCCCATTTTTATAAATTGAGAAATACATTTTGATGTGAGTTGACTTTTGTGATCTGTAGTATTCAAAACAATCACATTAGATGTCACTGCAAAATACTCTTTTATCCTTTCACTGTTCTGAGATACAAGAATGTTTTTTGTTCCTCCAAATACAACCACATGTGAATATCCATTATCAAATGCTAGCGCAGTTAACGCGATAAAATTGGATGTTTTCCCACTTTGAACTTTCCCTATTACAATTCCAGTTAAATGCTTTATTACATCTTCATCAGGATTAGGGCAATATCCTAACACGGACGCTGCATTTTGAATAATTTTGCTTGCGCCCGCATCTGGAATACCATCGCAAATAAGATAATCCTTAATTATTGTTGCATATCTTCCTTCAGTTTCAACACTCCACACATAGTCATTTTTATTTTGATAATCCATTCCAACGCAACCCAAATTATTCATAAATTGTCCCCTTTCACTATATCTTTCAAAATATCATTCATCTTCATTCGTACACCACTAGCAGTTATCATTCCATCTATACTAGTCTGTGTAACCTCGATTTCAGTTAACGCCATAGCGAAAACAAATTTTTCCATAATTAGCAAGAAATCTGGTTCATCTATGTATGGCTTGAAAAATGGATGTCTGATATTCCAATCAACCTGATACTCATTAACACTTGTCTTTGTAATATTAAGCCAATTTTTCTGTGAGTCATTCTTCTCTAACAACAACTTTAGTGTATATTTCTCCCCTGACATATCAAATGTAATTCTTTTTCCTAACGAGCCCTCAATAGTTATATCAGCACTCTTGTTAGATGTACTTTCTTGGTCACCGTTATCCATCTGTTGCTCTAGCACATTAGTGTTTATTACACCATCTTGCGGCGATGCTGTGCTTACCTCAATCGTCTCTATATCTGCATTTGAAATAACTCCCGCATTAGAAAAAGTATTAACTAACTCTGTTGTAGATTCCTCCATTGAAAGTTTTTTCCCTACTCGATATTCTTTGACTTTCTTCCTATAGTCTTCACATGATTCATTTAATTTCTCAATCAGTTCGTCTTCTAAACCACTATACCAATCAAATGCATCCTTTGTTTGTGTGACTGGCCAATTGTCCATATTCAATTCGCCAAATAATCTTTGATATACAAATGAATTAGGCTTTTCAAATATTTCTTCCGGTCGATATGCATTCTCATATCCACCAATTATTACTCTTCCTTGTCGAAGTAATGCAAACCCAGCTGCTGATGTACTTGCTGTCTCTCTTATAGCAACATACCCATCTACTATTAAAGACTGCTCCAAATATGGTATAGAAAAAGAAATATGTTTTTTCCATATCTTGATTGTTCCATCAGGCAATTTTTCTTTCAATACATTTGGTTCTTCATATATTAAGTTTTCTCCATTGTAACTAATAACAATTTCGCCTGTCCTAAGATCATTTCTATACATTCCCCGCAACTGATCTTTAGTTTTTCCAATTTGCCTACCAATTATTGTTCTGTTTAAATTCCATATTGTTACAGTTGTTCCGTGTTCTTTCGGATTACAGTCTTCCTCCTGAACTTCAATTTCTTCCATTTTATACTTATGAAGCGCCTTGACATCAACAGTAGCATAATACTTTACATTTGAACCTAATTCGGTTGATTCCACTGACCAATTTGAGCCAAACCAACAAGCTGCTGTTTTTAATCCCATTCCAAACTCACTGCGTGATGCCTTTTTAGGTGGGCTGTCTAGCACTATTGCTCTCTGAAAATCATAGAAATTCATTCCATATGCATTGTCTCGAATAATAATTTTGTCGCCTTCAACAGTATTCTTTTCATATATTATTTCTACATTCAATCCCTTCCAGTATTTTGTTTCTTTAAGGCGTACAATCCTATCGTAATAACTTTGAGTCGAATTATCAACAAACTCCGCTATTGCCGTCCACGGATCATACTTTATATTTTTATATGTTGCATATACACCTGTAGTAGGTCTAATATTAATCTTTTTCCCCATTTTGAACCTCCCATCCGTCAATTGCAAAACCGAACAGTTTCTTTCCAAGTATTTTTAATATTTTTACATTTACAGAATTTCCAAGTTGACGATATATCTGCTTATCAGTACCTGTGAATTTAAAACGTTGATCAAAATTCTGTAAATTAGCCGCCTCTCTTGGAGTTATAAATCTAAAATGCTTTTTCTGTTTATCATAAATAATTGGTGTGTTCACGATTGCCACTAATGCAGGAAAATATGTCGGTCTTTTTACTCTAATTCCCGATTGTCGGACCTGCAACACAGCATCATGAATATCTTCCACATCTGTTCCGCAATTCCACTCAAATTTCTGATATACCTTGATTCGGTTGAGCATGTTATGTTTTACTATCCACTCATCAATAAAATCTTTGTTCTCTAAATATAGTTTTCTATTGTTTTTTACAAATTTTTTTTTCCAATCAGGTATATTATTGTAGTCTTGACTTTGCAAAAATTCTTCTTCATTTTCCACGAGATATCCGAAGCTTTTTATCCAAATTGGAAAACCTATAACTCTTATATTAGTTCTCTTACGAAATTCTTCCCAAGCAAGAATCATTTCTTCTTGTTCAGGCTCAATAATATATTCATCAGATACATTTTTCTCTAAAGCAGAAAATGCATCTCCCATCTTGCATTTATCTTTAAACTGTATTGTATCTAATCCCAAGTCTTTTATATGTATGTAATCATTCGTAAGTATGTCTGTATTTCTTAAATCTTTCCTTATCCCAAGTATATACACTCTCTCTCTTATCTGTGGTAATCCAAAGTTTGAAGGAGAAAGAATAATTGGTTTTTCAGTAATAAAGAAATCTCGTTTCATCAATTCTGTCTTGATAATATTCCAATTATCTTCCTTGTCTGCCAAGTTACGAACATTTTCAAGAATGATAAACTTTGCTTCTGAATGTTCATCAAGAATTCGTAATATATTAAAAAAAAGATTTCCTCTGTCTTCGTCATCAAACCCCTGTTGTAATCCAGCCTTGCTGAATGGTTGACAAGGAAAGCCCGCGCAAAGAACATCAAATTTTCCAATCGAATCAGCTTCGATTTTTCTAATATCTCCACGAACATCCTTTGTTTTGTAATTCAGTGTGTATGTTTCAACACATGCTTGATTAATTTCAGAAGCCATCAAACATTTTCCTCCAAGAAAGCGCATCGCTTGATGGAATCCTCCAATTCCTGCAAATAAATCTATAAATGTAAACTTACAATCTTCAAGGCTTTTTTGTTTTATCCTTCTATCTTCAGGTCTTTCTGCATCACAAGGTATTTTCCACACTTTCCCATGCTTAACTGCTCCAAGGATTTTTCCAGATGAGCACAATGCTGACACACGAAAACTTGTAATCCCCCATATTTCTGCTATTTCCTTTGTTGAAAAAAATCCTACCATTAGTTACAACCGTCCTTCTTAATACTACTATTTTTTTACATATAGAAATCTATTCACTTTTCTTGTATACTATTTTGATTTAACATACTTTCTGCTCTTAATTCTTTCATCTTTGGGCTTTTCTGCATCAGCAGGTATTGCCCATGAATAATCAATTTTAATAACACCTGGTATGCGACCTTCTGCGCATAATATTTGAATTCTCCTCTTTGAAATTTCCCACTTTTCTGCTGTTTGACGTATTGACAAATATTCCATCGTTAATCTCCATTTTTCTGAATAAACTAATAAAACACGACACGATAATTATAATCCTAACTGCGAATAATATCAATAAATATTGACTTTTTTTGTCAGAAATAAAAAAGTTGGTCATTATTTTGCTCACATTCACTAACTGGCAAGTAGTTCACCGGACTAGTCCTTATGCATTTATTTGTTGTGGAGTATCCCCGCTTCCCTAAGAACAGATGTCGGATTGTTTTGAAAAGATATCAATTAATATTTATATAAATATACAATTAGAAAAAGTATATTGATTACAATAATAACCTTTGTTATAATTATTAGGCAAATTCAATAATGAAGTGCTATATATTTTTCTACTCTGCATACTCTAGAATATAAATATATTTACATCAAAAAGGCAATCATTCTATATTGTTGGAAATACAAAGGAGATAAACTATGGCAATCATTCAAACTATATTAACACTAGTTATATCAACCAGTACTGTTTTAACTTTGTTGTACAAAACTGGATATAAAAATATTCGCAAAAGAGAAAACGATTATTATAATAATGTGCTCAAACCAATTGTCGAGACTATAAAAAGTAATAATAATGTAAACATCACTAAGAGTTTAGGAAAAATTGTGAAGTTTTCTGATGATAGTGTTCCTAAATATATATTCTATTTAATGTCTCAATCAGAAAATGAAAAATTGAAAAAGGTTCTGATTTATGATTATTTTGATATTTATGATTGTGAGGAGAACTTAATATCGAATGTATTGAAATTTTTCAAAAAAATAATGGTCTATATTTTTATATTTCTAAGTATTCTTCTTGCAGTTGTTTTTGCCTTCAATTTTTCCTCTCATATCAGTTTAGTGATCTTTACTTCTATCAAAGAGTCAAAACTTGATACATTTAATATTAAAGAATTGCTACAATCGCTACAATTATTTGTTTTGGATTTTCTACTATTATTTATTAGTGTATTTTCCTTATATTGTGCAAAATTTTCTAATACGTACATGTATACATTTAAGAAAAAAAGAATTGAAAATATTGTCAAAAAGAAAGTGAAAAAATATAACAAAATAATGGACAATTTTTTTTATTAAATCATATAATAATTATGTTAGAATTTGCACATATAGTTACAAGAAATATAAAGCGACTTAAGATTTTTTGGCTACTATTTATTCTCCTGAGTTGATGTAGAAATAAATATTAATTTATTAGAATGTTTTATTATAGGATATAGAGTATGTGGTAACCCTATACTAATTTGGCGAAAATCTTTTTCCCAAACGCAACCATTATCATAGATAAATATCACTTCATTCGGCAGACTACATGGGCAATCGAACAGGTGAGAAAAAGCCTTCAAAAAAAATGCATGCCTCTCTTCGTAAATACTATAAAAGAAGTCATTCTCTCATTCTGAAACGATATAAAAATCTGAGAGATGAAAATAAAAGGCCTGTGATTTGATGCTTCTGTATAATAATAATTTGCGGCTTGCTCACCATCTAAAAGAAGGATTTTACCGCATTTTTCAGAATCCAAAATACGCAGACCGGCTCCGAAGGTCTTCTTTGCATGCTCAATAATATATTTTTTCAGTCAAACATCAAAATCTCCCCAAACGCAATAATGGAGCGGCATCCTAATGGATACCACTCCGACTATTGAAAAAAGTAAAGTGCCTATTATTTTGTGCTCTGAATTTGTTCCTCAAGAATTTTTTATCAAACTCTTGTCATATTGACTCCAGGAAACTCCAGAAATCAATTGCCAATTTTCATATCAAGTCCATACAAGATTAAAGCAAGTCGTAAATCATCTCAGAGACTTTATTTCTCTAATGATTTCATCGTCGGGAACAGCAGTACATCCCTGATTGCTGCGGAATTTGTCAATAGCATGACCATACGATCAATGCCGAAGCCAATGCCGCCTGTAGGTGGCATGCCTATTTCCAATGCATTTAGAAAATCTTCATCGATGGAGTTTGCTTCCTCATCGCCCATTGCTTTTAATTCTTCTTGTGCCATAAAACGTTCTCTTTGGTCTATAGGGTCATTTAACTCTGAGTATGCATTTGCCATTTCACGACAGGTTATAAATAATTCAAAACGCTCTGTATAAGCAGGATTTGATGGTTTCTTTTTCGTCAATGGCGATGTTTCTATCGGATGATCCATGACAAATGTTGGCTGTATCAACTTATCTTCTACAAATTCTTCAAAGAAAAGACTTAGTATATCGCCCTTTTTATGTCTCGCTTCATAATGTATTTCATGCTTGTCTGCAAGCTTTTTTGCTTCCTCATCACTTTTTACTTCTTCAAAATCAATGCCAGCATATTTTTTGACTGCATCTAGCATTGTGATTCTCTCAAAAGGTTTGCCAAGGTCAATTTCTACATCACCATATGTGATCTGTGTTGTACCGAGTACCTCCATTGCCACATAACGATATAGATTTTCTGAAAGATCCATCATACCATGATAGTCTGTATATGCCTGATAGAGCTCCATAAGTGTGAACTCGGGATTATGTCTCGTATCGGTCCCCTCATTACGGAATACACGACCGATTTCATAAACCTTTTCCAGCCCACCGACAATAAGTCTTTTCAAATATAATTCAAGGGAAATGCGTAGATGAACATCTTCATCCAATGCATTAAAATGCGTATTAAACGGTCTAGCTGACGCACCACCGGCATTTGATACAAGCACTGGTGTTTCTACCTCCATAAATCCATCTGCGTCTAAATAGCGGCGAATAGCGCTTATAATTTGTGAACGCTTCACAAATGTATCTTTTACTTCCTGGTTCATAATCAAATCAACATATCGCTGACGATATCTCAAATCTGTATTTGTTAGACCATGGTGCTTTTCAGGAAGAATCTGCAAGCTTTTTGATAATAATACGACCGAAGCAGCATGGATAGAAATCTCTTCCGTCTTTGTCTTAAATACTTCACCTGTAATCCCTACGATATCACCAATGTCCATCTTTTTGAAATCAGCATATTCTTCTTCACCGATAGAATCTCTGGCCACATAGGCCTGCATATTACCCTGCAGATCTGACACGTTACAGAAGGAAGCTTTACCCATAATGCGCTTAAACATCATACGCCCAGCAATTGTTACTGTAGTACCTACCAGTTGCTCATAGTCATTTTTAATATCCATACTATGATGTGTAGCATCATATTTCATAACCTGAAACGGATCTTTTCCATCTGCCTGTAATTGTGCCAGTTTTTCTCTTCGCACCTTAAGCAATTGATTTAAATCCGGTTCCTGCTGTTTTTGATTATTTTGATTCTGCTGTTGCTCGCTCAATATATACACTCCTTCGTTCCGTATCACGCCATTCCTATAGGCGTAAATTCATTGCTTCTAATTAGACCTCTGAATCTCTAACACCTTATACTTTAATCGGCCCGCTTGTGTGTCTACTGAAATAGTATCACCTTTCTTTGCGCCAATAAGTGCTTTTCCCACAGGGGATTCATTTGAAATTCTACCCTTCAAACTATTAGCCTCTGCAGAACCTACGATTTTATATTCCAATTCTTCTTTAAATTCTTTATCGAGAATCTTAACACGACAACCAACGCTTATTTTATCAAGCTCGATTTCATCCTCTAATATAACCTCTGCGTTTTTAAGAATCTTCTCAATATCTTCGATTCTTGTCTCAATATCACGTTGCTCATCCTTTGCTGCATCATATTCTGCATTTTCAGATAAATCGCCTTGTTCTCTGGCTTCCTTTATCTTTTCAGCAACTTCTTTTCTTCCAACAACCTTAAGATTATGTAACTCTTCCTCTAGTTTTTGTAACCCCTCATAAGTTAGTATATTTTTCTTTTCTTCCATGGCCTATGTGCACCTAACCTCTCCTACTTCTTATTTATCAAAATGTAATCATTTATGCCCAAACAATGAAGGTATTATAACCCATTATGTTGATTTATGTCAAGGTTATTGCCTATTCTGGGCATAACGTTTTCAAATATTGCAAGCAAACCTTCAAATGTTTCGATTTCGTTTAGTTTCCGCCGCAGTTTAGCGGCTCCCGGATACCCTGCTGTATACCATGCGGCATGTCGTCTCATTTCTCGCATACCGATATACTCTCCTTTATACTTTACCAGAAGCTCTGCATGCTTCATTACCATATTGCTGATTTCTGTTGCACTTGGTCTTTCTGGTATTGTACCATTTTCGAGATACTCGTTGATTTCTCTGAAGATCCACGGATTACCCTGTGCTGCTCTTCCAATCATAATCCCGTCACAGCCTGTTTCCAGTAGCATCCTCTCCGCACTTTCTGCTGATGTGACATCACCGTTACCTATAACAGGAATCTTGACCGCTTCCTTCACCTGTCTGATGATATCCCAGTCTGCAGCACCTGCATAGTATTGTTCACGTGTACGGCCGTGGACGGTAATTGCGGCAACGCCGCTTGCTTCTGCTATCCTTGCTATTTCTACTGCATTTATCGTATCAGGGCTAAACCCTTTTCTGATTTTAACAGTAACTGGCTTATTGATAGCCTTTACAGTCTTCTCTAGAATCCTTCCTACCAATACAGGATTCTTTAAAAGTGCTGATCCTTCACCATTATTCACCACCTTTGGAACAGGACAGCCCATATTGATATCTAATATGGCAAAGGGTCTTTCTTCGATTTTTTTTGCCATTTGGCTTATGATATCAGGATCACTTCCAAATAATTGTAGTGATATTGGTTTTTCCTCGTCCTTTATATGCATTAATGCTTCTGTGTTTTTGCTATAATACAGGATTCCTTTGGCACTGATCATTTCTGTACATAAAAGTCCTACTCCCTGCTCCTTACAAAGCAAGCGAAATGGCAGGTCTGTTACGCCTGCCATTGGTGCTAAAATTAAGTTATTATCTAAATTAACATTCCCAATTTGCAATTTCATGACCTTTTATCCTGCTTTATTTCACTTCAATTTCTCAAATAGATAAGACGCAGTCCCTTTAAAGTAAGTGTCCTATCATATTGGTCTATGACATCCGTCTCACTTGCAATAATACTTCCGAGTCCTCCTGTCGCAATTACCTTTAGATTGTCATACCCTGATTCTTCTTTGACACACTTCACAATATACTCCGTTTGTCCTATTTGTCCAAAGACAAGGCCCGCCTGCATACTGGATATGGTGTCCTGTGCTAATATGGTCTTTGGTTTTTTAATCTCGACCTCAGGTAACCTTGCCGTATCCTCCCACAAAGCCTTTGCTGATATGCGAATCCCTGGTGCAGTGATACCCGCTGTAAATCTACCATCCTCCGTCACCAAATCATATGTTGTGGCTGTTCCAAAATCTATGATGAGAACGGGACCACCGTAAATTTCATATGCTGCAACTGCATCCACGATTCTATCAGCACCGATTTCTTTTGGATTCGGTGTATCGATCCTGATTCCCGTTTTGGTCCCTGGGCCTACAATCAATGGCGATTGCTTTAAGTATTTCACAATGGAATTCACAAGCGCATGCATTGTATTTGGTACGACACTGGCAATGATAACACCCGAAACAGCTGCCGTCGTAAATTCATGTTTTTCCAACAAATTCATAATCAGAACTCCATATTCATCAGAAGTTCTTTCTAACTTTGACATAACACGAAAAGTTGCTGCTAATTCTTCCTCTCGATAAACTCCAAAAGTAATATTTGTATTACCAACATCTATAACCAGCAGCATCTTACTCGTCCTCCATCAGTTCTTCTATGTCTTCATTTAGCACAAATACCCTGTAAAAAATTTTGATTGATCTTAGTAATTCCTGTTTCTTCCGCTGGATTTCCTTTACAAGCAATGCGCTTCCAATCTCATCATACAGTAAATCTTCCGCAGGTGCTGTCACTTCAAAATGCAGGTCGCCGTCTTCATCAAATACCATTGTAAAGAAACCGCCGACTTCCTCTGTGAAAAGCACACAGATAATATGGATCTCATCCTTTATCGATTGCGGAAGTCTACTAAAATCCTCATTAAAATAATACTTCTTGTCATATGCATTTGCTCCGCACAATACTATTTGATTCTCTGTCATATTCATTCCCTTTGATTATTATTTTAAATTAATCCAGCCATTGCAGCGATACTGACAAACGCCGCTGCCAATAATATAATCCCAAATATCAAAAAAAAGATGGCAATAACCTTGCTGGATTTCATAGACTTTATAGAATTTAATGTCATAAGTATCGCTCCCACAAAAAATATAATGGGAAACAAATAGAGTTTGTCATTACTTTCAAATACCATAACAGCCAGTACTACAATGAAAACTCCTAAAAAAAGATTAATTACATCAATCATAAAGCTTTTTGACTTTACTGTGTTTTTGCAGTATGCCTTTGTTTCCTTTTTCAAATCTACTACCTCTGTTTATCCCAGTGTTGCGACCATAACTGCTTTTATTGTATGCATTCTGTTTTCTGCTTCATCAAAAACAATATCCGCATACTTCTCAAATACTTCATCTGTCACTTCCATCTCCGTTAACTGAAAACGCTCACCCATCTCTTTCCCAATTTTAGTTTTCAGATCATGAAAGGCCGGTAAACAATGTAAAAAGATGGCATCCTTTTTAGCATGATTCATCACCTGCATAGTAACCTTATAAGGTGATAAATCCTTAATTCTTTCTTCCCACACCTTCTCGGGTTCTCCCATCGATACCCATACATCGGTATAAATAATATCAGCATCCTTTGTACCCTGCATGACATCCTCTGTAAATGCAAGTGTTGCACCGCTTATTTTTGCATATTCCTCACATTCCTGGATTAATTCTTTATCAGGAAAATAGTGACTTGGCGCACATGCCACAAAATTCATGCCCATCTTTGCACAGGCAATCATAAGTGAATTACCCATATTATAACGTGCATCACCCATATATACTAATTTCTTGTTTTCCAGTTCTCCAAGGTGCTCACGAATTGTCAGCAAATCCGCCAGCATCTGCGTCGGATGATATTCGTTGGTCAAACCGTTCCATACTGGAACGCCAGCATACTTCGCTAGTTCCTCCACTATATTCTGCTCAAAACCGCGATATTCGATACCGTCATACATTCTTCCCAGCACTCTTGCTGTATCTGCAATGCTCTCTTTTTTCCCAATCTGTGAACCAGCTGGATCAAGATACGTCGTACCGATTCCCAAATCATGCGCTGCAACCTCAAAAGCACATCTTGTTCTGGTACTAGTCTTTTCAAATATTAGCGCAATATTTTTTCCCGTGTAGGTTGCCGTTTCGACCCCTTGCTTTTTCTTGGCTTTCAAGTCGGCCGCCAAATCTAAAAAATACACGATTTCCTCTTTTGTGAAATCCTTTAATGTTAAAAAATTACGTCCTTTCAGACTCATCTATTCATCCCCCTGCTATTACTTCCATACCTCTTTTACGGATGCCGCAAGTCCAGCTATTCCTTGTATTTCAGAAGGAATAATAATCTTTGTTGCCTGACCATCTGCTGCCTTTACAAACGCTTCAAGACTCTTAATCTTTAGAACTGCCTCATCGGCGCCAGCTTCTCTTATAAACCGGATACCATCTGCAGTTGCTTGCTGTACTTTAAGAATCGCTTCTGCTTCACCCTCTGCTTCTCTGATTCTCTTCTCTTTTTCTGCTTCTGCACGCAGAATCGCTGATTGCTTCTCTGCTTCAGCGTCCAATATAACAGATTCTTTCTTACCCTCTGCCACTAGAATCGTAGATGTTTTCTCACCTTCTGCTCTAAGAATCGCTTCACGTCTCTCACGCTCTGCTTTCATTTGCTTTTCCATTGCATCCTGAATAGCTGCAGGTGGAATAATATTTTTAAGCTCGACTCTGTTTACTTTAATACCCCATGGGTCCGTCGCTACATCAAGGGAAGCTCTCATCTTCGTGTTAATGGTTTCTCTGGAAGTCAGAGTCTGATCTAATTCTAAATCACCGATAATATTACGAAGTGTTGTTGCCGAGAGATTCTCAATTGCCATAATCGGATTCTCTACACCATAAGCAAAAAGCTTAGGATCCGTAATCTGAAAAAATACAACGGTATCAATTCTCATAGTAACATTATCTTTTGTAATAACAGGCTGTGGTGCAAAATCAACGACCTGCTCTTTCATAATGACTCTTTTTGCTACTCTGTCGATAAATGGAATCTTAAAATGTAATCCTACCGTCCATGTTTCCTGAAATCCACCTAGTCTCTCTAATACATAGGCGTTTGCCTGTGGAACAATCTTAACACATGAAGCCAATACCAATAATAAAAATATGACCAATACAATAATTACAAATTCCATGCTACACTTCCTCCTTAATCTCTTCTACAATCACCTTTACACCTTGTATCTCAACTACACGTACTGTCTCGCCAATTTCAAAAAGACGATGTGAATCATTTGCCCTTGCTGTCCAATCCATTCCGTCGATTTTAACCTGACCTGTACCATTCAGATTATCAATCGTATCGCTTACAATGCCTTCTTTTCCAATCATACTCTCTGCATTTGTTTTTACTCTGCTTTTATTAAAATATTTTAAAGCAATTGGTCTTGTAATGACTAATAGTGCTACAGAAACAACAACAAAAAGTATAATCTGCAACACTAAAGGTGCTCCCAGCAAAGCAGCAATAAATGCAACAAGCGCACCGCCAGCAAACCAAAAGGTTGTCAGACCTAATGTAATAATTTCAATAACAAGCATTAGTACCACTATACCCAGCCATATCATACTATTCATAACTATTCCCCCCTTTCTAGGGTTTTAATACCTGTAATCATACTATATTTTATATATTTTTACAACTCTTCCAATTATAAAAAAATAATGAAAAAGAGATGGCATCTATCCATCTCCTCATATATCCTTTATTATTATATTACGATTACCAGAATACATGATTGCCAATTACGATTCCTGCAAAACCAGAACGAATATTTCTAAAATGTGTTGCCGTACCAATTAGAGAGATACCATTCATTGCATCCTGAGCGGCCTGAATACAGACTGCTTTAGGTCCTCTTGCATATACTGTCGCTACTCTGCCGCTTCCAGCCGGACTAAATTGACCACTTGCATAAATAACCGTATAAAGCGAATTCCCATAACGACCGCCTCTGAGTCTGTTCATTACAACAGATCCGACTGCGACTTGTCCTTCATAGCATTCACTTCCTGCTTCACATTGAATCAATGCTGCTAAAAGCAACACATCATTAACATCACCAGTTATTGCACCGTTATTTGTTGCTGTTGTTGCGGTTGTCCTTGATGCTACAAGTTCCTGTGCCTTCTTTGCTGCGGCTTCTTTTTCCGCAGTCTCACGTGTATTTATTTCCTCAATTGTTTCGCCATATGGCGTTTCTCTTGTTAAATCAGCATACTCTAGTGCAATATAGCCAGCTATATCTTTACTGAACTGTATCTTAATCCAGTCTCCGCTTTCTTCTATGACTTCAAAAGTATCACCTTTGCCAACAAGTCCATAGACACCTGCTTCTTCATTCGCTTCTTTTCTTACTCTTAAAGAATCTGTCTTGATCTTTGCTGTAACAGAAGTCGCTTCTGCCGCAAGTTTCTCAGCTTCTTCGCCAAATATTAGGAAATCATTTTTTGCCCAGCCTACTAGGTTCCCACTTTTAAGCTTTGTCCAGTCTGCATTTTTTTCAATGATTTCTCCACAACTGTTACTATATAATTTTCCTACTAACTCAGATTCTTCAGAGGCCTGTGCTCTAACATTCAGTGATTCAGCAACACCTGCCATCACAATATTTCCTACCACATTCTCGCTTACTTCATTAACAGTAACTTTTATTTCGATTACTCTCTCTGGCTCTTCAGTCTTAACCTCATCGGCAGAAACACTATCCTCTTCCATTACTTTTGAAGCTCCAGCATTTACACCAACCTCCGCAAAAGCATCAACAGTAAAGCTAATCTGAACAGATAAGCATACAGCAATTGCAATCACCGTGAGTTTGATTTTATAGAAACATTTACCAGAAAGAAACTTCATTACTACCTCCACCGATAAGTCTGTATTCTTTTACAATTTTATACTAAATTTATTAAAAGTATTACAGATTTATTACAGTGATATTTTATCAGATAATATTCCCTTTGTCAATGTGCCAAAACCCTTGTTATAAATCGCGTGATTTTTGTGCACAAGCCTTCATAGCAGCCATGATTCCCGCTCTAAATCCCTGTTCTTCAAGAACTTTTACTGCTTCTATCGTAGTCCCCCCTGGCGAACATACCATATCTTTCAGTTCTCCTGGATGTTTCCCTGTATCCAGAACCATCTTTGCACTTCCAAGTACTGCCTGTGCCGCAAATTCATATGCCAGCGCTCTTGGAAGGCCTTCTAAAACTGCTTCATCAGCCATCGCTTCAATCATCATAAATACATATGCTGGTGAACTTCCACTTACTGCAACCACTGCGTCCATTAAGTGTTCTGCAACAATATATGCTTTCCCAAAACTGTTCAAAATGCGCATGACCTGTTCTTTTTCTTCCTCTGTAACCTTTTCACTCATGCAGACACCAGTACAGCCTTCTCCGACGAGAGCTGGCGTATTAGGCATACATCTTACAAATTTATAATTGTCTCCGAATTGCTTTGTTAGCCATGCAATTGTTTTGCCCGGCGCAATCGTTATAATAATCTGCTCTTTTCGGACTGCCTTCTTGATGCCACTTATTACAGTCTCATATAATTGCGGTTTTACCGAAAGAATAATGATATCTGCTTGCTCAACAATAGCAGTATTATCCATCATAGTCTCAATACCAAACATCTCTGTCGCTCTTTCTGTTGCAGCACTAATTGCATCTGCGCCGATAATATCTTCCTTCTGTATGATATTCTTTGCAATAATACCTCCGATCATTGCGCCTGCCATATTTCCCAATCCTATAAATCCAATCTTCATTTTTTCTCTCTCCTCTGCCTATTTACTTCGTACATTAGTATTGTGGCTGATATCGCTGCATTTAATGATTCCACTTTTCCATGCATCGGTATCTTGATTTTTCTTTCGGCTTTTTCTGATAAAGACGTCGTCAGACCGTTTCCTTCATTTCCAATTAAAAATGCACAACCCTTCTGATAGTCCTCCTCATTATAATTGTGATCGCCATCTAAATGTGCGGCGTAAGTACAAATGCCTTTTTGATGTAGCAATGCTACTATCATTTCTAAATCCTTTGTATAAAAAAACGGCATTCTATAGATAGAACCCATTGTAGCACGGATAACCTTCGGGTTATAAATATCTACCGTGTTATCACTCATAATAACACCATCCACGCCAGCACCTTCGCCTGTCCTGATAATCGTTCCGAGATTACCAGGATCCTGCAAACCCTCAAGCAAAATCAGATGTGGGGCAGAGCTTTCCAGTATTTTTTCGAATTCATATTTCTTTTGCTTAACTATACAGATGATTCCTTGTGGCATAACAGTATCAGACGCCTTCTTAAATACTGCATCTTCCACAATCTCATATGGATACTGTTCTACCTTTTCCATATGCTGTTTTGTATCATAGAAAGATTTTGCAACATAAATTTTGCTAATGCTATTGGGCGTGGCTTCTAGGAACATTTTTATTCCTTCCGCAACAAATACACCCTGTTCTCGTCTTGCCTTACTACTTGTATTTAATTGAACAATATTCTTAATCTGCACATTAGAATTGCTTGTAATCATGTTTTTCCTTCCCGATGAAATGATTCAAACCAATACAGGTGCACACTATAAATGCGCACCTGCCAAAAATTTAAGTAGAAAGAATTCTGCTGACTTCATATTGATATGCTGGAATATCTTTTTTCATTGCTAATGCCTCATCAATATCAAAATCAATAAATTCTCCATGCAAGTATGCAACGACACGATTTGACTTACCTTGACACATTAAGTCTGATGCGTATGCACCCATCATAGAGGCATAGAATCTATCTTTACAAGTAGGACTTCCACCTCTTTGCATATACCCTAAAATTGTTGCTCTAGTCTCTACACCCGTAGCAGCTTCAATTCTTCTGGCCATAGATGTAGAATGTCCAATCCCTTCTGCATTAATAATGATATGATGTGTTTTTCCTTTTTTTCTGCTATTTACAATATTATTAATGATATCTTGTTCATTAAACTCATATTTTTCTGGAAGCAGGATATCCTCAGCACCATTTGCCACACCACACCAAAGTGCAATATATCCAGCATTACGCCCCATTACTTCAATAATGCTACATCTTTCATGAGAAGAAGAGGTGTCTCGCACCTTATCGATAGCCTGCATAGCTGTATTGACTGCCGTATCAAATCCAATCGTATAATCAGTACAGGCAATATCCAAATCTATTGTTCCGGGAAGTGCGATTGTATTAATACCATTTTCGGCAAGTTTCTGTGCCCCTCGATAGGAACCGTCACCACCTATTACGATAAGTCCGTCAATACCATGCTTTCTGCATATCTCAGCTCCCTTTTTCTGTCCTTCCTCTGTCTTGAACTCCTCACATCTTGCCGTGCGAAGAATGGTCCCACCACGTTGTATAATATCTGATACATCTCTGGGAGACATATCTTCGATTTCTTCATTTAATAGTCCTTGAAATCCCTTTTGTATTCCTTTTACTCTCTTCCCACCTGCAATTGCTTTTCTGACTGCTGCCCGGATTGCAGCATTCATACCAGGTGCATCGCCGCCGCTTGTCAATATACCTATTGTATCTACTTTATCTGACATACTATATCCTCCTAAATCATCCTGCTTATGCAAGATTTAATCTATTCTACCTTTTTTATACACGATTTTCAAGATATTTATATAACCTTACACAACCTTAACATTGCCCTCTCCAAAAATAGTAATCATTTTTGCAATCAGCTCTGCGTCAGCGCATACACTTTTGCTCTTTGGTAAACTCTTGATTTCTTTTGTTGCCTCGATAAAAATAGCAACAGTATCATTTCCGTCAGATTCCTCTAATGCAAAGAGCAAATCAGCCTCTCGAAGCAGAAAATCTTCTTTTGTCGGAAACTTAATCCATAGCTTTTTAGGCATATTATCAAATGGTATGATTTTCTGGCAAATTAACTTTGCATCCTTTTCCTCTTCTACAGATACACTGCCCTGCACAAAAACTTTGCTATCTTCAATAATCCATTTAGAATTCTTTTCATAATCATTTGGCCATATAATTACCTCAACCTTACCTGTAAGGTCCTCAAGCATGATAAATGCCATGTTTTTTCCGGATTTCGTATACTTAATTGTTTTTGTTTCAATGACACCACCGACCGTTACACGTTCCTGATCTTTTGCTTTTGTCTCACCTGTCTCCTCATCAATAGCAAAATCCGCTGCATATGCAGTAATGTGTTTTCTCCACATAGCTTCATCCGCCTCTAAGGGATGTCCACTGATATATACGCCGATTACCTCCTTTTCAAATGATAGCAACATCTCTTTGCTATATTCTCCAACA
The DNA here is from genome assembly GCA_964483155.1 of uncultured Lachnospiraceae bacterium. GTDB lineage: Bacteria > Bacillota > Clostridia > Lachnospirales > Lachnospiraceae > JAAYYM01. The sequence continues at coordinate 4,230 of CAZAAC010000032.1, read as the reverse complement.
TCCGGCATCTGAATATCATATTCTGTCTTTTCGTCTTCGCCTACTATATCAAAAAGAGAAATCTGTCCCGCCATATTTGTTTTTTTATTATGAATAATACTATCCATAATCTGCACATAAATGCTCATTAATTGTTTACGTGTGCCTGCAAAAGAATCAAATGCACCCGCCTTAATTAAGTTTTCAATTACTCGTTTATTAATATCTTTATCTGCTAAACGTGTTATGAAATCCTTTATGGTCGTGAAAGGGCCACGTGCCTTTCTCTCATTGACAATCTCATTAATAATTGGTCGTCCGATTCCTTTAATGGCAGATAGTCCATATCTGATTCCTCGACGCTCATCCTCATCCGCTTCAGAAACTGAGAAATTAGATTCCCCTTGATTAATATTGGGGGGTAAAATCGGGATTTTCATCGTTCTACAAGTATAAATATATTCATATACTTTATTAGGTGCATCTATCACTGATGTCATAAGTGCTGCCATAAATTCAAGCGGAAAATAATATTTCAAGTATGCCGTTTGATAGGAAACTACTGCATATGCCGCCGCGTGTGATTTATTAAAGGCATATTTTGCAAAATCCATCATATTATCATAGATTTTACTTGCTACACGCTCATCTATTCCTTTAGCAATACAGCCTGGTACGCCTTCTTCAATGTTTCCATAGATAAAGTTCTTACGTTCCTTTTCCATAACACTTTGTTTCTTCTTGCTCATGGCGCGGCGCACCAGATCGCTTCTTCCAAGCGTATATCCGCCCAGATCACGTACTATCTGCATAACCTGTTCCTGATATACGATACATCCATAAGTAGGCGCCAAAATGGGTTCTAATTCTGGACAGTCATATTGAATCGTATCCGCCGAGTTCTTTCCCCTTACATACTGTGGTATGAATTCCATGGGGCCTGGACGATACAAAGAAATTCCAGCAATGACATCTTCCAGACTCTGTGGCTTCAATTCCTTCATAAAGTTTTTCATTCCCGCACTTTCTAATTGAAACACACCATCAGTACGACCGAGACCTATCGAATCAAAAACCTCTTTATCATTATAATCGATTTGATTCAAATCTATTTTTTTGCCTATACTCTTTTCGGCAAGTTTTACCGCATTTTGTATTACCGTCAAAGTACGAAGTCCCAGGAAATCCATTTTTAACAGACCAAGTTCTTCTAATGTTGTCATGGTAAACTGTGTTGTAATAGAGCCATCAGAGCCACGGGATAACGGCACAAACTCATCTGCAGATTTCTGGCAGATGACGACGCCTGCCGCATGCATTGATGTATGGCGCGGTAGTCCTTCTAATCGCTTACACATAACAATCATATTATGGATCTGTTCATCTTCTTCATATAATTTCTTAAAATCATGATTCAGTTCAAGTGCCCGATCAATTGTAATATTAAGCTCATTTGGTATCATTTTAGCGATGGCATCTACATTAGAATAAGGCATGTCCATAACACGTCCCACATCTCTGATGACTCCCTTAGCCGCCATTGTTCCAAATGTTACAATCTGCACCACTTTATCTTTTCCATATTTTTTGACAACATAATCAATTACTTCCTGCCTTCTCTCAAAGCAGAAGTCGATATCAATATCCGGCATTGATATCCGTTCCGGATTTAAAAATCTCTCAAAAAGCAACTTATATTTAATTGGATCGATATCTGTTATTTCAAGACAATAGGAAACAATGCTTCCTGCTGCGGAACCTCTGCCTGGACCGACAGCTATCTCGTTTTCTTTTGCATAATGTATAAAATCCCATGTGATAAGAAAATAGTCCACAAATCCCATATCATGAATTGTATCTAGTTCATATTCCAGTCTTTGTTTTAATTCATCTCCATATCCCGGGTATCGTTTTTCCAGACCATCAAAACATATTTTATTTAAATAAGACCATGCATCATATCCAGATGGCACATCGAATCGAGGTAATTTTGTCACACCAAATTCGATTTCCACATTACATCTCTCTGCGATTTTTCCTGTATTATCAAGCGCCTCTTTCGCATAAGGAAATAGCGCTTCCATCTCCTCTGGGGATTTTACATAATATTGTCCACCTTCATAGCGCATCCTGTTCTCATCGGCAACCTTTTTCCCAGTCTGAATACATAACAAGACATCATGTGAAGCTTCATCATCCGCATACGTATAATGTATATCATTTGTTGCAACAAGTTCGATATTGAGCTCCTGACTCATACGCAACAATGCCTGATTAACCGTCTTCTGCTCAGGAATCCCATGATCCTGCAATTCCAAAAAATAATTCCCAATTCCAAAGCATGCTTCATATTTAAGTGCTATTTTTTTTGCTTCCTCATACAGTCCTTTTTGTATATATCGTTGCACCTCACCAGCAAGGCAGGCTGATAATGCAATAATTCCCTCATGAAACTCATTTAACACTTCAAAATCTACACGAGGCCGATAATAATATCCCTCTGTAAATCCTTTGCTGACAATCTTCATGAGGTTATGGTATCCTGTTTCATTTTCAGCGAGCAGAATAAGATGATAATACCTATCCTCGCCACCAATTAATTCCTTATCAAATCTGGAATTTGGCGCCACATATACTTCACAGCCAATAATAGGCTTTATTCCTTCTGCCTTTGCAGCTCGATAAAAATCAATTACGCCAAACATAACGCCATGATCTGTAATTGCCGCACTGTTCATACCAAGCTTCTTTACTTGATGCACATATTCTTTGATTTTATTTGATCCATCCAGCAAACTGTATTCAGTATGTGTATGTAAATGAACAAAACTCATGTTGACGCTCCACCTTCCATTTCACAGTATATCATAAAAAGATGCTCACGGAAATTATTTTCCGCGAGCATCTGCTTTTCATGATTATAGATATTTCTTTAAAATCGATACTTTATCAAGTTCCTCCCAAGGCAAATTCAAATCATTGCGTCCAAAATGTCCGTATGCCGCTGTCTGCTTATAAATTGGGCGTCGCAGATCCAACATTTTTATAATTCCCGCTGGACGAAGATCAAAATTCTCGCGAACGATTTCTACCATTCTCTCATTGTTCAATTTGCCTGTTCCAAAAGTATCCACCATAATAGAAGTAGGTTGTGCTACACCGATTGCATAGGATAATTGGATTTCACATCTATCAGCCAATCCTGCTGCAACAATATTTTTTGCGACATAACGTGCCGCATAGGCAGCACTTCTATCCACTTTAGTACAATCCTTTCCTGAGAAAGCACCACCGCCATGACGTGCAAAACCGCCATAGGTATCAACAATGATTTTTCTTCCTGTAAGTCCAGCATCACCATGAGGTCCGCCTATTACAAAACGCCCCGTCGGATTGATAAAGAATTTCGTATGCTCATCAATCAGCTCTATCGGAAGGATTGGATCAAAAACATATTTCTTTATATCTGCATGAATCTGTTCTTGTTCTACATCTTCGTCATGCTGCGTTGATAAAACTACCGCCTCTAAACGAATTGGCTTACCGTTCTCATCATATTCAACAGATACCTGACTTTTTCCATCAGGTCTTAAATATTTTAATGTTCCATCTTTTCTTACCTTTGTCAACTGCAATGCCAGTTTGTGTGCCAAAGAGATGGAATATGGCATGTACTCTTCTGTCTCATTCGTAGCATAACCGAACATCATGCCTTGATCTCCGGCGCCAATTGCTTCAAGCTCTTCATCTGTCATCTTGTTTTCCTTTGCTTCAAGTGCCTTATCAACACCCATTGCAATGTCAGATGATTGTTCATCAATTGCGCATAAAACTGCACATGTGTTACCATCAAAGCCATACTCGGATTTGATATAACCAATTTCTTTTACTGTGTTTCTTACAATTCTCTGGATGTCTACATATGCACTGGTAGTAATTTCTCCTGTAACTAAGACAAATCCAGTACACGTCGCTGCTTCACATGCCACGCGGCTCATAGGATCCTGCTCAATAAGTGCATCAAGTATTGCATCTGAGATAGCATCGCACATTTTATCAGGGTGTCCTTCGGTTACTGACTCTGAAGTAAAAAGTAATTTTTCCATTTCTATTCCTCCTTAGAATAAACAAAAAATAAAGATCCACGATTAAGTGGATCCGATTGTAATTGATAATCAAATCCTCTTATTGCTCGATAAACTCGCTCAGGTTGGCACCTTCCCTAAGGGGGTTGCCGTGGCTTCACAGATC
>CAZAAC010000031.1:0-30225 GCA_964483155.1 uncultured Lachnospiraceae bacterium | reverse complement strand
TAACAGTAAATGCTTTAAATATAAGGGATTTTGCCGACAATAAGCATATGAAGGTTGATGATTATACATATGGTGGTGGCGCAGGTATGCTTATGCAGGCAGAACCTGTTTATAAAGCGTATGCCTCTATTCTAGATAAATTAAGTATTACAGATCATAATTCGGAGAAAAATAAAAAAATGCCACGAGTTGTATATTTAACACCACAGGGAAGTACATTCACGCAAAGAATGGCAGAGGACTTTTCCCGAGAAGAAGATTTGATTTTGTTATGTGGGCATTATGAGGGTATCGATGAACGTGTACTGGAAGAAATCGTGACTGATTACGTGTCCATTGGTGACTATGTATTAACTGGGGGCGAATTGCCAGCTATGGTAATGGTAGATGCAATAGCGCGTCTTGTTCCAGGTGTTTTAAACAATGGAGTATCCGCTGAATTTGAGTCCTTTCAAGATAATCTGCTTGAGTATCCACAGTACTCCAGACCAGAAGAGTGGCATGGCAAGAAAGTGCCAGAAGTACTTCTCTCAGGGCACCACGCAAATATTGAGAAGTGGAGACATGAACAGGCAGTTATCAGGACACGGGAGCGAAGACCGGATCTGTTGGGCGAATCGTGATTTGCATAAAGTATATTTTGTTGAGAAAAGTACATAAAATGGTCAGAAATACTTGCAAACGATTAGATTTTATGTTAAAGTAAATCGTTGTGAAAAGAAGAGATGGTCCTCTGGTACCTATGTGCGTAAGAACATCAGAAAAGTACAGACTAATGAAAGGTCTAGTACACCATATTAAGGAGGTCACATAATGAGTGATATTATTAAAAACATCGAAGCAGCTGAAATGAAAGAAAGTGTATCAGAATTCAGCGTGGGAGATACTGTTAAGGTATATGCTAAGATTAAAGAAGGTACAAGAGAAAGAGTTCAAGTTTTTGAAGGAACTGTTTTGAAAAAGCAGGGTGGAAGCAATAGAGCGACTTTTACTGTTAGAAAGACTTCGAATGGTGTAGGTGTGGAGAGAACATGGCCACTACATTCACCACATATTGAAAAAGTTGAAGTAATAAGAAAAGGTAAAGTAAGAAGAGCGAAACTATTTTATTTAAGAGACCGTATAGGTAAGAGAGCCAAAGTCAAAGAATTAGTGAAATAGATAATTGCGAAAAGAGACAAATTCATTTTATAATTTGTCTCTTTTTTCATGTTTCATTTTATGGTATACTACTAACAGGATTCTTTTGAAGGCAGAAGCTGATTAAGGTGGTAGTATATGGGTAATGCAGGACTGACATTTCGCAGAAGACCGGTTAAGATGGACAGGGCTTTGCTATATGAAATATTATCGTGGGTATTTGGTATTGGTGTAGCAATTCTGATTGCATTTGTTTTGGTAACATATTTTGGAATTAGAACAGCAGTAATAGGATCGTCTATGGAACCGGCACTTTATAATGGACAAGAGATTTTAATCAATCGTTTTATATATCAATTTGGTGCACCTGAGAGAAATGATGTTATTGTATTTCAACCGAATGGTAATGAAAATTCACATTTTTATGTAAAGAGAGTCATTGGATTACCGGGTGAAACCATTCAGATAAAAATGGGAAAAGTATATATAGATGGCGTCCCCTTTTCGGAGGATGTTGTGGAAAATACAACCGAGGCTGGAATTGCTGAGACAGAAATCGCATTAGGAGTCGATGAATATTTTGTGCTTGGAGATAACCGCGAAAACAGCGAGGACAGTCGTTCTGGCAATATCGGGAATGTGAAAGGTGATATGATTGATGGAAAAGCTTGGTATCATATGAAAAGCGGAAAAATAGGAATGGGAAAAATCGAATAGAAATAGATTTTATGGGAGATAAAGTATGAATTATCAATGGTATCCAGGACATATGATGAAAGCAAAGAGAATGATGCAGGAAAATATCAAGCTGATAGATTTGATTATTGAGCTTGTGGATGCACGTATTCCTTTAAGCAGTCGTAATCCAGATATAGATGAACTTGGAAAAAATAAGTCTAGACTGATCTTGCTTAATAAAGCAGATTTAAGTGATGAGAATTGGAATGAAAAGTGGATTACATATTTTAAAAACAAAGGATTTTATGTAGTTAAAATTAATTCCAAGGATGGTGTTGGTATGAAACAGATACAGACTACCATACGCGAAGCTTGTAAAGAAAAAATTGAAAGAGATCATAAGCGTGGCATACTAAACAGGCCTATCAGAGCAATGGTGGTAGGCATACCAAATGTTGGAAAATCAACCTTTATTAATGCTTTTGCTGGCAAAGCATGTACAAAAACAGGTAATAAGCCAGGTGTCACAAAAGGGAAGCAATGGATTCGTCTAAATAGAAACGTCGAGTTGCTTGATACACCGGGAATATTGTGGCCGAAGTTCGATGATCAGGAGGTAGGATTACGTCTGGCTGTTATCGGCTCCATAAATGATGAGATTTTGAATACGGAGGAGATGGCATTAGAGCTGATTCGTTTTTTTGTGAAATATAAGGGAACAATGCTAGCTAGCAGATATGAGTTATCTGATTTGACGAAAGAATTGCCAGAGCTTTTAACAGAGATTGCTATTAACAGGCATTGTATGCAAAAAGGTGGAGAACCAAATATTGAAAAGATATCTGCAATGATTATTGATGATTTCAGAAAAGGAAAGCTTGGGAGAGTAACACTTGAGTTTCCAGAGGAGTAGGCATGGCAAGTAGAAGGCATAAGAGAAGAAAATCAGTGGGCATGCGTATTCTGAAAAAAATAGTTAATTTTGGATTGTTTTTACTAGTTATCCTTGGTATCACATATTTTATAGTGAATTTTGTTACACATCGAACCATGGTTCACGGCTCATCCATGGAGGCTACACTAAGTGATGGCGATAATATCATGACAGATACGATTTCATATCGATTTAATGAGCCTGAGAGATTTGATATTATTTCTTTTCCCTACGAGAATGAAGAACACGCATATTTAATTAAGAGAATTATAGGTCTGCCTGGAGAAAAGGTACAAATTAATGCAGGAAAGATCTATATCAATGATATAGAATTGATTGAATCATATGGCTTAGAGGTTATTCAGTCAGGTGGTATTGCAGAAATGCCGCTACTGCTTGGAGAAGATGAATACTTTGTTATGGGAGATAATCGTAATGATAGTATTGATAGTCGTTTTGAGGAAGTTGGTAATGTTAAGAGAACTGATATTATTGGAAAGGCATGGATACAAATATGGCCCTTCAGTGAGTTGAAAGTAATTCAATAATGATATTGTTTTGAACTATATGATAGGAGAAGTTTAAAATTGGAAGAAAAAATAATGAATGAATTCCAGGCGGCAGATATTTCTATGCTGCCTGAATTAATAAACAGATATCATAGTGATGAACGATCTGGCGTGGTCTCGCTATGTGAAAAGGCACAAAAGAAATTTGATATGATGCAGACGGAATTAGAACGAACATGGAAGCTGCATGCATACGAGAGGAAGTTTTTTGAAGAAGGATATCAATACGTATGTGGGATAGATGAAGTGGGCAGGGGGCCTCTTGCTGGACCAGTGGTTGCCGGAGCCGTAATTCTTCCGAAAGAATGTGATATACTATATATAAATGACTCAAAACAACTTTCGGCAAAGAGGCGAGAGGAGTTATATGATATTATTATGACAAAAGCACTTGCTGTTGGACTGGGCTATATAGCACACGATAGAATTGATCAAATTAATATATTACAGGCGACATATGAAGCAATGCAGACTGCTATTCAGAATCTGTCAATAAAACCCGATATATTATTAAATGATGCGGTTACAATACCAAAAGTATCCATTCGCCAAGTACCAATTATTAAAGGAGATGCGAAAAGCATTTCCATTGCTGCAGCAAGTATCATTGCAAAAGTAACAAGAGATAGGCTTATGGTGGACTACGATGTTGAATATCCAGGATATGGATTTGCAGATAACAAAGGATATGGTGCTGCTACACATATAGAGGCACTTAGGCAGTTAGGGCCGACACCGATACATAGAAGAAGTTTTATTAAACACTTTTGTTAGTAAATAGAGTATATGATAAAATCATTACGAATACAAACGGAGTATATAATATGAATCTTAATCTGAGCGGGAATACACAGTCTAATATTAATTCTACACAAGTAGTTACAACGAGCGCCACGAATGCAATTGCGTCGACCGGAGCACAGGGTAGTTCTGCAAATCTGCAAGCTTTGAGTTTTGCAGTAGGGCAAGTGTTTTCGGGAGAAGTGGCAGAAATTAGTGGGAAAGAAATTCTGATTTTATTAGCGAACAATCAGACAATTACAGCTAAAATGGATGGAGATATTAGCCTTATGCTTGGGCAGAGTGTGTATTTTGAGGTAAAATCAAACAATAACCAACAGGTATACCTGCGACCGCTTTACACGAATCTAATGAGTGCAGATCCAGCGGTCATAAAAGCGTTAGATGCAGCAAATCTTCCAGTAAACGAAAAAACAGTTGCTATGACATCAACAATGATGGAAGAAGGTATGCCGATCAATAAGAATGCATTGCAGAGCATGTTTCGACAATTAAATGTAAATCAGGAAATTGATCCCAAAATGCTAGTACAAATGACAAAACTGGAACTTCCAATAACGAGCAGTAATATAGAACAGTTTACAAATTATAAAAATTTTGAGCACCAGATTGGAAAAGATTTAAAGATACTTATGGAGGGACTTCCAGAGGTTACAAGTGTGTTGTCAGAGCAAGGCAGTCCGGAAAAAGCAGTTGCTTTCGGTAAGGAACTATTGTATTTATTAGCAAGTCAAAATGAGAGTAATGCTACTAATTTGCCAGAAGAGAGTATAATCAGTCCAAATACCATAGATGCTATGGCAGATCAAGATAAAGAAAGTGTTTTGAATCAATTTAGAAGTGGGACAAGTAGTGAAAATTTACTAAAAGAGTTACCGATTGAAGTAAAAGAGAGGCTTGCTGAAAAACTGGAAAGTCTTGGAATGACACAGGATAGTAAAACACAAATGATGAGTGGGCAGATGACGTCACATCAGCTCATCGATATTGTGAAGCAATTGTTTGCAAAATCTGATGTATCACAAAATGAGAGCCTATTAGAATTGATGAAGAATGATGGTTTTCAAAGTGTTATAAAAGATGAGTTACAACAACTCTGGTTTTTGAAACCGGCAGAAGTGTCACAAAATGGAAAAGTGGACGAACTATATCAAAGGCTATCCGCCCAGACTCAGAAATTAGTACAGATCATGCAAGATGCTGGGAAAGTTGATACCACGCTTATGAAAAGCGCAGTAAATATGCAAGATAACGTGAGCTTTATGAATCAGCTTAATCAGGTTCTGACATATGTGCAGCTGCCATTGAAAATGCATCAGGAAAATGCACATGGAGAGTTATATGTATATACAAACAAGAAGGATTTAATGAATAGTAAGGATGGCAATGTTAGCGCCTTGCTCCATCTTGATATGGAAAATTTGGGAGAAATGGATATTTATGTGGCAATGCAAAAGAATAAAGTAAATACACATTTCTACTTGCAAAAAGAAGAAGTAATGGATTTGATAGAAGATAATTTGCATGTTCTCAATGAACGATTAAATAAAAAAGGCTATCAAATGTCAACGGTCGTATCAAAGAAAGAGAGTAATGTTAAGAAAAATAATGTGGAAGAGTTTCTGCACGGCAAAGGGGAAGAAACGGTTCCGTCGAGTAATGTCTTGAAATATTCATTTGATGTAAGAGCTTGATTCCGCCCTGATGAGCGGAAGTGTATTTTTTTAAGTAGGAGATAATTATGGCAGACGAAAAGAAAGAACGAAATCATTTAAAACAGGCAATTGCTTTGCAATATGAGCCTGGTGATGAGGCGCCTCATGTCATTGCGACAGGAGTGGGTAAAATAGCAGAGAGAATTATTGAAAAAGCAGAAGAAGTTAACGTACCGATACATAAAGATACAAAACTTGCAAATACCTTATCTAAGCTTGAAATAGGAGACATGATACCACCTGAATTGTATGAGGTTGTTGCAGAGATACTTGTTTTTGTTGATGACATGGAGCGTATTAGGAGCAAGGTGTTAGCGTAACTAATGATTATTATAAAAAGGGAAAGCATGAATAAAAGAGAAGTTGGTGCATGTCATGAAGAGTCGGCTGCCCTTTATTTGAAAAATCAAGATGTAAAAATACTAGAACGTAATTTTAGAAATCGTTTTGGAGAGATTGATATTATCGGTCTTTATAAAGGGACCTATTTATTTGTAGAAGTTAAATATCGAAAGGACGGAAAGGTGGGAGAGCCAATTGAGGCAGTCACCCTTTCCAAACAACGGACAATATGCAAGGTGTCAGATTATTATCGCCTGTGTCATGGTATCGGCGAGGATCAAGCCTGTCGGTTTGATGTGGTAGCTATTAAAGGGGAGCATCTAGAGTGGTATCAGAATGCATTTTCTTATTACAACGGATGAAATCTGATTTCCAGAAAGGGAAGAATGGGTTTGGAGTTTAAAAGAAAAGGACTTGTTGAAAAATTAGAAGTTCATAACCAGAATGGTGTGGTCTATTTGACGTTTCCGATACTATCGAAATACAATTTTATCACTCATGGATTTTCAACACGAATGGGCGGTGTGAGTGAAGGGATTTATGCTTCTATGAATCTGGGGTTTTCACGTGGAGATGACGAGGCATCAGTGCATGAGAATTTTAGTATCATTGCAAAAGCGCTTCAAGTATCTTGCGAGGACATGGTGTTTTCGGATCAAACACATACAGCAAATGTACGTGTTATAACAGAAAAAGATCGCGGCAATGGATTAAGCAGACCGAAGAATTTTTTTGATGTAGACGGGATGGTCACTAATGTACCGGGACTGATACTAACGACATTTTATGCCGACTGTGTACCTCTATTTTTTGTTGATCCCATAAATAAAGCAATTGGACTATCTCATTCTGGCTGGCATGGAACAGTAGACCGAATAGGGGATGCAACTATAAAAAAAATGAAGGAAGAATATGGTACAAAGGCAGAAGATGTTATAGTAGCAATTGGTCCATCAATTTGTGTTGAATGCTATGAAATCAGTCAAGATGTAGCTATGGAATTTAAGAATAGATTTTCTTACGAGGATATTGATAAAATTTTATTTCCAAAGGAAAATGAGAAGTATCAGTTGGATTTATGGAAAGCAAATGAGTTGATTTTACTAGAGGCAGGAGTAAAAAGTGAGAATATTGAAGTGACGGATATATGCACATGCTGTAATCCGGAAATCTTATTTTCACACAGAGCGAGTCACGGTAAGCGCGGCAATCTTGCAGCATTTTTGACGCTAACAGAATAGTGATTTATAAAGAGAAGAAGAGGATTAGTAATCCTCTTCTTCTCTGGCATTATATTTGGCTAAGATACTTTGTATTTTTTCTGTTGTTGTGAGTACATGGCTCATAGAAGCATCATGATTCATAAAATCAATAATAGAGGCAAGAAACTTGCTCATATTGGCTTCAACATAATAGGGTTTTTGGCGAAGTTCCGGAATGTGATAAGTAAGATTAGTTGTTACAATACGGTCAAAGTAACATTTTTCATAAGCTTTATCAAAATTTTCAAGACCTGAAGTGAATAAGCCGAATGTACAACAAATAAATACACGCTTTGCATTCATGAGTTTTAATTGCTTTGCAGTATCAATCATACTGTCACCAGAAGAAATCATATCATCAAGAATAATAACATCCTTACCATCGATATTATCACCTAAAAATTCATGTGCAACAATAGGATTTTTCCCATTTACAACTTTGGAGTAGTCCCTTCTTTTATAAAACATAGCAGTATTGACACCGAGTACATTGGCAAAATATACGGCCCTGTCAATTGCGCCCTCATCAGGGCTGATTACAACCAGATGATCTTTATCTATAATTAAATCTTTTTCATAGTGTATTAAGGATCGGATAAACTGATAAGGGGGTGTGAAGTTGTCAAAACCGCAAAGAGGAACGGAGTCCTGTACGCGGGGGTCATGTGCATCAAATGTTATAATATTTGCAACACCCATTTCAGCAAGTTCCTGTAAAGCAATAGCACAGTCGAGGGATTCACGGGCATAACGTTTATGCTGTCTGCTTTCATATAGAAAAGGCATAATGACATTTACACGATGTGCCTTGCCCATGGCGGCAGCGATGATTCGTTTTAAATCCTGGAAATGATTATCTGGTGACATATGATTTACAAGACCATTCACACAATAGGTAAGACTATAATTACAGACATCGACCATAATATATAAATCCTTACCGCGAATAGATTCGTGGATGAGCCCTTTTCCTTCTCCAGTTCCGAATCGGGGGCAGGAAGAAGATAGAAGGTAATTATCCTGTTCATAACCTATAAATGCAGGGGAGTCACTATATTCAGTATTTGTTATTTTACGGAAATTCACGAGATGCTCATTGACCTGCTGGCCTAAGTCGGCACAACTCTCCAGTGCAATTACTTTTAGCGGAGCTACCTGAAGCACTCCATTAAGAAATTTAGTATTTGGCATTTTATTCTCCCAATTAGATATGTAGTCTTTTAATCCCATATAATATATACCATTATGTATCTGTCGCGTCAAGAAGGAATTTGTGGTATACTAATCATAAAATATTTACGATGTGTGTTGAAAAAATATAGGATAAGTAGCACGAAGGAAAAGCATATGAAGAAACATTGTATTAAGAATATTAAGACCAATAGTATAGCTGAAGAAGTTGGAATTGAAGCAGGAGATTATCTGCTTACAATTAATGGAATTGAACTCGAAGATGTGTTTGATTATCAGTACTTAGCAGAGGACGAGTATATTGAGGTATTAATTGAAAAGGCGAACAAGGAAGAGTGGCTTCTAGAAATTGAAAAAGAAACGGATGAAGATCTAGGTCTGGAATTTGAAAGCGGTTTGATGGATGAATATCGTTCTTGCCGTAATAAGTGTATTTTTTGCTTTATTGACCAAATGCCGCCGGGTATGCGAGAAACACTATATTTCAAAGATGATGATTCAAGATTATCTTTCTTACAAGGCAATTATGTAACATTAACAAACATGAGTGAAAAGGATATTGAAAGGATTATTCATTATCATCTTTCCCCCATTAATATTTCTTTTCAGACGACCAATCACGAGCTTCGTTGCAAGATGCTAAACAACCGCTTTGCAGGAGAGGCACTCAATAAGGTAGATAGGTTATTTGAAGCGGGAATTGTAATGAATGGACAAATTGTATTGTGCAAAGGAATGAATGACGGAAAAGAATTAGAGAGAAGTTTGCAGGATTTATCTAAATATGCCCCCTATTTGGAAAGTGTGTCAGTTGTGCCTGTGGGACTCTCAAAATATCGAGAGGGATTGTATCCACTTTTACCATTTACGAAGGAGGATGCGCTTAAAATTTTACAAGTGATTGCTCCCTTCCAAGAGAAAATGTATGCAGAGCATGGATATCATTTTGTTCATGCATCAGATGAATTGTATTTGTTGGCAGATCAGGAATTGCCAATGGCAGAAAACTATGATGGCTATCTGCAACTTGAGAATGGTGTCGGTATGCTTCGACTATTACTTGACGAATTTGAAGTCGCTTGTCAGGAAATTGCAATTATTGAAGAGAATGCGAAATCACTTATATCAAGTGAAATTTCCATGGCAACTGGTTTGCTGACGTATCCATATATTAAGCAAATGGCGGCACACGTAGAGTCTTTGAGAAAAGATATTACTATAAATGTATATCCAATCACAAATTATTTTTTTGGCGAAAATATTACAGTATCAGGGCTTTTGACAGGAACAGATATTATTGCACAATTAAGAGGTAAATCACTTGGTGACAGACTTCTGCTACCGGTCAATCTGTTACGCAATAAAGAGTCAGTTCTGCTAGATGATATCACGGTTGAGGACATCGAAAAGGCTTTACAAGTACAAGTAGATATTGTAAAATCAAGCGGATGGGATTTTATAAAAGCAATATTAGGGACAGCTGATTGCGCAACTGTAACCATAAATTGATAGATGAATGAATAGGAGAGAATATTATGAGTAAGCCGATAGTAGCCATAGTCGGAAGGCCCAATGTGGGAAAATCTACATTGTTTAATGCACTGGCTGGCGAAAGGATAAGTATTGTAAAAGATACTCCCGGTATTACAAGAGATAGAATATATGCAGATATTACATGGCTGGATAAATATTTTACGATGATTGATACGGGAGGAATAGAACCAGAGAGTAAGGATATCATTTTATCGCAGATGCGTGAGCAGGCCGAGATGGCTATTGAGGCGGCAGATGTAATCGTATTTATGGTGGATGTAAAACAGGGGTTAGTTGACTCGGATTCGAAAGTGGCAGATATTTTGCGACGTTCTTCTAAGCCTGTAATTTTGGTTGTAAATAAAGTAGATAGTTTTGAAAAATATGAGGCAGATGTTTATGAATTTTATAATTTGGGAATTGGAACACCAATCCCCATTTCATCAAGTAATCTTTTAGGGCTTGGTGACTTGCTTGATGAAATTATAAAATATTTTCCTGATGAAAACGAAGAAGAAGAAGAGGATGATAGACCTAAAGTCGCAATTGTAGGAAAACCAAATGTAGGGAAATCATCTATAATCAATAAGTTATTAGGTGAAAATCGTGTTATTGTATCTGATATTGCAGGTACAACAAGAGACGCAGTGGATACCCCTGTGATCTATAATGGAAAAGAATATATTTTAATTGACACAGCAGGCCTCAGGCGTAAAAAAAATGTAAAGGAAGAACTTGAGAAATATATGATTATCAGAACAATCAGTGCGGTAGAGAGAGCTGATGTTGTGATTATTGTTGTAGATGCGGTAGAAGGAGTAACAGAGCAAGAAGCTAAAATCGCAGGAATTGCACATGAGAGCGGGAAGGGTGTAATTATTGCTGTCAATAAATGGGATGCTATTGAAAAGAATGATAAAACGATATATCGTTTTACTGAAAAGGTCAGAAATGTACTTTCTTTCATGCCATATGCAGAGATCACTTTTATTTCAGCTGTTACGGGACAAAGATTGAATAAACTATTTGAATTGATTGATATTGTAATTGAAAATAATGCGCTTCGCATTGGCACGGGAGTGCTAAATGAAATCATGTCGGAGGCAGTTGCTTTACAGCAGCCCCCATCAGATAAAGGAAAATGTTTAAAACTGTTTTACATTACGCAGGTTGCAGTTAAACCTCCAACTTTTGTAATTTTTGTTAATAATAAGGAATTAATGCACTTTTCTTATACGAGATATATTGAAAATCGTATTAGGAATACATTTGGTTTTAGGGGAACACCTCTTAGATTTATCATTAGGGAAAGAAGGGATAAGTAAGATGGAACGTTTTATCTGCCTTGTTTTGGGATATGCCTTTGGGGTGATACAAACAGGCTATTTTGTTGGAAAAGCAAACGGAATCGATATAAGAGATGTGGGGAGCAAAAATTCTGGCACTACAAATGTACTCAGAACACTTGGAACAAAAGCTGGTTTGATTGTTTTTGCAGGAGATGCATTAAAATGCATTATTGCAGTCGTAGTTATGAAAATGATATTTGGAGAAAAGTATGCTGATATCCTGCCTTTACTTGTAATATATACGGGAGCAGGTGTTATAATCGGACACAATTTTCCGTTTTATATGAAGTTCAAGGGAGGAAAAGGAATCGCAGCAACTGGTGGAATGATTATTGCTTTTGATCCATTATGTTTAGTGCTGGGACTGCTTACTTTTTTCACCACATTTTTCATCACACATTTTGTGTCACTAGCTTCACTTCTGGTATATGCTGGTTTCATGATAGAATTGATTGTGCTTGGTGAAACCGGACATTTTGGAATGACACGTGCTTTTCTTTATGAAATGTATGCTGTTGGGTTTTTCCTTACAATAATGGCGTATTGGAAGCATAAAGAAAATATAAAGCGATTACTGACGCATTCTGAAAGAAAAACATATTTATCGAAAAAAAACCAGGAAAAGAAAATAGCTGTAGATGGAGCAGACAAATAGGAGGTATTCCATGAGCAAAGTCAGTATTTTGGGCGCTGGGAGTTGGGGAACAGCACTGGCATTATTACTATATAAGAATGGACATGAAATTATTGTTTGGTCTGCAATCGAAGCTGAAATCAAAATGCTTAATACAGAGCATGAACATAAAGAAAAACTACCAGGTGTGAAATTACCAGAAGATATGCGCTTTACGACAAACTTAGAGGAGGCAGTTAAAGGAAGAGACCTGCTTGTGCTTGCAGTGCCATCTCCGTTTACTAGAAGTACAGCCCATATGCTAAGGAATGTAGTAGAAGAGCAGCAGATTATTCTGGATGTGGCAAAGGGCGTTGAAGAAAATACGTTATATACATTGAGCCAGATTATAAAAGAGGAAGTTCCACAGGCAAATGTTGCAGTCTTATCAGGACCTTCACATGCGGAAGAAGTAGGGAAGGGCATTCCTACAACTTGTGTGGTAGGTTCGCATGATAAAAAAACAGCAGAATTTCTGCAGAATATATTTATGAATGAAGTGTTTCGCGTTTATACGAGCAATGATGTATTAGGAATTGAACTTGGTGGAGCGCTTAAGAATGTAGTGGCACTTGCTGCTGGTATTGCTGACGGACTCGGATATGGCGATAATACAAAGGCCGCCCTAATTACAAGAGGCATTGCTGAAATCACAAGACTGGGTGTTGCTATGGGAGGCAAAGCAGAAACATTTTATGGATTGACAGGCATCGGCGATTTAATTGTGACTTGTGCCAGTATGCATTCCAGAAATAGAAGAGCAGGGATATTGATTGGAAAAGGTTCCACGATGCAGGAAGCAATGGAAGAGGTCAAGATGGTTGTGGAAGGTGTATATTCCACAAGAGCAGCTGTGTCGCTTGCCGAAAAATATCATATTGAAATGCCAATTATTGAGCAGGTCAATGCAGTTTTATTTGAGAATAAATCAGCCGATGAAGCTGTTAGGGATTTAATGATTAGAGATAAGAAGATCGAACATTCCGATATAGAATGGTAATAGAAGCGGGAGGCTTTGCTATGAGCGTAGAAGGAAATGGATTTGGAAGTACCACAAAATATGTGGCTTCACAAGAATTGATGACAGCAGTAAACGTTGCCATCGCTCTTGAAAAACCATTATTAATTAAAGGGGAACCCGGCACTGGGAAAACAATGCTTGCACAGGCAATCGCAGATTCCTTAAATAAAAAATTAATTATTTGGAATATAAAATCAACCACAAAAGCGCAGGATGGACTGTATGTATATGACACGATTCAGAGACTGTATGATGGGCAATTTGGCGAAGAAGGTGTTGATAATATTGCACGTTACATAAAACTGGGTAAGTTGGGAGAAGCATTTGCGGCTGAAGAACAAGTAGTGCTGTTAATTGACGAAATTGATAAAGCTGATCTTGAATTTCCAAACGATTTACTATGGGAACTTGACCAAATGGAATTCTATATTTATGAAACAAAGGAAACTATTTCTGCCAAAAAGCGTCCAATCGTTATCATTACCTCAAATGCAGAGAAGGAGCTACCGGATGCGTTTCTGCGTCGTTGTATTTTTCATTATATCGAGTTTCCAAATAAAGAATTAATGGCTGAAATTGTAAAGACACATTATGAAAATGTAGAAGAAAATCTTTTACAGAACGCAATGGATGCATTTTATGATCTTAGGAGTATACGTGATATACGTAAAAAACCGAGTACCTCTGAATTGATTGACTGGGTTCAGGCTTTGCAGCTTGGTGGAATTGATGTTTCGCTTATGAAAAAAGAGTTGCCGTTTGCCGGGGTACTTTTGAAAAAAGATGAAGATATGGAAACGCTTAAGCATAGAGTATAATAGGTTGCGATATTACATGTAGATGAGAGGCATATATGTTCAATGATTTCTTTTACTTTATGAGAAGCAAAGGTTTTGAAGTTTCTCTGAGCGAATGGCTGGCATTGATAGAGGCGCTTGATAAAGGTCTTTGTAATTCGAGTTTTACAGAGTTCTATTATGTTGCACGCATGATTTTAGCAAAGAGCGAAACAGAATATGATAAATTTGATGCTATATTTGAAGAATATTTTAAAGGTATTAAGCTTACGGAAGATGAGGCAGTAGATAAGTTTCTGAAATGGTTGGATAAGCCAGAACTGAGTGAACTACAGCATGAGATGGAACGCAATTTTTTAGAGGGCGAAGCACTCCCAATTGATTTGGATAAAGAAGAAGTACTCAGAAAATATCACGAGAGGCTTCGAGAGCAAAATGAGGAACATAACGGTGGAAGTCAATGGATTGGAACAAGAGGAAAATCTTCTTTTGGTAATCTTGGTGGACACCTTGGTGGTGTACGAATAGGAGGAACAACAGGTTATCAATCTGCATTTCAGGTGATAGGAGAAAGAAGGTTTCGAGATTTTAGAGATGATAAAATTCTGGATAACCGTCAGTTTCAGATGGCTTTGCGGAGATTGCGCCAGTTTTCAACTCGTCTTGATATTCCCAAAACCGAACTAAGTATAGACCAGACAGTTTATGAAACATGTAATAATGGAGGGTATCTGCGAATTGTATTTGACCGTCCACGTAAAAATGCTGTTAAGCTGCTATTACTTATGGATTCTGGCGGGACAATGATTCCTTATAGTAATCTTCTAAATGAATTATTTCAGTCAGTCCATAAATCAAATCATTATAAAGATGTTAAAACATACTATTTTCATAATTGTATTTATAGTAAGGTATATAATACACCGGAATGTGAAAATGGAGATTGGATTGATACAGAATGGCTTTTCAAGAATCTGGATAGTGACTATAAAGTTATAATAGTCGGAGATGCAGCGATGGCACCTGAAGAATTGTATTCAGACACTGGAAATTACCGTGGGCCGAATAATGGACTTTCTGGATATCAATGGCTTAAATTGTTGAAGAAGAAATATAAGAGGATTGTATGGATGAATCCAAAGATGTCACTAGGGCCTGCACCATGGAGAGAGGCAGAGCATTGTTTAAAGCAGCAATTTAATATGTATAGACTGTCAGTTGACGGACTAAACCAGGCAATGAATTATTTAATGGTTTCCAAGTAAATCTAATATTGTATTATATATCGAGGTAGACAAAGTGCATAAAATAATGATTGTAGATGACAACATGACCAATTTAATAATGGCAAAAAAAGCATTAGAAGACTTGTATGAGATTGTACCGGTTAATGCAGGCGAGATTGCACTTAAGCTTTTACGTGAAATACCAGAACTGCCAGATTTACTATTATTAGATGTAGATATGCCAAAAGTAAATGGATTTTATGTTATTAGTGAAATAAAGAATAATCCTAAATTAGCGAAAATTCCAGTCATTTTTCTGACAGCACAGGATGATGAGACAACTGAGGTAGAGGGCTATTTCCTGGGTGCTATTGATTATATAAAAAAACCATATACAACAACTTTATTAAGAAAAAGATTAGATATTCATATGCATCTCATAGAAAGTGATAAGCGTCTTCAAAACTATAATAATGCTTTGTCACAGACAGTGAAGGAAAAGACGCATAATATTATTGAGCTACAATATGCAATGGTCGAAATGTTCGTTGATTTGATGGCGAAAAGAGATGCATATACGGCAGCGCATGCAGGGAGAGTTGAAAGATATATGGATGCTTTTCTTGCAGAAATTATTAAGAGTGGAAAATTTGATGTATATGCTGAAGATGCCGAGATGCTTATTTTTGCATCAAAGATACATGATATTGGCAAGATTGCCATATCTGACAGGGGTCTTCTTGCTGGAGTAGCAGAGCTATCTTTGCAGGAAGTGGAGGAATTGAAGAGCCATACAGTCTTAGGAGCATCAGCAATAGAAAGAGTTATTTCCGTCATATCAAAAAACAGTTTTTTAAATTATGCATATAATATGTCAAGAAGTCATCATGAACGATGGGATGGCAAGGGGTATCCAGATCATCTGATTGCGACTAATATTCCAGTTGAAGCAAGAATTTTAGCGATTGTCAATGCATATGATGAATTCAGAAATAGAAATGATGGGGGAATTTCCCTGACGCATGGTGAGGCAATAAACAGAATCAGACTATGGAGTAATACGTATTTTGACCCGAATTTGGTGGAATTATTCATAAAAATAGAAAAGATAATAGAAAAAACGATAAGATAGTGTATGGTATTGAGAGAAAATTGTGTTTGTGATAGTATATAAATATTGATAGTAAGATTGGAGGTATTGTAATGGATCAAGTATATGAGAAACTGTTAAAATGCTATGAGAGTGTCAGAACAAAGGTTGACTTTAAACCAGAGGTTGCACTTGTTTTGGGATCAGGGCTTGGAGATTATGCGAACGATATTAAAGTGGAAGCTACATTATCCTATAGTGAGATTGAAGGCTTTCCAGTTTCAACGGTGCCAGGGCATGCGGGAGAATTTATATTTGGATATGTGGGTGAAGTGCCTGTTGTATGTATGAAAGGGCGCATTCACTATTATGAAGGGTATTCTATAGCGGATGTAGTGCTGCCAACAAGGTTAATGAAAATGATGGGTGCGAAAACTTTATTTTTAACAAATGCTTCTGGAGGAATTAATAAGAAGTTTGAAGCAGGTGATTTTATGTTACTGACAGATCATATAGCTATTTTTGCCCCAAATCCATTAATTGGAAAGAACATTGATGAGCTTGGAACAAGATTCCCAGACATGAGTGAAGTCTATAATAAAGAATTACAAACTATAATTAGAAATTGTGCCAAAAATTTGGGAATCAAACTACAAGATGGTATATATGCGCAGTTGACTGGGCCTTCTTTTGAGTCGCCTGCAGAAATAAGACTATTGCATAAACTTGATGTGGATGCTGTCGGCATGAGTACAGTTGTGGAGGCGATTGCTGCAAATCATATGGGAATGAGAATATGTGGCATATCCTGTGTATGTAATTTAGCAGCTGGGTTATCTCCAAATCCATTAACACATGAAGAAGTGCAGGAAGCAGCAAAAAATGCTGCCCCACTGTTTAAGAAGCTGTTAACGGAATCGATAAAACAATTTTAATACTATAGTTAAAAGTTTTCTGATTTAATGATTTACATAAAATCATCCTCACAAATTTTTAGGGAGGATGATTTTTTTTGCAAGAATGGCTTACCTATCCTATTTGTTTTAAATAGAGAAAATGTTGTCCAGTTAACATAAGAAAAGCGGACAATATTTGGTAGTCTCTAAACAAAATATCAATTGAATTGCACCAAATATTGTGGTAATATTACATATGTAACATATCATTTTTATTAATTATGAAATGGTATAAAATTTCTATTATTTCTAGGAGGGAAAAAAATGAAAAAGAAACTATTAGGTGTTTTATTATGCACAGCAATGGTTGCATCGCTTCTTGCTGGATGTGGGACAAAGAATACTTCAGCGACTACAGATGGAAAAGCGGAGTTAGCACTTGTTACTGATCTTGGAACTATTGATGACAAGTCATTTAACCAGGGAGCATGGGAAGGCTTAAAGAAGTATGCTGAAGAAAACGGGATTTCTTACAAATACTACCAGCCTCAGGAAGCTACAACAGATTCTTATATTGAGACAATCGGTCTTGCAGTTGAGGGTGGCGCTAAATTAGTTGTATGTCCTGGATTTTTATTTGAAGAACCAGTATATATTGCACAGGATACTTATCCAGACGTAAAATTCATATTACTTGATGGAGAGCCTCATACAGCTGATTACGCAACCTATAAAACAGGCGATAACGTAATGCCAATTCTCTTTAAAGAAGATCAGGCAGGTTTCCTTGCTGGCTATGCAGCAGTGAAAGAGGGATATACAAAGCTTGGTTTCATGGGCGGAATGGCTGTTCCTGCTGTTATTCGTTATGGATATGGTTACATTCAGGGTGCTGATTATGCAGCAGCTGAAATGGGTGTTGATGTAGAAGTAATGTATAATTACACAGGTGCATTTGCTGCAACTCCTGAAGCACAGGCTATGGCAGCTTCTTGGTATCAGAATGGTACAGAAGTAATCTTTGGCTGTGGTGGCGCAGTTGGAAATTCAGTTATGGCTGCTGCTGAAGAAGCAGGAACAAAGGTTATTGGTGTTGACGTTGACCAGAGTGCTGAATCAGATACCGTTATCACATCTTCCATGAAAGAGCTTTCAATTGCAGTATATGATGGCGTTAAAGCATTCTATGATGACAAATTCCCAGGTGGGGCAACATCTGTATTCACTGTAGAAAACAATGGTGTTGGTCTTCCAATGTCTGCTTCAAAGTTTGCTACTTTTACACAGGCAGATTACGATGCAATTTTTGCTAAATTAGTGGATGGTTCTATTACAGTATTTGATTCATCTGATGATGGATCAACAGCAGACCTTACATTAGGCCAGACAACAGTTACTTATGTAGAATAGTGAAATAAAGTAGAAATGAATTTTGATTTGGGACAATATATTAGGGGTGCTTTCACGAGCATCCCTAAATTTCCAACTATAGGGGGTCCTTATGCGGTATATTATTGAAATGTTAAATATAACAAAAGAGTTTCCAGGTATTATTGCAAATGATAATATTACTTTGCAAATAATGGAAGGTGAAATACATGCCTTTTTAGGTGAAAATGGAGCAGGTAAATCAACATTGATGAGTGTTCTGTTTGGGCTATATCAGCCAGAAAAAGGGATGATAAAGATTAGAGGCGAAGAGGTCAAAATTACCAGTCCTCTGGATGCTAATAAGTACGGGATTGGTATGGTACATCAACATTTTAAATTGGTACATAATTTTACTGTGTTGCAGAATATAGTACTTGGTATGGAGACGGTTAAGAATGGTTTGTTAAAGATGGATGAGGCGCGTGAGAAGATTGTCATGCTGAGTGAGAAATATAATCTGTTTGTTGATCCTGATGCATTAATTGAGGATATTACTGTAGGTATGCAGCAACGAGTGGAAATTTTAAAGATGTTATACAGAGATAATGAAATTCTGATCTTTGATGAACCGACGGCAGTATTAACACCGCAAGAGATTGTAGAACTTATGGCAATTATGAAAGGTCTTGTAAAAGAAGGAAAGTCAATATTATTTATTACACACAAATTAAACGAAATCAAACAGGTCGCAGACAGATGTACTGTTTTGCGCCGCGGAAAATATATTGGAACTGTGGATGTAGCGGATGTTGACCTAGAACAAATGTCAGAAATGATGGTTGGTCGTAAGGTAAACCTCGTTGTTGAAAAAGGAGAATCGCATCCCACCGAGGTAGTTTTGGACGTGAAAAATCTTGTCGTTAAATCTACAAGAGAAGGTCATACGAAGAATGTCGTAAATGATGCCAGTTTTCAAGTAAGAAAAGGCGAAATTGTATGCATTGCAGGTATTGATGGTAATGGACAGACAGAACTCATACATGCGATTACCGGATTAGGTGCCATTAAAAGTGGCTGTGTCATGATCAATGGAGAAGATGTCACTAAGAAATCTGTTCGATATAAGAATACGCACGGACTTTCTCATATCCCAGAGGACAGGCATAAATATGGATTGATATTAGATTACAATTTGGCATATAATCTGGTCCTTCAGCAATATTTTGAAAAGAATTTCCAAAATCATGGTTTTATGAAAAATGATAAAATATATGAATATGCAGAGCAATTGATTAAAAAATATGACATTAGAAGCGGACAAGGTGCTAATTCCAGAGCACGTGATATGTCGGGCGGTAATCAGCAAAAGGCTATTGTTGCAAGAGAACTAAATAAGGCACCGGATATTATACTTGCGGTACAGCCGGTTCGCGGGTTAGATGTAGGTGCAATTGAATATATCCATAGAGAATTAGTAAAGCAGAGAGATGACGGAGCTGCTATTCTGGTGGTTTCTTTAGAACTTGATGAAGTAATGAACCTGAGTGATAGAATTTTAGTCATTTTCGAAGGAGAAATTGTTGCAGACTTAGACCCCAAGAAGATCACAGTGCAAGAATTAGGCCTCTATATGGCTGGCTCGAAAAAGGAGGGTGGCAAACATGAATCATAAAAAGAAAACACGCCGTTCTTCTAATATGGGATTGGCCTCTTCTTCTTTTGCAATTGCAATCGGACTATTATTTGGATTTGTTATCTTATTGTTATCCAATCCTACTCAAGCATTACCAGGTTTTGCGGCAATTCTTACTGGAGCGATGACACATGGAATTAAAGGAATAGGACAAGTATTTTATTATGCCACACCCATTATTTTAACTGGTCTATCTGTTGGATTTGCATTTAAAACGGGATTATTTAACATTGGATCATCGGGTCAGTTTATCGTAGGAGCATTCGGTGCAGTCTATGTGGGAATTATGTGGACTTCATTAGGTGGTGTACACTGGATTGTAGCATTACTGGCAGCTATTATACTGGGAGCATTATGGGGCTTTGTACCTGGACTTTTAAAGGCAGTGTTTAATGTGAATGAAGTTATTTCGGCTATTATGATGAATTATATTGGGATGTATGTGGTCAATTATACAACAAAGGCTTATGCACCTCTTTTTAATAACCTTCGTAATGAGTCAAATAATGTGGCAGTTGCAGCACAGATTCCAAAGATGGGACTTGATAAAATATTTGTTGGTTCTAGTTTGAATGGTGGTATCATTATTGCCATATTAGTTGTGATATTAATGCACTTTATTTTGAATAAAACAACATTTGGATATGAATTAAAAGCGGTTGGATATAATCGGGATGCGAGTAAATATGCAGGCATTAATGAGAAGAAAGGCATCATTTTATCAATGGTGATTTCGGGAGCAATTTCAGGGCTTGCTGGGGGGTTGTTATATCTTGCAGGAACTGGAAAGCATATAGAAATTGTTGATGTGCTGGCCTCAGAAGGATTTACGGGCATTTCAGTAGCACTTCTGGGATTGAGCAATCCACTTACGATATTGGCTGCAGGTATCTTTATCGCTTATCTTATGGCTGGTGGATTTTATTTACAGTTATATGAATTTTCCACAGAGATTATTGATATTATTGTAGCAGTTATCATTTACTTCAGTGCATTTGCATTAATGGTGAAACTTTTAATTATAAGAATGAATATTCATAAACTTGAAAAACAGGAATTAAAAGAAGAGAAGGCAAAAAACAAAAAGGATATTGATAGAAAGGGGGACATATAAAATGGATGTTATTTTCTTCATTTTTCAGCAGACGATGTTTTTTACAATCCCCTTATTGATTGTGGCACTAGGTGGTATGTTCTCTGAACGAGCAGGAATTGTGAATGTAGCGCTGGAAGGTATCATGACCATGGGCGCATTTATTAGCGTTTTATTTCTTAATCTGACACAGGATTATCTGAGTGGGCAAGGACAATTAGTATTGGCGATTTTGATTGCCATGGTGTCAGGGGCTCTCTTTTCTTTGCCACATGCCTATGCAGCAATCAATATGAAGGCAGATCAGGTTATAAGTGGTACGGCACTTAATATGTTTGCGCCTGCATTTGCAATATTTATTGCAAGAATTATACAGGGTGTACAGCAGGTGGAATTTGCCAATACATTTCGTATTGTGGAGGTTCCATTCTTTTCTAACATCCCATTACTTGGAGGATTGCTATTTCGTAACACTTATTTAACCACTTTTCTGGGAATTGTAATACTGATTATTTCAACGATTGTATTATATAAAACACGATTTGGTTTACGCCTACGGGCATGCGGGGAACATCCGCAAGCCGCAGATGCAGCAGGTATAAATGTCTATCACATGCAGTATACAGGTGTTATTATTTCAGGTGCTTTGGCAGGACTGGGCGGGTTAGTGTATGTGGTTCCAACATCGACAAATTTTAATGCTACGGTATCGGGCTATGGATTTTTAGCACTTGCAGTACTGATTTTTGGACAATGGAAGCCAATGAAGATATTGTATGCATCATTATTCTTCGGATGTCTTAAGGCGGTTTCAGCAGCATATTCTGGAATTCCTCTTCTAAATAATATGGGAATTCCAAGCTATTTTTACAAAATGATACCATATGTTGCTACGCTGATCGTACTTGTATTTACATCTAGAAATTCGCAGGCACCGCGTGCATCAGGCGTGCCATATGACCAAGGAGCAAGGTAGATAATAAAGGAGTTATTGTCGGATCATTTGAATAATGGAGGCACATATGAATGATTTTGAATTAATTGAAAAAGCAATAGAAGCGCGCCAATATGCATACGCACCATACTCTAATTTTTTGGGTGGCGCGGCTTTGTTGTGTAAGTCCGGAAAGATTTATACGGGATGTAATATTGAAAATGCAGCATATGGTCCCACAAATTGTGCGGAGAGAACAGCTTTTTTTAAGGCAATCAGTGAAGGCGAGAGACAGTTTGTAGCAATTGCTATTATCGTTGGATACGCTGACAAGATAGATACCTACGCATATCCTTGTGGGGTATGCAGGCAAGTGATGCGAGAATTTTGCGATCCTGAGGTTTTTCAAGTAATAACGGCGAGATCAATCAGCGACTATAAGAAGTATACACTAAAGGAATTATTACCCTACAGTTTCGGGCCAGAGAATTTAGGCTTCTAAAACAACAGAATACCGGAGGAAAAAATGAATCTTAGATTTTATAATGCAAGAGTATTAACGATGGAAGAAAATAAGGATATTTTTTTAGGTGAAGTATGGGTACAGAATGAAAGAATCACCTATGTAGGAGCAACAAAAAAAGGTGATGATATAAAAAATGTCGTATGGGATAGAGAAATTGATGCACAGGGCAATGTATTGATGCCAGGATTTAAAAATGCGCACACACATTCAGGTATGACAGCACTTCGTTCTTTTGCAGACGATTTACCATTAAACGAGTGGCTGGAGAAACAGGTATTTCCGATAGAGGCTAAGATGAGTGGCGAGGATGTATACGAACTAACGCGACTTGCGGTTATGGAGTATTTGACAAGTGGTATTACTGCTATTTTTGATATGTATCTGTCACCTGATATGATTGCAAAAGCATGTGAAGATACTGGAATGCGAGTTGTACAAACTAGTGGTATCAATAAGTTTGGCCCAACACTTGCAGTTTTAGAAGAGCGTTATCTAAAGCTTAACGGGACAAGTCCTTTAACAAGTTTTAGACTTGGATTTCATGCAGAATATACTTGTTCAAAAGAATTACTGGAGCAGGTATCTGCCTTGGCACATAAATACAAAGCACCTATATTTACGCATAACGCTGAGACAAGGGAAGAGGTAGCGGGATGTATTGAGAGATACGGGATGACACCAACAGCATTTTTAGATTCGCTTGGGATGTTTGAGTATGGTGGAGGTGGTTATCATTGTGTATATCTGACAGATGATGATATTGCAATTTTTAAAAAGAGAAATATGACTGTTGTTACGAATCCGGGTTCTAATACTAAACTTGCAAGTGGTGTTGCACCGATACAGAAATTTTTAGATGCAGGTTTGAATATTGCAATAGGGACAGATGGTCCTGCTAGTAACAATTGCTTGGATATGTTTCGCGAGATGTTTCTTGTAACAGGATTAGCAAAATTAGAGGCAAAAGATGCTTCAGCAGTTGATGCCATGCAGGTTTTAAAAATGGCGACTACTGGAGGCGCTGTAGCGATGGGATTAACAGAATGTGATGTGCTTGCAGAAGGAAAATTAGCAGATATCATAATGATTGATTTGCACCAACCTAATATGCAGCCTCTTAATAATATTGCGAAAAACATTGTTTACAGTGGTAGCAAGCAAAATATTAAGATGACTATGATTCATGGTAAAGTATTATATGAAAATTATGAATATCATATAGGGGTCAATCCTGAAGAAATATATCAAGAGGTAAATGAGATTATAAAAAGATTAAAAAGAAAATTATAAGAAGTGCAGACTACAATTTCATAAGCAATAAACAATACATATACTATATGAATATGTATACGATTTATAGGGGCAAAACAAATGGAATGGATATTTTATCTCGGTATTATTATGCTTGGAATAGTTGTGGTTTTTATAAAAGGAACCATTACCGAAAAAAAGAATTATAAGAGATTTATTCGCTCGTTGGAGGAAGACTATGGACATTTCCCTAATATAGAATATGAGCCAGGTGATATGGAGCGGATTTCAAGCTACCATAAAAGCATAGAGAGAACGCCGGGTGATATCGATAATATTACATGGAATGATCTTAATATGGATGATATTTATAAAAAAATAAATAAGACACAGACCTCAGCGGGAGAAGAATATCTGTATCATTTACTTCGAACCCCTTTATTTGATGAAAACGTCTTGGCAGATAGAGACCGTTTGATTAATTTCACTATTCAGAATAGTGAAAAACGTAAGAATTTACAAAAAATTTTACACAGGGTTGGTAAAGTAAAACGCTGTTCTCTAACAGATTATCTAATACTATTAAAAGAGTTAGAACGTGAGAGTAATATACCTCACTATTTTTTGGATGTTCTGATTATCGTTTCTTTTGCATACATTTTCGTAGAACCAGCATGGGGATTTACCATATTTCTGGCATCTTTAGCATATTCTATTATTTGGTATTATCGTAGAAAGGGTACTATTTCTCCATATATAACGACATTTACGCATATTCTGAAAATGTTCGGAGCGGCAGAACAAATTGAAAAGTTAAAATATGAAGAGTTATTGATATATTCTACAAAGATGAAAAAAGTAAGAACTACATTCAGGAATTTTAGACATAATACATATATACTTGCAACTGGAAGTCGAGTGTCTGAGAATCCGTTAGATTTGCTGTGGGATTATGTACGCATGATATTTCATCTAGATATTACGAAGTTTAATGCTATGTTAAAACAATTACAGGAGAATTTTGATGAAATATATGTACTGCGTGATACAATTGGTGTCATTGACAGTAGTATTTCCATTGGTTCTTATAGGAAGGCAGTATCCTATTACTGCAAACCGATATTTTCAAAGGACTCCAATTCAGTAAATTTTGCAGCAGAAAAATTATATCATCCACTCATTGTTAATCCCGTTTCAAATAGTCTGAATGAAAATAGAGGTTTATTAATAACAGGTTCTAATGCGTCTGGAAAGTCAACATTTTTAAAAACTGTTGCGATAAATGCAATATTTGCACAAACACTGTATATGACTCTCTCAGAAAATTATCATGCAAATATGTTTCATATCTATACTTCTATGGCTTTGCGAGATGATTTGCAAAGTAATGAGAGCTATTTTATTGTTGAAATCAAATCTCTTAAGAGAATTCTGGATGCCAGTGAAAAGCAGAGACCGATTCTTTGCTTCATAGATGAGGTATTGCGTGGAACAAATACGGTAGAGCGTATTGCGGCATCAGCGATGATTATGAAAAGTCTTAACCAGAGTCATATTATGTGTATGGCAGCGACACATGATATCGAGCTGGCGCATATGCTAGAACAGCAATACAGAAATTATCATTTCAAAGAAGAAATAGAAAATAATGATATCAAGTTTAATTATCATTTAAATAAAGGAAAATCATCAACACGTAATGCCATTAAATTACTTGGTGTTATAGGTTATGATAGTGCAATTATTTGTGAGGCTGAGGAGATTGCTTCCAGATTTGTAGAAACAGGAAGCTGGAGTTTATAGAAAAGCAGCTATTGTATTTGAGAAAAAGTATAAGACGCACGAGCGGAGAGAAAAATATGAAAGTTAGAATATTTACGGATGGTTCAGCAAGAAGTAATCCGGAGGGACCAGGTGGATACGGAACCATATTACAATATATAGATGCTAAGGGACAGCTTCATGAACGGGAGTATTCGGCAGGTTATAAAAAAACAACGAATAACCGAATGGAATTAATGGCAGTAATCATTGGGCTCGAAGCACTTACAAAGCCATGCGATGTCGAAGTAATATCAGACTCAAAGTATGTAACAGATGCATTTAATAAGAAGTGGATAGATGCATGGATTATAAAAGGCTGGAAGACTGCTGGTAAAAAACCAGTGCTCAATATTGATTTATGGAAACGTCTGCTAGAAGCAAAGCAACCACATAACTTAACTTTCACTTGGGTAAAAGGTCACGATGGGCATGCAGAAAATGAGCGTTGTGATGTACTTGCAACAACAGCAGCTGATGGGGAAGACCTGCTTGACGATATTGTGGAAGGAATGATATAATAGCGCAGATGATTTTTGAAAAGAATGAAATAGTGAAGGGAGAATAGAAATGTCTACAAATGTTTATGATATATTAGAAGAACGTGGCTTTATAGAGCAGACAACACATGAAGAAATAAGAGAGCTGCTTGGAAAGGAAAAAGTCACTTTTTATATTGGCTTTGACGCAACAGCAGATAGTTTAACAGCAGGACACTTTTTAACAGTCATGGCGATGATGCATATGCAAAGGGCTGGGCACAGACCTATTGCACTTTTAGGTGGAGGGACTACTATGATAGGTGATCCCTCAGGAAAATCTGACATGCGTACGATTATGACGAGAGAAACGATTCAGTATAATGCTGATTGTTTTCAAAAGCAATTATCAAAGTTTATCAAATTTGATAATGATAGTGCAATTATAGCGAATAATGCCGATTGGCTTCTTGATTTGAATTATGTAGAGTTTTTAAAAGAAATTGCCATTCATTTTTCAGTTAATAAAATGCTTGCAGCAGATTGCTATAAACAAAGAATGGAAAAAGGACTTACTTTTTTTGAATTTAACTATATGCTCATGCAATCTTATGATTTTTGGAAACTAAATCAATTATATGGATGCACTTTAGAACTAGGAGGGAACGACCAATGGTCAAATATTATTGGTGGCGTTGAATTAATCCGAAAAAAAGAGCAAAAACCAGCTTTTGGGCTGACATTTAAATTATTGACGACATCTGAAGGCATCAAAATGGGTAAGACGATGAAAGGTGCAGTATGGCTTGACCCTGCAAAGACGTCTCCCTATGAGTTTTATCAATATTGGCGTAACATTGAAGACGTCAAGGTTGAAGAATGTCTTGGTTTATTGACTTTTTTACCGATGAGTGAAGTCAGAAGACTGGGCGCATTGCCAGGAGCCGAAATTAATATGGCGAAAGAAGTACTGGCATATGAAATAACAAAGATTGTGCATGGTGAAGAAGAGGCGCAAAAAGCACAGGAAGTAGCAAAGGCGTTATTTATAGATGGCGGTAAAAGTGAGGATATGCCAACGAGTATCTATCTTAAAGAGGATTTAAAAGAGGGCAAAGATCTCATTACACTAATGGTCGAGACAGGACTTGCTCCAACACGTTCAGAAGCAAGGCGCCTGATTCAACAAGGCGGCATTACGGTGAATGAAATAAAGGAAACCGATTTTGCTAGAATATATACGATATCAGATTTTGATAAGGATGGTTCGCTTGTTATCAGAAAAGGAAAAAAAGGTTATCATCAAATCAAACTTGGATAATGATGAAAGTCCCCAATATATTATATGCAAAAAGCAGAGGAGATAAACATAAAATGAGTATCTTATATAAAAGTACACGTGGTGATGCTGATTTTGTTACGGCATCAGAGGCAATTATAAAAGGATTAGCAGATGATGGCGGTTTATATGTGCCTACTAAAATACCACAATTGTCTGTTTCGGCAGAAACACTAGTTGATATGTCATATCAGGAAGTTTCATACCTTGTAATGAAAGAATTCTTAACGGATTTTAGTGAAGCAGAATTAAGAGATTGTATTAGGTGTGCGTATGACGATAAATTTGATACAGAAATTATTGCCCCACTTGTGAAGCAAGACGGCCAGTATTTTGTTGAGCTATTTCATGGACCCACAATTGCTTTTAAAGATATGGCATTATCAATTCTTCCACACCTATTAACAACATCGCTGAAGAAGAATCATGTAGAAAAGAAAATTGTTATTTTGACAGCTACTTCTGGTGACACGGGTAAGGCGGCCCTGGCAGGATTTAAAGATGTTCCAGGAACAGGAATTATTGTGTTTTATCCTAAAGGAGGAGTAAGTCCCATTCAGGAAAAACAAATGCTTACACAAAAAGGAAATAATACTTTTGTTGTCGGAATAAGAGGCAATTTTGATGATTGCCAAACAGGCGTAAAGAAAATTTTTTCTGACAAGGAATTTGGAGAAGAAATATCGGAGAAGGGATATCAGTTTTCATCGGCAAATTCTATTAATATTGGAAGACTTATTCCGCAAGTGGCATATTATGCATATGCATATGCATGTATGCTCGGAAGAGGCGAAATAAGTAAAGGGGAGACAATTAATGTAGCTGTTCCAACTGGTAATTTTGGAAATATTCTTGCTGCTTATTACGCAAAAAGAATGGGAATACCAATAAATAAGCTGATTTGTGCGTCTAATGAAAACAAGGTTCTTTATGACTTTTTTGAAACTGGTTGCTATGATAGAAAGAGAGAATTTATACTAACAAGTTCTCCCTCGATGGATATTTTAATCTCCAGTAATCTTGAGAGACTGATTTATTTTATTGCAGATGAAAATGCAGAAATTAGTGCAAAACTAATGGAAGAATTGCGCGTGAAGGGTAGTTATCAAATTACAGATAAAATGAAGAACAATTTAAAAGATTTCTACGGTGTTTACGCGAGTGAAGAAGAAGTGTTTGAAAAAATTAAGAATACTTATCAGAATGCTAACTATATAATGGATACACATACAGCAGTTGCAGCGGCAGCATTGGACAAATATACTAAGCAGACGGGTGATAATCATAAATGTGTTATTATGTCAACTGCCAGCCCATATAAGTTTGCAAGAAGTGTTATGACAGCAATTGATTCGAGCTACAAGCAGGTTGAAGATTTTGATTTGATTGATAAGATGTGTGAAATATCTGGTGTGTCTGTGCCAGGAGCCATTGAAGAAATTCGTACCGCCAACACATTACATGATACGATATGTGATACGGTGGAAATGAAGAGTGTTGTAGAAAAAATACTAAAGATATAAAAAGATAGAACTAGATTTCTGTTAATCTAGTTCTACCAATGAAAAGACTAATTCGCCAAATGAAAAAGTGACTGGAATCCTTGCCAAGCTCTTCAAATGCTTATCTGAAGGGCTAATTTCTTGTGTAGGCGGTTCCAGACTTAGTTCTATAGAATCCTCTCTCGATAAATCAACAACAAAAAGACCATTATGCAAATTAAGAAAATCGACAATCACATCACGCATTAAGTCATTATATTCGGTGATGCCCATATGGGAGTATTTTTCCGCAAATTGAATCAGCGCTTCTTTCTCACCATCTACGGCAGTATATGCTGATGGAATTCCAATGATTTTTTGCATGAATTTTTGGCTACCAGTGAAAGAGGTAGAATTGGTTATCTTCCCGATTGAGACGCTAGGCTCTACAAAAAGTATCAGGTTATGCAGTAATTTAGTAATATATTTCAGCAAAAAATAAGAGGGTTCCAACTGATCCAGTTCAGGATTATTAGGAATCTTTGATAATAAGGATTCTCTATTCATAAAGTCATCCTCCCAAACAATTATGAAGAATGTGTCTAAGTTGTTCTATATCCACAGGCTTTTGAATAAAATCCTTTGCACCAGATTTAATGGCTTCTTTCAAATGTGTTTGGGTTCCGACAGAAGACACCATAACAATACATGCATCAGGATCGAAGTGAATGATTTCTTTTACAGCAGTAATCCCATCTTTAACGGGCATAACAATATCCAAAAAAACAATAGCAGGTTTTAATACTTTATAGGTATCTATAACAGTTTGTCCATCAGCGACTTCGATAATATCTTCAAATCCCAATTGATTCAATATTTCTTTAAAGCTTTTACGTGCCAATATAGAGTCATCACAAAGTAATACTTTTGCAGTTACATCAATCATAGACTATTATCCCCCTTTCAATAGATAAGTATATTTTACAATATATGCATAAAACATGCAATCTATCTTTGACT
>CAZAAC010000030.1:0-30273 GCA_964483155.1 uncultured Lachnospiraceae bacterium | reverse complement strand
AAACTCATTATTCTTATTGTATACACAAATTGATGACCTCATACCTCGTAAACTCTATGGCACTGATGTTAATCAAAGTAACAATAAAATTATGAATAAAAGGAGCATTTATTATGAAAAGAAAACTTATAATTGAAATTGCCGGCATCTTAATGATTTTAAGCTTAGTGTCCTGTGGCTCAAAAGCAGATGTCGAAGACGTTTCTGCTACCAGTGAGCAGGAAAGTGTTTTTCCTGAAGAAGATTCTGCCACTGCGGCAGAGGAAATTCTTTTTGAACAAGAAACGCCCGATTCTTCTGAAGATGATGTTTTTCAAGCCGCTACCACTGATTGGCCTGAAGAATTCGGAAAATGGGGAATACCTATTATCAATACAGCGACTGTAACACTTGCAGATAACAGAAGCTCAAATGGCGATATGATGACGCAGGGCGTGAATGCTATCGTAAATCTTGCAGATGTATCAAAATCTGATTTTGAAGAGTATTGCACAAAACTTGAAAATGAAGGATTCGAAAAAAGCTCTGATTCTATAGGTGATTCTATTCTTATCTATGTCAGAAGCATCGAGGGTGGTGAAATCGAGATGACTCTCAGCTACGCTACTGATGGCACAACAATCATTGCCAATAATTCTGCTGTAACTGCGCAAAAAGATGCTGCTGCTGCTGGTACTGTAGATTGGCCGGACGCACTTAAGGCAGTTCCTGCTTTTTCAAAAGGAAAGTTTAAAGAGACTGTTGATATGGGCGGAAATATGTATACGATTACCTTCAACGAAGTTTCTGCGTCCGATTTAGATGACTATAAAAATGAACTGCTTAGCAATGGATTTCAACGTCAGGATTCCGAAGACACTGAAGGCTACATGAAAATGGATAGTAACTCAGCTTATTCTGTTGGATTTATTCTATCTGGCGATTCTCTGCAAATTATTATATATTTGGGGACATATTAATTAGCAAGTAACTTGCCTTAAACTTTGAAGGCTGATTCCAAATAAAGGCAGATCCAGTCTTCGGTTAAACAAAGACTTGTTCTATCATATGACGAATGTTATAATTACTATATTTTAATTTCCAGAGAGTTAAATAGGCTTTCAGGCCTTATGGGGGTGAATGATTGATTAAAATTGCAATTGCTGATGATCAAGTTCTTTTTCGAAATATGCTTTCTTATATTCTTAAGCAAGATTCTGAATTTGACATAGTTGGTGAAGCCAGTGATGGATGTGAAATTCTCAAATTATGCGAAAGCAAAAAGCCCGATGTCGTTTTGCTGGATGTGAAGATGCCAAACACCAATGGGATTTCTGCTTTAATAAAAATAAAAGAACTATTTCCTCAAACAAAAGTAATTATGTTAACCACTTTTGAGGAAGAAGATTGTATTTATAATGCCTGTAGTCATTCTGCAGATGGATATATTGTAAAAGATACAAAGCCTGAAGTTCTTGTCCATATTATTAAATGTGTTTACGGCGATTTTTTTGTAATGCATTCCAGTGTAAAGCAATATATGATAAAGCAAATGGAACGTGCAGAAGAATTATATCGCAAAGAACCTGTCTCTGAAGAAACAAACTTTGATGCAATAGATTTGACTATTATAAGATTAATCTCTGTTGGGAAAAATAACACAGAAATTGCGGCTCAGGTTAGATATTCCGAAGGCACTGTAAAAAACCGCATTTCAAAAATGTTAGCTATTACACAGACAAAAGATCGAACACAACTTGCTATTTTTGCTCTACAAAACGGAATCGTATAGAGGTGAAATCTTTGTGAGACTTTTTACTATGCCTGATTTTATTATTATGATATTATTGCTGGTATTATTTATAATAATACCAGTAATTAATATCCACCTTTTTATTAAGCATAGATTAAACGCACATTTATACTTTATTCATATCATTTCCGGATTCATCGAAGCCTTTCTTTTTTGCCTTATTATGCAATTAAGTATTTTACCTGCGTCTATTCGTCAAATTCATTCTTTTTCTTCTCGCGTTTTTCTGCTTTTTATCTTTTTCACTCTTCTCCTGTTTTTTTTCACAAAGAATGTTAAAAAATTGCATATGCACATAGATAGTAAACTTTCTCCCAAACTAACTGATGTTTTTCAAATGATAGAAGATGCTATTTTTATTACTGACCGAAATGGAATGATTGTTAATAGGAACGAAACTGCCAACTTTTTTGTTGCAGCGCTACTAGATACCGAAAAGTCGTCGCCAGCGAAAGTCTCCCCACTTAAAATTCAAACTCTGTCAGAACTTTCTTCATTAATTATCAGAAAGCTCTCCGCAACTGATAAAGATATTTTTTCAAAATCACTTGAAGCAGTACCCTCCGCAGAGCAAATAGAACTGAACATTGGTGGGACTGCATATTTGTTGCTTCTTTCTCCCATATATACGGGTAGCAAAAAAGAAATATCTTCTCTTGGTATCAATCTAGTATTTCATAATATCCAAATAGAAAAAGAACTGAGTTTCTCTTTGGAAAGTCAAAATGCCGAACTGAATTTAGCAAATGAAACTTTAAAAGAAAATATAAAAATAGCAAATGCTTTGGAAGAAGAAAAAGAACGCTTGCGTTTACTAAATGAACTGCAAGATTCTATCATACACAGTATTGAAAAAGTTACTGATAGTATTGTGCAATTCAAAAAAGAATCAGAACCAAGAGCTCTACTTGATAATCAGGACTTTATTGCTACAATTGCTGAAAAACTAAGGCTTATTTTCAAAGAAGTACGTATCAATATTCTCAAACTGTCTAACAAAAAATAATGATATATCTATAATTAGTCTCCATACTTATGGCATCAGAGGGTGGTGAAGTACATGCCAATATCGGACATACTCGCTTATGAAATCTATATTATATTACTCTTTCATATTCCAGCTATTTTGGTTTTGATTTCTTTTTGCACCTATTTATATTTGAACGCAAAAAAAAGTCTTATTTTATATAGTTTTCTAACACTATCGGGCATGCTTCTCATCTGGATGGTATCTAAAGTATTAAAAACCGTTTCTCCAAATGCATCCATTCGATGGTTTTTTATAGTAACGCAGTATTTTGGAGTACAGTTTATGGGGTATTGCCTTTTTCTATTTTCCTATATCTATACAAAAAATCGACTACCCTCTAAAAAATTTATTGCTTTTTTAGCAATCCCACCGACATTTTCTTTTCTTGCTGTGCTTACTAATCCACTGCATATGCAATTCTATTCCTACTATGATTTTTATAAAGATCATTTTGGCCCACTCTTTTTACCAATCCAGAGTGTTCAATACCTTTATTTGCTTGCGGGAATACTACTGCTTTCAAAAAATTACACAAAGCAACCCGAATTTGAAGGTCGACAGCTATGGGCAAAGTTTTTTGCTACTGTTACTCTGATTCCTATTCTCGGAAATTTATATTACATTTTATTTAAATTAGGCGCCCTAGAGTGGATTTTCCCAATTCCAGTTTTTGATTTCAGCCCTATCGCTGGAACAATCGCCTTGATTCTGTTTATTATTCCAGCATTACGGTTTCGTTTTTTTGATATATCACCTTTTTCATATAGACAGATTTTCAATCAAATGCCAACCGGAATTGTTTTTGTAACTGAAAAGGGACAACTCTACGCTCCAAACCGTGCTTTCCAAACGACACTTGGTGTTCAATTAGAACAGCCAACTATGCAAAACCTATTGCATCTGACAGCTTCAAATCAAGATTACTTACTATTCGAAACATTTTATAAAGCGAATGATGCTGTTTCATTTATACTGGAAACTCATGATAACCATTTCTATCGGGTTCGACAGCGTTCAATCAATAAAAGAAATGTACTTCTTTCTTTTTCTGATATAACTTCCATCATGCTTTTGCGCAAAAGTCTTCATATGAAAAACATTGCGTTATTAGAAATAAATGAAGAATTAGAAACATTATCTGGAAAAGCCGCTGAGCTTTCTACCACACGAATAAAAACTGCCATTGCTCAAAATCTTCATGATATATTAGGCCATAGTTTGACAATAGCACTCTGCACTGCTGATCTTGCAGCAAATGATTTACATGGAGAAACCTCTACCGAGAAATTGGAAATAATCTATAATCTTTTAACTAGAAGTCTCGCAGATTTAAAAAATGCTGTTTATGGGAATCCATTAAATTTTAAGGAAACCTCATTAATTAAGTCTATTCAGCAACTAGAAAATCCAAATATAGAATTACAGTTAGTATATCAAGGAACTCCATACGAATTAGATAGTGAAAAGACAGAAGCATTTTTTCGCATATGTCAGGAAGCAGTAACGAATTCCATACGCCATGGAAAGGCAAAAAAAATCCATATCTTCCTTCGTTTTTTCCCAGAAAAAGCAGAACTTTTTATCATTGACAATGGTATTGGATGCCGGGATATCCACAAAAGTTTTGGACTTTCAGGCATGGAATCGAGAATTGCAGATTTGAATGGTTCGATTAGTTTTGGCTCTGATGGCAATCAGGGTTTTCACATTTATGCGAAAATAGAATATCATTAATTATATTTTCTAACATCTTAATTATTTTCTTTTATTTTTCATTCATTTTTTATGTTGCTTGACTTATTTTCTAACTATTATATAATGAGTTGAGAAGCAATCACTTTTTTTTATGCTTTTTTTGTTGTAACACAAAAAAATAGTAGGAGGTTTTAAATATGAATGAAGCAGCAATTATCAACATCAAGGATATATCAGATATGACAAAGAGTGAAAAAGCGGAATTGATTCATCAAGGATATATCCTCGGCAATATTTGTGGGAAAGGTAAACCTTCCACTCCTGTCGTTGTCAAAAAGGACGAGTTAAGAAAATCTTTAAGCACTTATGGTAGAAATGCAGTTTTTGAGCTGAAATTATCGCCTGACAAATTAATAACTGTTATGGTAAAAGAAATTCAAATCAAGCCAATGCATACTGAATATCATCATGTGGACTTTCAGCAAATCTCACTCTCTACAAAAGTAAAAAGTGATGTTTCCATCATTTTTACTGGAGTTGATGTCATTGAATCAAAGAGACTTCTTTTGCACAAACATTATGATTCTATTTCTGTATTAGGTCTACCACAAGATATTCCTGATCGCTTTACAGTTGATGTATCTAATCTAAAAATCGGCGAGCACATTACCGTTGGTGATCTTTCCTTCTCTGACAGTATTACACCGGAATTAGCTCTTGATACTTCCATTGTCTCAATTGGTGGGGCAAAAACGCATGAACTAGAGGAAGAAAAAATATAGCAACTCCGTGCTATAACCACCTCAGCAAAAAATCAGCCTTCTTAGAAATGACTATTCTAAGAAGGCCTAATTTTGTTATACTATTACTCTTTACTGTAATACCTGTTCGATGATATTGACCATAATGTCTTTTGTCATCATGCCTGGTACATATCCTACAACATTTCCCTCTTTATCAATCATAAAGGTGGTAGGGAAAGCAGAAATATTATAATTTTTCAGTACTTCACCTGTTTCATCAAATAATGTTGGGAAAGTATATTCGTTTTCCTCAATAAAAGCTATAATTTCATCTTTCTCACTATCTGTATTATTTGGATATGCAGCGCTTGCTGGATTTGTGATTCCCAAAAAAACCACCTCATCTTGGTTCAAATTATACTCCTTGTATAGTTCTTCAATATCCGGAAGCTCTTTTTTACAAGGCGGGCACCAAGTTGCCCAGAAATTTATAAACACAACTTTCCCTTTGTAATCAGACAATGTATGTTCATTTCCATTCTGATCCATAAGCGTAAAGTCAAAAGCAGGAATCGCATCACTTTCCTCATCGGTAGAATCTTTTGCCGTCTCCTCTGCTGTCGTTACATCATTTCCCGTATCCTCTACTGTAGTTTCATCATCGCCTGTATCCTCCTCTGCATCTGCAGTATCTGCTTTCTCTTGTACACTTACTTCATTCTGTGAACTGCTATTATTCTGTTGACCATTGCTGAACGAATTTAAATACCCTGATATACCATTCATCCATCCCGTAAATGTCATAATACCCATGAGGATAAGAATCACTCCACCTGCCTTAATGGTATACTTTAATAGCTTTTGTTTGGATTTCAAAAAGTTTAATGCTTTGGTTGTAAAAAGGCCCAGTATTATAAATGGAATCAAAAATCCTATCGCGTAAACAAATACCAGCATATTACCGGCCAGTGATGTCGTTGCCCCAGAAGCCATAATGAGAACAGATGAAAGTGCTGGGCCAATACATGGAGTCCATGCAAAGCTGAACGTAAATCCCATTATGAATGCTATTACAGGGTTTATTTTTTTATCAGCCAGATTAATGTGTATTTTTCTTTCTTTTTGTAAAAATGTAAATTCAAATATACCAAGCTGAAATAGGCCTAATAGTACAATCAGTATGCCACCTATTCTCGTGAATAAGAGTTTATTGTTTCCAAAAAATCTTCCTAGCGTTGTGAATGACATCCCTAATACAAAAAAAGCAAATGAGATTCCCAGCGCAAAGAACATGGTATAGATAAATACTTTCTTCTGATCATATACGATCCTGCCATCCTCATATTCCTTTTTTCCACCACCTGCTAAATAGCCCATGTATACTGGAATCAAAGGTATTACGCAGGGAGAAAAAAAGGATAGTATTCCTTCAAAAAATACAAGTATAAAATTAACACTGCTTGTAACTGCTATTCCTGCCAACATAATATTCCTCCTACCATGTTTATGTTATAGTATATCCTTTTTACATTGTTTCACTACCAAAAATTGTATTCTGTCACAATACTTTCTCTATTCAGTCTTTTGTCATTATAATATTCATAAAATGATACTCCAAGAAAACTTCCAGTAATATTAATAATATTATCAAAACCTAAATTCTGAAGTGCCAAAGTTGCATTATAACTTCTTTGTCCTGTTCTACAATGAAGATATACCGGCTCATCTTTTGGGATTTCATCAATTCTGTCTCTTAGCTCACTTAATGGAATATTCTTTGCTCCTTTGATATGGCCTCTTGCATATTCACCACGCTCTCTTACATCAATAATGAAAGTATTACTTTCAACAAGTGCTCTTACTTTATCGACATTCACTTGTTTAAACTCACCATTTAAAAGATTTGCTCCCACATATCCAGCATAATTCACAATATCCTTTGCTGTTGTAAATGGAGGT
The DNA here is from genome assembly GCA_964483155.1 of uncultured Lachnospiraceae bacterium. Taxonomy (GTDB): domain Bacteria; phylum Bacillota; class Clostridia; order Lachnospirales; family Lachnospiraceae; genus JAAYYM01. The sequence goes on along the minus strand of CAZAAC010000030.1, from coordinate 23,054 downwards.
GCATAGCACAATTCTAAGTCTTTCAAGTCCTCTACCGTTGCTCCAAATTTAATGCTTGTCGCAATAATGTCAATTCTTTTTGTAACATCACCTTTGCCAATGGCCTGTGCTCCTAATACTTTTCCTGTCGGAACTTCAAACAACAGTTTAAAATGCATTGGTGCTGCATCTGGCATCAGTCCAACCTTATCTGATAAGATAATCCGGACAACTTCATAATTAATCTTCATATTAAGTACTTGAATCAATGATTCGTTGAGACCTGTAGAAGCACCATTATAATCAAATACTTTGATTGCAGAAGAGCCAATATATCCCTTATTTAATGTGCTTTTATGATTAATGTGATCCGCCACGTTTCTTGCCTGCTTTAAAGCTGGCCCAGCTAACGATAATTTTGTCATACTATGCGTTAATGCATGATACACTTCAATTGCGTCCCCCACTGCATAGATATCAGAATCATTTGTCAGATAATTTTTATTTACCTTAATTGCTCCTGTTGTGCCAATTTCTATTCCTGCTTCTTTTGCAAGTCGAGTCTCTGGGGAAACGCCAATAGCCATGACAACTATACTGGCACTGATTTCTTTGCCAGAAGCCAATATTACTTTATCTTTTTCAAATCTACTCACTTTATCATCAACTACTAAATCTACCCCTTGATCTGTCATTTCTTTATGTAGTATCTGTACCATATCATAATCAAACGGCCTTAGTATCTGGTCAGTCCCTTCAATTAAAGAAATATGATAGTTGTTTTTTCTTAAATTTTCTGCCGCTTCAACCCCTATGAAGCCTCCACCAATAACTGCAATTTCCTTTGTATTAGACTGCTTCACAAATTGATTTAGCCTATCAATATCTACCACGTTTCTTATTGTGAAAATATTGACATTTTCAATTCCAGGTATACTTGGTACAATAGGCGCTGCCCCTGGTGACAATATCAGCTTATCATAACTTTCTGTATAACTTATGTCCGATAAAATATTTTTTACAGTTACCTGCTTATTTTCCCGATCAATCGCTATTACTTCATTATTTATTCTTACATCAATATTATATTGCTTTAAAAAAATCTCTGTATCCACTAAAATTAAATCTTCAGCACTTTTAACTATTCCACTTAAATGATAGGGTAAAGAGCAGTTAGAAAAAGAAACATGAGGTCCTTTTTCAAATACGATAATCTGATCTTCCTCCGCATTCCTTCTAAGCCTTGTCGCTGCTGATGCTCCGCCAGCAACTCCTCCTATTATTAATATCTTTCGTCCCATAATATTTCCCTCCCAAATTGAATGGTTATTTTCTTTTGCTACCTACATAAGAACCCACACCACCTGCAACATTGATTACCTGAAATCCCTGTTTTGTGAGTTGCCTGCATGCACTACCACTTCTACCACCAGATTGGCATAAAATATAATATACTTTGTCCTTAATCAAATATTTCTCAGGTGCATTTAAAAGATTCCCCATAGGAATATTTTTTGCAGTCCTAATACTTCCACTCTTATATTCATAAGGTTCTCTGATATCAATTAATTCCACCTTACCTATAAGATCATCTATGTCATTTACATTAATTACCTTACTACTATCCTTCATTAAAAAATCAAACATCTTCTTTCCCTCCTGTTTTTTATTACTATGATTATTGATTATCTATTTTTAATTATAGTGATATTGTAACATTTATCTGTAACCACATCACATAAAATATTTCACTACTTCTTCCTTTTCTCTTTTAAACATAATAACAAGTACTATACAATAAAAATAAGACTTTCTCGACTAAGGTCAGTCAATACTCGTCTTACTATTTTTCTTCCTGTGTATTGCATTTTAAACTTTTTTGGATACAGGCATTCACACAAAAGTAATGAGCAAAGACCTATTTCCATACACTGCTCTGTGGAATTATTTTCATAAGGCATATCTCGTCGCCCATTTTTATACTTTTTAACAATTCTACATCTACTTCACATGCAAATGCTTTCTCAAAAAGAACCTTGCTATATCCAGTTGTGCATTGACACCACGTATCTGTATCTAATCTATCCACATCTGCAAGCATTGGGCATGGACAAAATGGAAATTGCAGGTATAATTCCCCGTTTTCACAAGAAAGACCTGCTTCTTTCGCTTTCTGCAAGTTTCCGAACTCTTCCATACTTGATGCTAATTCTATCAAGTCTTTCAAAAGTGCTAATTTCTCATCCATTCCATATCCGCATTGGCAATTTCTTCTAATCAGCTGAACAATTGGAGCATCAAAATGGTTTTCCAATCTTTTCATTGTACGCTTGACCCATGTCGCATTATCCTCTGTGCTAGCCATCTCACCTTTCCCATATACTATTTCTTTTGCTGTTCCGTCATCGCTCGCGCCCTTAACTACTCCGTAGATCACTTGTTCCTGCATTTTTCTAATATCAAACATCTTAGTATTCTCTCCTTTTTCTCACTTTTATGAAACAAAAAAATAAACTCTAATATGCCCCTTGTATTAGACAGTTTATATCATAGAAACTGTCTAATACAAGGTGAAACACATCACAGTTCTTATTATAATAATAAGTATGTTTATTTACTTCTGAATTCTTGCCCTATTTAATTGGTATGCAAAGTTCCATTATAACATGCATAGTATCTTCATTAATATTCTGATAAATGCCTAATCCATATCTTTCATCCATTTCATAACCGCTATTTGCCAGCCAAATAGTAAACATACCTTGAAAAGTGATGAAAATGTCCTGTATCAGTCCATCAAAGCGGTACACTGCAAATTTTCCACCCCTAATCGTTGTGATATTATCAAGTGCACAATTTTCATCAACCGTCATACATATATCATATAAACACTGTTCTACATCTGTAATAGATGGATCGTGATAAGACCGCTCGATTAAAAGTGTATCTTCTCTAAAATATTCTTTATATTTTTCTGTAAAGTGATACCAATTTTTACCCAGTTCTAAATAATTTCCGATATTTCTTTCGTAGATAACCACAAATTCGTCCCGCTCTTGTATTAGAATTTGTTTGTTATACTCCTCAAATGACTGAAACCTGGTGAGTTTATACTGCGTAAATGGATGCTGTACAGCAATTGTATTGATACTATTTCGGAATGCTACAGGAGAAATACTATGATGCTTCTTAAATGTCGAACTGTAATTTGATGGACTATATCCATAGTCAAATCCAATATCCGTAATCATTTTATCTTTTTCAACCTTAAGTCTTATCGCACTTTGTTCCATTTTAGAGCGTTTGATAAAAGCATAAATACTCTCTCCTGTTTTTTCCTTGAAAACTCTGCTAAAATAATATTTTGAAAAATGACAATAGTCTGCCACATCTGCAATAGAAATCTCCTCATCTAAATGTTGCATAATATAATCAATACTTTTACTTACCACATCATTCGTAATCATACTGTACAACTCCTATTTGCGTGTATTCTTTTTCACACCAAATAATAAATTGACGCCGGAATCTTTTCTAGTCTTCCTTCTTTACAACTGGAATCCATACCTCATATTTTGCATTTGCTGGATCTGCATTTATGTAAACCTCAACATCAGGACCTTTATCATATTCATAGCCAGAAGTCGGGAGCCATTCTGTCACAATTCGTTTTTCTAGTTCCTGAATAGCCTGTGGACATTGTCCCTCTCCAGGAAATATTGCCCATGTAAATGATGGAACAATGTACTCCTCCATTGTATCATCTATCACTTTTTTACTGGCAACCGCTATAAAGTACCGCCAGTCCTCAAAATCGTTGCATACACTTATTCCTAATACTCCCATTGGCTGATCATCCATCAGGACTGCTAATTTCTGTAGCGTACCATCCATAGCTACCTTTTGCCACATTTGTGGTACGATTTCAAAATTTTTCTCAATTTCCTTTTCCAATGGTCTCGAAATTCCTACGATTCTAAATGCCTCTTTCTTTTCAATTCTGTAATTCATTGCACTATCTCCTTTTATTATTATATTGAAGCTAATAGGAGGGAATGCTTTCAGAATAATGCCCTCTTCTCTTGCCTGAGAAGGTGCAATTCCAAGTACGCTTTTGAATGCACGATTAAAAGCTGTCGGTGAATCATATCCATATTTCAGTGCAATATCTATCACTTTATAATCACCACTTTGTAGGTCTACGGCAGCAAGAGACATCCTTCTTCTTCGTATATATTCTGATAAAGTGATATCTGCCATATACGCAAACATTCTTTGAAAATGATACGTCCCACAACAAGTGATTTTGGCTATTTCATCTAAATTGATTTTTTCACAGATATGATTCTCAATATAGTTTATCGCCCCGTTTAATCGTTCGATCCATTCCATCCTTATCTCTCCAGTCAATAATATACTCTGATTTTTTGTGAATTACCTCTCATTTTGTGCCCGATAAAGAGAGCTTATAGTATACATCAAAGCAACAACTACATATGCTCTGGAATCATAAAATCAATACACAGAATACAGACAATTTCGTCTGCTATTATAACACATTTTGATAGTGTCTGGCAAAAATTTCCCGTAGCCTGTGAAATATATTGTACGCTAACATAAAGCCGTTCCTTTTTCTGTAGCGCAAAATTGTAAAATGGCTTTGAAATATGATAATCGCCTTTATGCATGGGTGAAAACATTTCCTGATTTTTAAACTTAGAATTTTCACAAAAAATTGTATTTGTAATCTGTTTTCCCTGTTTATCAATCAGATAAACACATTCGATTTGATCTGTACATTTTAAGAAATAAGCAATTCCTTCTTCGATAGACACCAATCCATTTTCTATAATATAAACGAGTAGCTTATTAAATACTTTCTCACGTTTATTCACTAGTGATAGTAATGCACTCATATCCTCCATTGATTTTTTGTGATAATGATGGGATATTGTTTTACAGTTCTCATAAAAGTTCTGCTGACTAATGCTATCAGCCGCAATAGCTTTTGAGAAGTAATATCCTTGAAACCAGTCTACTCCGCAGTTCACACAGGCTACTGCTTCGATCTCTTCCTCAACACCTTCCGCTATCGTAATTGCGCCAATCTTTTGTCCCAAGTCTGTGATAGATCTTAATACTTCCTGTTTGTAATAATCTTTGTCTATATTCGAGACAACCGAACGGTCTAATTTAATAATATCCGGCTTTGCTAAAACAATACGATTGAGATTAGAATGCGCAGCGCCAACGTCATCTAAAGCAATTGCAAACCCCGCCGCTTTACATATATCTACCAACTCCACCATTTTATTATCATTATTTGCGCGCTTCTCATTGATTTCAATTACAATTTTATTTAGTGGAAAATCTAGTTGCTTAATAGTCTCAATAATCGGAGTGATATGTTGTAGATAATATTCTAGAAGGGAGGTCTCAATATTAATGAACAGCAATGTGTCTAAATTATTTTCTAAATAAGCCTGTAATGCCTTTTTCTGACAAATACGATCAAGCTTAATGACGCTTTTGCTTTCTCCATTATATGCAAACAAAGACTCTGGGGAAATTAACTCTTCAAAATAAAAAGCTCTTAGTAAAGATTCCACTCCAATCATTTTCCTTTTACTAATGCTTACGATAGGCTGGAAGTTAACAGTCAATTCTTTTTCTTCCAATACATGCTTATAGATCTCTTCATTAATCTTTTCAATCATTTTTATTCCCACCTCATTTTTTATATTTTGAAAAGTACCTTTGGACATTCCGAAAACTTTACAAAGGGCAAAAAAATATGGCGTTTTCATAAGAAAACACCATTGTTATAGCACATTATACAAAGTCTTATTTTTATTGTCAAGCACCCTGCTATTGTTTTATTCTTTTCACGCCTCTCTTCTCATACGCCTGTCATCACTTAATGGCAGTTCATTCTTTTGTTGCTTTTCGATTTTCTTTCGAATTGCTAATTCTTCCGCTAATTCATAATTTGAGCAATAGGCTCTTTCTTTATCAGTTGTTAACGCAATTGTAACAGAAAGTAATGGATATTGCTCTACCTCACCATGTCTGTTTTTAGTGGTAACATATCCTCTCCTTCTGTCTTCTTCAGAATAAAGTATGTGTGTCCGTTTTTCAAATTCATTTTTTATTTTTTCTGTCAGATTCTTGTATTGATTGTGGTATAGAATAACAACAAAATCATCACCGCCGACATGTCCTATAAAATCCTTTTCCCCTACCGTTTCCTGCAACAACTCCGCCATTATCTTAATGACCCTATCACCACGCTCAAAACCATATACATCATTAAAAGCTTTAAAATTGTCCATATCCAGATACATCACTGTGTATTCCAAATGTCCCGAAATTACACTCCGCATTTCCTGATCTATCAGCAGATTTCCTGGTAAACCTGATAAAGGATTTAGAGATTTTGCTGTATTAACAGTAATCTCCGTAGCTTTTGTCAAAAGATCCTTAACAGTTACAATTCCATAATATTGACCTGCCTGTGTTACAACAACAAAATCATATAAATTATCTGCCCCGCGATCCATTGCAATTGAAGAAACTGTACTAATCGGAGTCAGATAATCAACTTCAAGAAAATCTTTATCCATAATCTCTGAAATCTCCTTGTTCTGATGCAAACTAAAACCATAGCGTCCACTCAAAATCTTATGCAACTTTTCGCGTGTCAAAATTCCCATTACTCTCTTTTCATTTACAATACATACTCTTGGTATTTCAGTTTTCTCCGTAAAATAATTTAATACCGTTTCTACTTTCATATTTTCTGGAATAGTAAAACCACTACTACATATATGCATAACATAAAAGCTATCTACACCAAAATTGTGCATACTATGCTTTTTAAGATTATAGTCTTTTATACAATGAATAACAGATTCTTCAATCTCTTTTATTTCTTTATCCGGGCGTGCCAAAAAATAACCCTGTCCATAATGAATCCCAACATTAATTAAGGCCTCTAATTCTTCCTTTGTCTCTATTCCCTCTGCAATCAATTTTACATTAGTCATAGCAGAAAATTCCATCAGACCCTTCACCAAAGCATACTTACTTCTATTCTTATGCACATCTCGTATTAAATTCATATCAATTTTAATGTAGTGTGGCTGCAATTCACAGACTAAATTCAATCCTGAGTAACATGAGCCCAAGTCGTCTATTGCGATTTCATATGACTGCTGTTTATAATGCTCAACCGCATTTTGAAAGCCCTCGATATCCATTGCGGAATCTTGTTCTGTCAATTCAAATACAACCTGTGCTGGGTCTATTTCATATCGATTCAAATACTCCTTGGTAAACCCAGTTTTAAATTTTGTGTCATGAATCACTAGCGGGCTTACATTCAAAAATAATTGTTTGTCATAATATTTGCTATGATTTGAAAAAACTTTTTCCAGTGCCCTTTTTCGGCACTCTTGCTCTAATTTCCACAGTAATTCATTTTGGGCTGCCAAGTGAAACAAATCTTCTATTGACTGTATACTTGTAGTTCCTTCTATTCTGCTTAGTGCCTCATAGCCTAGAATACTCCCATCTCGTAACGATACAATAGGCTGAAATACTGGTTTTATTCTATGGTTCACAATAATTGCTGTTATTTCTTCCTTATGTCCCTCTATTCGATTTTCAATTAAACGCTCAATCTCACCTATTGCAATCATGTGTCCACTTTTGATATCCTTTGCTTTTTTTTTGCCGCTCTATATGATTCAATTATAAAGGAAGATTGATTTTCTTATCATCTATTCTGTGTAAATTATTAGTAAAATGAATGCAATTTCTATTATGCTTAAGGATATTCATTGCAAGGTATACGGTATGGCATGCTATAATAAAATACCAATGGCGAAACAGGGCATTGGTAGTCAAGCAAACTTGAATATTGCATGCTATTCTGTCTAAAAGGAGGTGCTTACATATGCACGCATGGGAACAAATACAAATAACGATTGATTACATTGAGGAACATATTTCAGAAGAAATGAAGATTGAGGAATTAGCAAAGCTTGCTTCCTTATCGCAGTTTTATTATCAACGGCTCTTCAGTCGATTAGTAAAAAAGCCAGTAAACGAATATATCAAATTGCGGCGTCTTGCAAAAGTATCCGAGGTTTTGCCCTATAATACTTCTCGGATTCTAGATATTGCTTTAGATTTTGGCTTTTCCTCTCACGAGACATTAACACGCGCTTTTAAAGATGCTTTTGGAATAACACCTGAGGATTATCGCGCCAACCCTGTCCGCTTAAATAACTTCGTGAAACCACAGTTACTACTTAACTACACACTTGTTGACGAAAATGTGCCTTTGATTGCTGATGGAATTGTACTTGAAATTACACGGCGAACTATTTTATCGCCTGAATACTTTATTGGGCTTACAACAGAAGAACCTATTAACCAGATGCCTGGTTGTGGAGAGACTGGTGTCGATTCACTCGGAAACCTATGGGATTCCTTTCACAAAATTAAATCTGACATACACGAAATCAAGAAGAATGGAAATGAACTTGGTGTTACTTATGCTGGTGCAAAAGAAGGCTACTATTGCTATTTTGCTGGCGCTGAAGTTACTTCGAATAAATCAGTTGGAGAGTATTCCTCCTGGGAAATAGCAAAAGGTGAATATATTGTCTGTTCTTTTGAAGCAGAAGATTTTGAACATCTTGTAATGGATGCAGTTTATAAGGCTCACAAATACCTATTTGAGACATGGCTTCCTAATCATAAGCTTATTACAAAGCCCTTTGCGGTAGAACGTTATGCGAGCCATGATCCAGAAACAACTAGCATGGAGGTATGGGTCATGCCGCTATCAACGAATTAGTACTTTTAATATCTTCTCGAATTTCTTTTCTGACAATATTTCATTTGTTAAAAATTCTCCCTCATAAAACAAGCTGTACGTTGTAAATGGAGCAGGCGCATTTTGTGCTTGCTCCGCTGTTTCAAAGAGAATACTTTTAAATGGAATTCCTTTTTGTTTTGCCAGATTTTCAATCAATGGTACATATTTAACTGTAAAAGGACACTGATTTGTATAATACAAAGCAAAACCGCTTTCACTAATTTGGGGTGTCTTTACATGATTTTTAAATTTTGGTTTTGATGCATTTGCTTCAAAAGGCAAATATAAGAGTTCATAAATAGGCGCTGCTGTATCTGCTAATACAAACCCTTTATATTTTAAATATTCGGGATCAGAAAGAAAAGGTAGCTTCTTTTTTGATGACAATATAACCAAACCTCTTCTACCCTTTTCTTTGCTGTCCCTTATACATTCCTCTAAAAGCAAATTTGAATTTCCCTGTCCCTTAAACTGTCCAGACACCCATAAACAGTTAATATACATATATCCAGCCGCCTCAATAGGCGACCATGCTTTCTCAGCGGGAATATATTCGATAAAACATTTTCCACGTACATCACACTTTTTAAAAACCAATCCATCCTCAAATCTTTTAGAAAGCCACTCTTTTTTCGATACTACTTGGATATCTTTGTTATTTGAAATCGCACAGCAAATATGCTCTTTCTCTAGATTATCCTTTGTCAATGTTATAATCTCCATAAATAACTCCTTCCAATTCTAAAAAAGCTGGCTCAAATCAGTCTCTATTTCAATGCAATATAAATATCAATATCTGCATTTTCCTCATCGCAATTAAGATATTCCTCAAAATCAGCTGCATAACTTCTATTTAGGTCTATTTTCCAAATTTCGCCCCAAGCCTCAGCCACGGCTTTTTCCATATGCCCATGTACAGAAAACTTTGCATAATTCCCTGCCGGAATTATTTTTACAGCCAACTCATCATTCTCTGGTTTGGAAACCTCATTGCCGGCAGTCACACAATATTTATCATCTGCGTAGTCAGAGTAGAGACCGATGGCATACTCATTAACCTTATTCTTGATAGCACTATTTATTCCATCTTGATACAGCTTTTTCCAAAGTCCACCAATGATTTCCCCCATTTTAGGGTCATCATTACTGGTAATTGCACTAACACCTACAACTGTTTTTTGCTTTAAAGTTACGATTTCATAATTCATTTTTAATAACCTCCATTCATTTGATAAGGCTATTATACTTTTCTTAATATGACAACAGCGCGTCATATTATAAATAATGTTTTAATGTTTTCTGCAGTTCTTCTTTTATATCATTTCTCACATCTTCTGGTGCTAATACCTCACATTGACTGCCAAATGTAACTATATAGTAAAAAATCCACTTGCCCCTCGGATAATTAATTTCTGCGATAAAGCTTCCATCCTCTTGCTTCTCGTAGCAATCAAATTCATCATACACCCTATAGGCCACCTCGGGCGACAGCTTAAGTTTTAATCTGACATAATTCTCTTGAAATACATTATTATTTGAAAAAATCTGATTAGGGGCATTTCGCTGAAAACTTTGTTCTAACACACACAGCTCCATGATACGTCTTAATTTAAAGAAGCGTAAATCACATCGAGACTTACAGTATCCGTATAAATACCATGCTCCACTTTTAAAACATAATTTTAGTGGTTCTACTTCTCGCAAAGTGCGCTGTCCTTTTGCACTAGCATAGGAAAAAGAAATGACTTTTCTGCTTAGTATAGCTGACTTAATAATATTAAATGTCTCTGTTTCGTTTTGCACATTAACCCACGTAGAAAAATCTACTTCTATCCAATCTGTACTGGATTCGCCAAACAAGCTGCTGAGTTTTTTCAGTGCAGTGTCTGTCTTGTTGGGATCAACAGCCTTCACGGCTCTTAATGAAGATAAGATATCCTCTTTCTCCTTATCCGTAATAACAGCTTTATTCAACACAAAATCTGGCAAGAGGGAGATTCCACCGCCCTTACCTTTGCTCATATAAACAGGAATACCTGCAGAAGACAATGTTTCAATATCGCGATAAATTGTTCTTGCCGAAACTTCAAAATGCTCTGCAAGTTCTCTAGATGTTACTGTTTTTTTATCAAGTAGGATATATATGATTTCGAATAGTCGATTGACTTGCATTTAACCACCCTTTTTGTTTTAGTATACGCTTATAATATGACATGAGCAAGTCATATTATAAGCAATTTTTCACTCATTTTCTATCTCTTTTTATTACCATGTCCTTCATTCTGGATAGCACTCACTGTAAAGTCAATATTAAGAGCATTGGCAACAGCTTCCTTAATTCCATTGCTGCTATAAGTGGCTCCGCTAACAGCATCTACATTTACTGTCTGATTATCTAAGATTTCCTGTATCACCGTTGTTGAAGCGCGGTTAAAGAATTCCTGATCATCCTGATAGGAGTCAATCATTATGTTGACTATTTCTCCACTAGATACCTCTACCGTAACATTAGTATCTCCACGAAAACCTGTTCCACTTCCTTCATAGGTGCCATCCTCAAAAGTCTGAGAAGTGTTCTCTGATTGATTTGTAGTAGCTGATTCACTTACAAGGATAGCTTCATCTGCACTAATAGATTCATTTGTACTGACACTTTCACTGACCACTATATTCTCTATTGGATTATCCGTTACAACATTAGAAATTGCAGTGCTAGAAGATTCCATCATCTGGGTTTCATAAAAGTTACCTAGAGAATATGATCCTGCTACCAATGCGCAGGATACTGTTCCTGCTATCAATACATTTATATTTTCACCAGACATCTCCATATGTGCATTTGCACGTGGACACTGTACAATACACTCCATACAATTAATACACTCTCCAGTCGTAACCTTTTCCATATTATTTAATTCAATTCCCATACTGCATTTTTGAGTACATAAAGTACATTTACCGCAGTTCTCACGCTTTTTCATTATAATAAATGGACGTAACCTACTTACAATACTAAAGTAAGCTCCCAGCGGACAAAAATAGCGGCAAAAAAACCGTTCCACAAAAAGAGAGCCCGTTATGATTAACAGCAGAATACTCGCTGCTGGCGCCCAGCCTTGAATCACTATGCTCATAGACGGCCACTCTCCAAATACTGCCAACATACCAAACAAATCCCATGGATTAATTCCAGTTGGTAAAGAAATTAACTGAATACTCCAAATCAACACTGCAATTGCTCCCAGTAACAAATATTTGATCCATTTTAAATATTTGTCTGCCCGCGTCAAAAATTTGTGAGGATGCTTATTTTTTAGTCTGGGGATTTTATAAAAAAAATCTCCCATACTTCCAAAGGCACACATCCATCCACAGAAAAATCTTCCACCAAATACTGTGACTATTGTCGCCACTACTAATAATAGTATATTGGGAAATGCTGTTTGAAAAGTCCCTTGATGATGTAAAAAAAGCATTATTACTACTTTGATACTTAAGAAAATCCGAATGAAAAGGGCAGGTAACAATAAGAAGCTGACTACTTGCACCACCCTCCGAAATTGTACATATATTTTCCCATGTTTTATTTTTTTATCCATAACTTTTCCTTTCAGAATATAACTATGAATTTAACAATACAACAATTTAATGATGAAACAATGATAAAGCAATGATGAAAATGTGTTCCCGCTGAAAATAAGCTTTTTTCCATAAATAATTTGTTCTTTTCCTATTATAGTTTGTTAATTGAAAAAGGGCCTTTGCTCCATAGACGATTTATCTACTTTGCAAAAACCCCTTTGTCTACTTAATTTTTCTCTTAAGTATTCAGAATGAAATTTTATATCATAACTCTTTTATATCATAACTCTCTTCTATAATAAGTTTTTTAAAAATGCACTAACAATTTCCGGATCAAACTGTGTACCTGATTTTCTTTCCATCTCTTGCTTAACCAATTCTATATCAGCCTGAAATTGTTCAGACTCTCCATTCATTAAGGATTCATAGGTATTTATTACTACAATTATCCTGGCATTAATCGGGATTTGCTCACCTGCTATGCCAGTTGGATAACCAGTACCATCAAAGTTTTCATGATGATACAAAATACTATCGGCAATGTGTGCAATTTCAGGAATCGCCTTAGCAATACGATAACCAGATTCTGCATGCTTTTTCTTCAATCTACTCTCTTCTTCCGTCAGCCCCTCATTTTTTAAAATAATGTTGTCTGGCAACGCTATTTTACCAACGTCATGCAATAAATTTAACAAATCGAGTTCGTCCATTACTTCTGGTGATAATTTTAAGATTTCGCCCATTTTCTGGCACAATTTCTTTCTTCTATTTATCTGTTCTGGCTCTTCAATATGTTTTTCATAGAGTGTTTGTTCAAATGAAGCTATTACGCCATTATGAAAGCTTCTACTTTCTAATAGCTTATTACGATACATTTTCTCTTCTGCGCGGCATATTGCCTGTTCCATAGTAGCATCTGTTTCCCTACAGGCTGAACATCCCATCGCAACACTTATTTTAATCGGGAAACTGTCAATTGAAGCAAGCTCAAACTTAATCTGATACAATAGGTCATCAGCATATTGTCTGCTATTCCTTATCAAAATCAAAAATTCATCGCCTCCCCAGCGAACAGGTATATCTTTATCCGAACAACACATTTTTATAATCTCACCCACTGTATTAAGTAGCCTGTCACCCTCTTTGTGCCCAAATGCATCATTAATCAGCTTTAGTCCGTTTACATCAGCCATCAAGATACAGATGTTCTTTAAATCATCGATTCCCTTGATTTCATTCTCCAAAAATGTGCGATTTTTCAAACTCGTTACAGGATCTGTTTGTAGTAAATATACCTTTTGTTGTTCTGCCTCTTTTCGATTTGTAATATCAGAAAGACTTCCAACAAACCGGACTGCATTTCCTGCTTTATCAAATTCAACAACCCGCCCACGGATAAGAATCCAGATATAACCTCTATATGCTTTGTAAGCCCGTAATTCTTTGTGAAAGATGTCTGTACCATTTTGTAAATAATCATCAAATGCTTTGTTAAAATCATCTTGATCCTCATCAATAATTCCACTTACGGCCCGTTCCATGCTTATGGTTGTATCCTTAACGTCAGTATAACCAAGATAGTGAACCCATGCACTGTTAATATAGATGCTCCCTTTTTCTAAATCATAGTCAAAATATCCATCATTTGTCGCTTCCATAATTAGATGAAGATGCTCGTCATTCATTTTTATTTCTATATAATTCTTATCCAGTTCAGCAAGCATAAAGTTAATATCACTTTCTAGAGATGCAATTTCATCTTTTCCTTTCACATTCATACGTAAAGACATATCTTTTCTAAGAATTACATCCTGTACAAACTTTGTCAAATACAGAATTCTGCTTATTACAAATTTGTTAATTGCAATAATGGAAATGGTACTGATTACAATAAATACAATCACAAGAGCCGAAATCAATATTTTGCGAGTCTCGACTGCATCCTCATAGAAATTTCTTTTACTCTCCACTTCCAAAACAATAAAATTATTATTGATTACATCATTTAAAATTCCTTCATACTGAATATATGCCTCATTTCGCACTATATTCCCTAAGGATATTTGTTCAAACATATTACTCCCATTACTTGCACCTTGACGATATTGGATATTTGCTCCCAATATTTCCTCCATATAAGAAATATAGGCATCATCTAGTTCTTTCACCATAATCAAGTAACCATTTGCGGGCGTGACTCCATCTGATGTCGATATCCCAGCAGTAGAAACTATAAAAAGCTTCTGATTAATGATTGTTATTCCAGAATTAGTATTTTTTTCATCTACATTACGCAATAATTTTTCCAGTATTTCTTTTTGTGCGATGACCTTCTGTACACTAATTTCACTATTCTCATCTAAGGATTTGGAATATATTACATTTCCTCCCTTGTCTAAAAATAACATTCCTACTAAATTTAACTGCGCTAACGTTTCCTGTCCTAAATTGTCATCACTATAAGTTTTATTCTCGCCATTTATAAAATAATAGGTGTCATCCCACCATGTCCAATCCCGCTGCGTTCTTTCCAGTGCCGCTATTTCAGAGTGCAATAAAGCCGAGGCCTTATCCACGTCCTGCCGTATGGTGTTTGTCTCTTCGCTCTCTAAGTATGGAACAGAAATTTTCGCAATGATAAGAAGTGCACTTGCGATTCCTATTAAAAAGCAGCCGGTTATATATAAAATAATTTTTGTCTTCATTTTCATAATTCATTTCCTTCTTTTTTTATATGTAAGAAATCATAGGTCTTTGTACATTTCCGCTATATCGTAAAATGTTTCATTAAGCTCTACAAACGCTGTAACAATATCTGGATCAAAATGCTCTCCCGATTCCTTTTGTATGATTTCTACTGCATCTGCATGAGGATAGGGCATCTTATATACTCGTTTGCTTACAAGCGCATCATACACATCTGCAAGTGCTATGATGCGTGCTGAAATAGGTATGCTTTCTCCAGAAAGACCTTGTGGGTATCCTCTTCCATTCCACTTTTCATGATGAGAATATGCTATTTCTTTTGGATAACGCAAAAACGTCTCTGCACGATTCATCAGCTGCTCTGCCCTTTGTATTGCGTCCCGCCCTAACGTGGTGTGTGTTTTCATTACTTCAAATTCTTCCTCTGTTAATTTCCCGGGTTTTAAAAGAATGGAGTCCGGAATACCTACTTTCCCAATATCATGAAGAGGTGCTGATGCTACAATTAGGTCAATCACTTCCTGCTTTAAAATATCTGCATATTTTTCCTTTTTTCTTAGTTGATCACATAACTCCTTCACAAACATTTTGGTTCTTTGAATGTGATATCCGGTTTCATTATCCCTTGTTTCTGCAAGTGCTGCCATGGCCATGATAGACACTTCCTGAATAAGTGCTATTTCCTTTGTTCTCCTAGATACTTCTGTTTTCAAATAATGATTTTTGCTTTTTAAAAAGTCACTTGCCTGTTTCAGCGATAAGTGTGTTTTTATTCTTGATAAAAGAATGACTGGATTAACCGGTTTCGTTATATAATCCGCTGCGCCAAGTTCAAATCCTTTACTCTCATCCTCTACTTCATTTTTTGAAGTTAGAAAGATAATAGGAATGTCCCTCCAAGCTTCATTATCTTTTAATATTTGGCATGTCTCATACCCATTCATAACAGGCATCATAACATCCAATAGTATAATGTCTGGAGGGCTTTTGCTTATCATGTCAATTGCTTTCTCCCCATTGAGTGCTACCTTGACCTTATAATTATCTTTCAGTAATCCACTCAATAGTGTAATATTATCCGGCGTATCATCCACCACCAACACTACAGGTCTTAGTTCCTCTTCTATATTCTTGCCTACAATTCCATTCATCCTTCTTCACCTGCCTTTGTCTTTACTAATTTTTCTCCTAACTGATTCCGTGCTTTTTCAAATTCATAATTTCTAATCTGCATTTCAACTAAAGAAAAATCTTTCTCCTCCAGTTGTTCTTTTAGAAATCCTTTTAAAGAATTAAAATAGTCTGCTGCCATACTATCCCCATCTTCCAAAGATTTGTATAATTTTTTTAGTTTCTCTTCAGGATTTTCTGATGCTTCCATAATAGATTCTTCCTGCTCTTCAAAATTTACATTTTTCTGAATAGATTTTGTTACCATTTCCATTTCTTTTTTTAGCCGTTCGCTAAGCACTTTCATTTCTGCTTTATCTTTTACAGTTCCTGCACTCTTTTCCATTGCTTCGCAAATATATTGCATTGTAATAGCACCAATATTTCCCGACACGCCGCGTAACGTATGAGACAATTTTTCAATAGCTTCATAGTCATCATTTTTGATGGCTATCTCTATTTGCTTCATCGTATCAATCTGATTTAACACAAAAATCTTTAACAACTTTTTATATAATATCAAATCATTGGAAACTCTTTTCAAACCTGCTTTCGAATCGATTCCGCTAATTCTCAATTCTTCTTTTGCATGAGACATACTTTTCTTTTTTTGCAGTTGATTGGATTCTAATTCATTTAATCTGTCTTCTGGTATCCATCTCACAATTGTACGAAAGAGTATGTGCGGATCAATTGGTTTTGCAATATGATCATTCATGCCTGCCTGGTAACATTTTTCCTTTTCCTCAATCATTGTTCTTGCTGTCATTGCAATGATTGGAATATCAGACATTACTTTTCTTATTTCTTTCGTTGCTTCAAAACCATCCATTTCTGGCATTTGCAAATCCATAAGAATAAGATCATACTTTTCTTTGTCATTCTTTACTCTATCAACGGCTTCCTTTCCATTGTTAGCTATATCAACAATAATCCCTTGTTCAGCAAGAAGTTCTATTGCAATCTGTTGATTTACCTCATTATCCTCCGCCAGCAGAATTTTTAATCCTGCCAGACGATAGTCTGCCTCTTCTACTAGTAAATCGACTATTTCTTTTTTATACTCTTTCCTACTAATACTTACAATAGCATCGTACAATGTAGACTGACTGACTGGCTTTGCTAAATAGCCATCCACTTTTAATCCTTCTGCCATTTTTATCATTTCACTCATATCATAAGCAGTCACCAAAACAACAGCTGGCATAAGCTTTAACTGCTCTAGCTGATACATTTCACGAATTGTCTGAACTCCATCCATATTTGGCATCTGCCAATCCACAAAAACTGCATCATATGGTTCCTTATTACCATTTTGTAACATATCCAATGCATCTTTGCCAGATGATGCGGCGCTAGTCTGAAATCCCATTGCGCCTAAATACTCCCGCATGATTTCTCTAGCCGCACTGTTATCATCTACAATCAATATCTTCATACTATGCACATCATTTGCAATTAGTTTTTCTTTTAACTTTTCTTCTTCTTTAATCGTAAACCATGCAGTAAATATGAAAGTACTGCCCACACCATACTTGCTCTCAACCCATATCTTTCCGCTCATCATTTCCACCAATTTCCTACAAATAGTTAACCCTAATCCAGTTCCTCCAAACTGCCTTGTAGTAGAACTATCCGACTGTGTAAAAGCTTCAAATAATTTTTCTTGATTTTCAGCTGAAATGCCAATTCCAGTATCTCGAACAAAAAATTTTAGACAAATTCTATTTTCTTGCCGTTCTTCTTCTGTCACATCTATTCCTATTTCTCCATGCTCCGTAAATTTTACAGCATTGCTTACCAAATTTGTGATAATCTGACCCAGTCTTAATGAATCACCCACTAAAGCACGGGGAATGCCTACAGGCAAATGATATATGAATTCCAGTTGCTTCTCATACGCTTTCTGTACCAATAGACCAATTGAATTTGTCACGACGGTATCCAAATCAAAAACCCTCTGCTCCAACTCCATTTTTCCAGATTCAATTTTAGAAAAGTCAAGTATATCATTAATAATTCCCAATAATGAGGTTGCTGCCATATGAATCTTGCTAACATAATCTCGTTGCTTCATGTCTAAGTCTGTTCTTAATGCAAGATAAGACATTCCGATAACGGCATTCATCGGTGTCCTGATTTCATGGCTCATATTTGCCAGAAATTGTGATTTTGCTTCCGTGGCAGCATTAGCTAGTTTTAATGCAACCTCTAGCTCTTTCTCTTTTTGGTCTAGCTCTGAAATATCTGTCATGACACCTACAAATCCGCCCAAAGAACCATTCGATAGATAAAATGGACTTATACTATATAAGACCATTGCAAATTCTCCATTTGCAGCTCTCTGCCTTATTTGTTTGATACTTGGCCCTTCTCTTTTTATAGCTTCTTCCTTCATTTGAAGAAAATATTCATACCCCTGCTCATCCATCCATGGCGCATTTGACAGTTTTATTCCCGCAAAATCACGATTAACATTCCCATATATTTTTTTACATTCTGCATTTACACCTAGAATCACACCATTCACCGATGTATAAAAAATTGCACTCGGAATAGTATCTAATAGCTGTGAGGTAAAATAGTTCTGATTGCTAAGCTGATTTCTGATTTTTTTAGCTTCAGAAATATTTTCTTTTATAGCTACATAATTAGTTATCTCGTTTTTTTCATCTAAAACAGGAAGAATAACCACTTTTTCTTCATATTCTTCCCCCTTTTTATTGATATTAATAAATTCACCATCCCATTTCTGTCCCATTTTTAAATTATCCCATAATGCTTCATAGGTACTAGATGACGTTTTTTCAGACTTTAATATCCGAGGATTTTTCCCTTTTACCTCTTTCATCGAATACCCTGAGACTTCTGAAAAATAGGGATTTACATATTCTATATTTCCCTCTATATCTGTAATCATAACCGACATTGGTGCCTGTTCGAGTACGTTGGAATAGAGTTTTAATTGACTATTATATTTTGTTTCAATCTCCAGCAAATAATTTGACACCATAATCTGCCTTACATACAAACAACAAATGATATAAAACACAATAAATAATACATATAACAGCACAGCAACTTTAAAACCAACAACACAAATTATAAAGATAGGATATAGCAAAAGATATGCCGCATTTTTTATTGCATATATTTGTTCACTATCCGTACTTTCTTTTCTGAACGGAAACTGATACGGATATTCTTTATAATAAATTCCACCTAATGCAAAAAGTAATATACATATCTTATAACTAATATCAACAAATACATTTCTCTCGATGAAAGAATTATTTAACGCTATGACCAAATCTGTAATTGCGATTCCCGCTGTCCCAAGCATAATCAATCGTTGGCCCAAAGTCATTGAGACTTGTTGGAAATGAAACCAGGCTATTAATAGTACTCCTAATATTGAAAATGAAATGCACAAAAAAACTAATGAAATAATTGTTTTTATGTCGCCCTGTAATAGCCGTAACGTATTTTCATTCATTAATATTCCGGCTTTTCCTTTAAAGAAGATAAGCCAGATTTCTGTTGAAATACAGCATGCTATTGTCACAACATCTGCAATAATTCGAAATCTATTCGCCTTTATAGTCAGGTAATAATATAGTTTAATTGTTGCAATTAATAGATATAACCTTACGATGGCATACAGACCGTATTCCATACTGAAAATCAAATCTTTGCTAAAACGATAATGAGAAACTAAATTCTCTCCGAATATAGCAAAAATATCTGCTATCATCCAAAAGAAAAAAACAAGGCATATCGTTCGCTTTGTTTGTTTCTGCTCTTTTGACATATTTACAAAATGTTTTAGAGAGTAATATGCTATCAATGCAGCAAGAGGTTTTATTATTATAGTCATGAAGTCGTTTCGAATAAAAAGTGATGCTGTATACACCAGAAAAAAAGCGATAATAATATAAATGCCAAATGACTTAGAATAGTTTTTCAAAATGATAACCTCCACAATAGTCTTATTCGTTTTTTTGAAGGATTTGTTGAATCTCATCACGGCTTGCTTTCAGTAATCGTTCAAATTCAGGATATAAACAATAAATATCTTCTTTCTGATTATTCTCTAGGGCTTTCTGTAGTGCCTTCGATGTTTCATACAATTTTAATGCCCCAATATTACCCGCACTTCCTTTTATCTTATGGACAATATGCGCCGCTTCTACTGAATCATTGATTTTCATCTCATTCTCAAGTTCTGAAAATACTGTTTCTGTTTCTTTGAAAAATTCATTCAAAACCATTTGATATAACTGCGCATTATTTCCTAAAAGTTTTAATGCATTCTCCTGGTTGATAAAAAAATCCTTGTTTTCTTTTATCTCGGTAGGGCTTATTTTGTCAAGCGTATCCAAAATTGTCTGAATGAATTGGTCTGGTTCAAACGGTTTACTGATATATTGATAAATACCTGCTTTTTGACACTGTTCTTCCACTCCAGTTATCGCATCTGCAGTCATTGCTACAATAGGAATCTGTTTGTCTTGCTCTCTTATCTGCGCAGAAGCCTCATACCCATTTAATACCGGCATGTGCAGATCCATAAGAATCATATTAATCTCAGATGTATGTTCCATAAAGTAGGAGACACCCTCTTTTCCATTAGAAGCAAGTGCCACAGAAATACCTGCCTGTTCTAAAATAGATTTTGCGATAAACTGATTGGTTCTATTATCATCAACGACCAAAACCTTATAGTTTTCTTTTGCCTTTCTCTCTTCTTTTGAAATTGCAATCTTATTCCCAAAGCTAATTAAATCGATTCTTTTAAAAATCTCTAATATACCATCATATAGCACAGAAGGAATAATTGGTTTTACAATTCCAAGATCTAATCCATAGCTCTCGATTTGCTCATATAAATCCTCTCTATTCATCGGAATTAACATAATAATTTTGGGTTTGTTCAGTATTTTAGCATCATCGATTATTTCTTTGGCAAATTTGAAACTGCTATCTGTCAGAATATCATAGTCCATAATAAACAAATTGTAGAATTCCTCTTGCACATGATTATCATTTTCAATTAATTTACGAGCATCAACTGCTTCTTTCACAAATGTAGCATGAATCCCAAAATTCTGTAGATAAGTATCTAATAAAGTCTGCAACGTAATATTATTAATGAAGACCAATGCGTGTATCTTTTGTAGATAGGAAATGGCTTCATTTTTATTCTTTTCATAATCTGTGGCATTATCAAACTGTAGTGGTAATACAAGTGTAAACGTCGAACCCTGACCTTCTTCACTTTCCACACCGATAGACCCGCTCATTAACTCCGTAAAACTTTTTACAATAGATAATCCCAAGCCAGTACCGCCAAAACGCCGATTGATACTGGAATCCACCTGCACAAAAGGTTTAAATAATTGAACCATCTGCTCTTTTGACATACCGATTCCCGAATCTTTTATGATAAATGCCAGATTGTATACATTATTTTGAATTTCTCGTAATTCTATTGTTAAAGATACTTCTCCTTCATTTGTAAACTTTACTGCATTTGTTAAAAGATTCATTAGCACTTGCTCTATTCTTTTAGAATCTCCCACAAAGTAACTGGGTATTTTAGGATCTTTTACAAAAGAAAAATCAATATTTTGTTCTTCTATTTTAAAAGACATAACACTAATTACCTGCTGAATAACCTTATCCAAATTAAAAGATTTAAGCTCAAGTTCAACTTTTCCTGCTTCTATCTTTGAAAAATCAAGAATATCATTTATGAGTTCCAGCATAGTATGTGCCGCTTCATTAATCTTATCGACATATACTTTTTGAGAATATGGAATGCCATTTTTTTTCATCAAATAAGACATTCCCATTATTGCATTTAAAGGTGTTCTGATTTCATGCGACATTCTTGCCAAAAAAGTGGATTTTATCATATTGGCATTTTCTGCTTCTGCCTTTGCATGCTTCAGTTCGGTTTCTATCACAATTCTTTTTGAAATTTCTTGTTTCAAACGTGCAATCCAAAAGATAGAAATGATAATAACGCCTATTATTATACTAATTATTTTGATGACCAGTGAATAATCGACTTCATTTGTAATTCCCACCCATTTATCATTAATCGCTATTTTCTCTTCTTCTGTAATACTAGCCAATCCTTTATTAATAATACTTACTAAAAGTGGCCAATCATCACGTACAGCAAAATATAAATATTGCTGGTCGTCTTTACTCCCAATCGTTATATATTTTAAATTAACGAGCCCATTTGACTTCACCAAATAAGCGGAGGTAGCAAGGTATCCAACAAAAGCTGTTTCATGGCCTTTTGAAACAGAAGTCAGTGCTTCTAATGGAGTTGTATAAAAACTCAAGTTGATTTCAGAAATTCCCTTGAGATAAGAGTGATGTGAGCTATTCTTTTGAACGGCCACTGTTTTATAGTTCAAATCATCCATCCCCTTGATAGACTTATTGCTATCTTGAACAACAATCACCCGCTGTACCGTATAATAAGGTTCTGAAAAAAGAAAATACTTCTGCCGTTCTGTTGTTTTGGCAACACAGGGAAGTACGTCAATCTTCTTTTCCACGGCCATCTCATAAGTCTCTGCCCATGTATCTTCTGTCTTTAACGTCATCTCTATGCCTATTCTCTGGCTTAAGAGTTTTATGTAATCTGCTGCAATCCCTTTATATTTTCCATCGGTATCAATAAATTCATAAGGCATAAATTCAGGGTCTA
>CAZAAC010000029.1:2952-33565 GCA_964483155.1 uncultured Lachnospiraceae bacterium | reverse complement strand
ATGCCCTATGAAAATACAAGAGGAATTGCGCATGGTTGTACCGTTGAGAATTTGGGATTCCCACTCACAGTCCAAGTCAGCGAACAATTATTGGGAAAAACATTAGATGGCTTGGGAAGACCCATGGATGAAACAATACTAGCCATTAGCGCGACATATCCTGTTGAAGCATCGCCGCCAGATCCGATGGAAAGAGTTTTGATTGATGAAGTGCTTCCACTTGGCGTAAAGGCAGTAGATGGTTTGATTACTGTTGGAAAAGGACAACGTATTGGTATTTTTGCTGGCTCAGGAGTAGGGAAGAGTACTTTGCTGGGGATGTTCGCCAGAAATACAAAAGCAGATATTAATGTTATAGCACTGATTGGAGAACGAGGACGAGAGGTTAGGGAGTTTATTGAACGAGATTTAGGCGAGGAAGGCATGAAACATTCCATTGTTGTTGTTGCTACATCAGATAAGCCGGCAATTTTGAGAAATAAAGCGGCTAAGACAGCAACCGCAATTGCAGAGTATTTTAGAGATCAGGGAAAAGACGTATTATTTATGATGGACTCTCTCACACGTTTTTCTATGGCACAAAGAGAAATTGGTCTTGCCAGTGGAGAACCGCCTGTGACAAGAGGATATCCACCTAGTGTGTATGCTGAGATGCCGAAATTGTTAGAACGTGCAGGTAATTCGGCAGTTGGTTCCATTACTGGATTGTATACAGTCTTGGTAGATGGCGACGATTTTAATGAACCTATTACGGATACAGCTAGAAGTATTCTGGATGGACATATTATGCTAAGTAGAAAATTGGGACATAAGAATCATTATCCTGCAATTGATGTTCTGCAGAGTATTTCTCGTGTTATGTCGCAGGTTGCAACTAAAGAACACAAGCAAACAGCTGGAAAACTCAAAAATGTATTAGCAACATATACTGAGGCGGAAGATTTAATTAATATAGGTGCATATAAAGCAGGAGCAAATCCGAGAATTGATTTTGCAATAGAAAAGATTGATGCTGTTAATGAATTCCTGATGCAGGAAGTAGATGAAAAATATACTTTTGAAGAGATATTAGTATTGTTAGAAGGAATTTTCAAATAGTAATATGAGGTATTTACAGAATGGCAAAGTTTGTTTATCGTATGCAGAATATATTAAATATTAAGAACAGGCTTGAGGAACAGGCTAAGGTTGAGTTTGCAATTGCCAATAAAGAACTGATGGAAGAAAAGGAAAAACTTTCAGGATTAAAGAAGAGAAAACTTGATTATGAAGAAGAAATTGTCAGGTTACTTGAGAAGCAACTTCAAATCAGAGAAATCAGGGAAAATGAAGAAGCAGTTGAGGCTATGAAGAAAAGAATAGCGGAGCAGTTGCTTCAGGTGAAAGTTGTAGAACGTAAAGTGGAAGTAGCAAGGATAAAATTACAAAATGCTATGGTAGAGCGAAAAATGCATGAGAAATTGAAAGAAAAGAATTTTGAAGAATTTGTGCAGGAAGAAAATACAAAAGAAAAAAAAGAAATAGATGAGTTGACGAGTTATCGTTACGGGATTGGATTAAAAAGAGAAGAATAGCTGAAGCAAAGGAAAAGAAAATGGCATTAAGAGAAGAAGAGGAAGAGGAACAACCAAAAGAAAAGAAAAAGCTTTTCGGAAAAAAGGGAAAAGCAACAGAACTGCCACCTGTTAGTAGTACTCCTTATGATGATGCAGATATTGAGGAAGAGGGCGGCACTTTTTCTATTGTCTTAATCACGTTTTTTATTGTGCTGATATGGCTGGCGATTTTAGGTCTACTCATTAAACTGGATGTGGGCGGATTTGGATCATCAGTGTTACGCCCGATATTAAAGGATGTACCAGTTATAAATAAGATACTGCCGGATATTGAGGAAGATAATATAATAGAGGAAGCTTCTGAGTATGATTCGATTGAAGAGGCAGTGGATGAGATAGAGCGTCTAAAGAAGGAATTGGAACAGTCAAAGCTTGCGACGCCGACTACAAGTGACGATGAAGTAACTGCGCTTAAAGAAGAGATTAAAAGACTGCAGACCTTTGAAGATAACCAGGTAGAATTTCAGAAAATAAAGACGGAATTTTATGAAGAGGTGGTATTTGCAGAAAATGCACCAGATATAGAGGCATATAAGTCATATTACGAAAGTATAGATCCTACAACCGCGGAATACTTGTATAAGCAGGTTGTACAACAGATTGAAGCCAATAAGATGTTGGATGAGTATGTACAGGCGTATTCGCAAATGAAACCAAAGCAGGCGGCAGCAATATTTGAACAAATGCCGGATAACTTAGAATTAACTGCGAAGATATTAGGAGCAATGGATCCAGATGATCGTGCAAAGATATTAGGTGTTATGGATGCAGCGCTTGCATCAAAAATTACTAAGATTATGGATCCTGATAATTAACCTTAAAAATAGAGACCTGTGTTATAAGGTTTCTAAGTAATATTGCCGATATTAATAGTAATAACGCTGAAGGGATATGAATCATAATAACTCTGCAGGGATATTATAGTATTTTGAACATTGACAATTGAATGAAGAAAGGAGGAATTTGGATGACTAGCACACCGGTAACGGACGTGAAAGCGTTATTTATGAGTGTTACAAGTACCAGAGCAACAAGTTCAGCAGAAAAAGTACCAAATGAATTTGTCCAAGTGATGAGTGAAACGGCAGAAAAGTCCGACGACACAAATCATCAGGGTGCTACATCAAAAACACCGGATGTAAAGCAGACGAGCAAATCAGCTGTAGACGATTCAAGCAAGAAGGTCTTGAAGGAAGACAGTAGAGTTGCTGAAAAGCTGAAACAAGCTACAGAGACTGAGAAACCAATCGAAGAGATTGAGAGTGCAGTTGAGGAAGCTGCTGCAAAGATAGTAGTAGCAGTTATGGATAAACTTAATATCTCGGAAGAAGAATTACTAACTGCAATGGAAACGCTAGGATTAAATATCACAGATTTACTAGAGCCCAATAATGTAATGAACCTTATGGTCGAACTGACAGGCAGCGGAGATGCACTAACATTGTTAACAAATGAAGAATTGTATACAGATGTGAAGCAGCTTATGCAGATGGCAGAGGAATTAACGACAGCTATCAAAGAACAGTTTGCACTTACAAATGAGGAATTTGCAGAGCTAATCAGCAAGGTCGGTGACAATAATGAACCACAAATGCAAGAATTGCCTGAGCAGCAAGAAGGAAAGGCAATACCTGTAGAAGCGGGAGAGAAAGTAGTCACGGTTGAGGTAAATAAAGCGGATGATGTAGCCGTATCAAAATCCACAGAAAGTAAAGAAGGCAGTTTTTTGGTACCCAAAACAGAAGGTTCAGAAAATGAACGGTCAAAGATGGATTATGGCGAAGCTGAACAGCAAGAGTTTTTAGGAACGACAACACAAACGACAACAAATAGTGTTGGTGACATTGTAGAAACAGTGAAAGAGTTTGCAAAGGTAGATGGGCAGGAAATACTGAGACAGGTTACGGATTACATTAAAGTTAATGTAAATGCCGACACAACATCTATTGAGTTAAAGTTACATCCAGAAAGTATGGGGACTGTAAGTGCTCATGTGACATCTCAGAATGGAGCCATTACGGCACAGTTTATTGTACAAAATGAAGCAGTAAAAGCAGCACTCGAAACACAATTAGTACAGCTCAAGGATAGGCTTAATGAGCAGGGGCTAAAAGTAGAGTCCATAGAAGTAACAGTAGAAGATCATGATTTAAGCAGAAGCTTTAGTAATGAGTTTTCTGAAGAAGATGCCAACAAAAATGATTTTAGAAGAGGTAGACGGCAAATTAATTTAAATGATTTAGAGGGTTTGCCAGAAGAATTAACGGAAGCAGAGCAGTTAGCTGCTGACATAATGACCGTTAATGGAAACAGCGTTGATTATTCCGCGTGATAAGGAAAGAAAGGAGAAATAATCATGAGTTTAACAGCACCAGTAGTAAAAGGAGTGATACAGGATATTACAGCATCATCGTCATCATTATCATCAGCGAAAACTGAGAGTAGCACTACGCTCGATAAAGATGCATTTTTACAATTATTAGTAGCGCAGATGAAATATCAGGATCCGCTGGAACCGACGTCAAACACCGAGTATATATCCCAATTTGCAACTTTTTCAGAATTGGAAGAAATGCAGAACCTAAGCAGTTCTATGGATTTGCAAAGAGCCTCTGCTTTGGTTGGACAGCAGGTTATTATGAAAGTTACCTCTGAATCAACTGGTGAAACCAATTATGTGTCAGGCAAAGTAGACTATGTCGTATATGAAAACGGAAAACCTTATTTATCTATTGACGGTTCCCTTTATTCTATAGACGATCTTGATACGGTGGCAGATGAGGAGTATCTTGCAGCTTATAGTTTGGCAACAGAGTTTGCGGCAGCAATTAAAGAACTGCCGACAATTGGAAATCTGACGGTTGCTTATTCTGAAGGGCTTGCGAGCTTGCGAGAAGTATATGATGATATGACAGCATATCAAAAAACATTTGTGGCAAGCGATCTTTACAAATCATTTCAAGAGTATGAAACAAAGATGACAGACCTTTTAAAAACTGAAGCAGAAGAGTATACAGCCTCAGTCAATGCATTACCTTCACTAAGCGAATTAACAGCAAGCGACCAGGAAAAAATAACAACATTGCGGGAGACATATGATGATATGCCAGCGCCGTTGCAGAAAGCTGTCGGAGAAAGTACTTTGTCAAAATTAAAGGAGTATGAAGCAAAGATGGAAGAACTTCTTGCATGACAGTAGGATAAAGGAGATGAATCGGGATGAAGATAGTAAATAGTCAATTCCCCTCCATTGAGCAGATAACCAACCAGTATTTACAAGGAAGTAGTACCACGCAGCAAGCTACAACAACCGATCATTTATCATTTGAAGAAATATTGAAACAACAGCGTAGCGAGGCAGCAGTTCAGACGGATACGCTAAAGTTTTCAAAACATGCAGCAAACCGGCTGACAGATAGAAATATTGAATTATCAGATGAACAAATCGATAGATTAAATGCGGGTACAAAGAAAGCGAATGAGAAGGGAATCAACGAATCATTAGTCATTGTGGATCAATTGGCATTCATTGTCAATATAAAAAATAATACCGTTATTACTGCAATGGACAAAACAGAAACAAATGAAAATGTATTTACCAATATTGATGGAGCAGTTATTATGTAGCCGGACCTTAATGGAGGCTAGTGGTTCTTGAATGACAGAGAGAACCAATCGATGCAAAAAATAGTAATAGCATCGCAATTGCAAAATTTATAATAGCTAAGGAGGTCATTTAGTTATGATGAGATCACTTTATTCTGGTGTATCAGGTCTCAAAACACACCAGACAAGAATGGACGTTATCGGTAATAATATCGCTAATGTCAATACAGTCGCTTATAAGTCGAGTTCTATGACTTTTAGTGAACTGATGTACCAAACAACACAAAGCGCTTCAGGCGCAAATGCAGGAACAGGTCGTGCGGGTATTAATGCAAAACAAATCGGACTAGGCGTTGTAGGAGGTGCTATTACAGCAAATATTACAACAGCAGGAGCGACGCAGACAACAGGTAATCCTTTTGATATTAAAATCACAGGAGACTCCTTCTTTGTTGTAAGCAGCGGCTCAGAAAATTATTTTTCAAGAGCAGGTACATTTTATGTAGATGGACAAGGAAATCTTGCAATGACGACAAATGGATATACGGTAATGGGTTGGCAGGAGGATGATGCGAATCCGGGAACGATTAAGAAAGATACCGTATCAGCATTGAAAATTATGTCAGCAGAAAACATGACATCTCCACCAGAAGCAACTACGAAGTCTTATATAACAGGTATTATTGATAAGAACAGCTCTAATGTGAATACAGTTGCGGGTCAAAGCATAAATCTTACATTTTATGATAATCTCGGCTACAGCTATATTGCTAAATATTCTGTTTCATCCCTAGATACAGCTGGAGTTGCTTTGGCTGAGGGGTCCTATAGAATGACACTTGAAGATATTACTACAGTTATACAAGAGAACGGGAAATCGACAACAGTTTCACTACCTGATTATTATTCGGATTTATCAGGAACGGCGGTTGACTTGGAAGATATCGTGACGATTAATGGTGGAAGCGCAACTGCACCCAACGCAATCGTGTTGTCATATAGTACTGCCGATGGCTCTTATCTGGGGTTCACAGACAGCACTGGATTTAATGCACAGACGACAGACGATATAGATACACCCCTGATGACATTTGATACAGCAGCATATGATAATTTTGCAGCTACAATTGGGGTAAGCATGAAGACATCAACGATGTACGACAATAATGGGACATCAACAGTTAATGCAGTATATGGTGATTATGATGGCAATTTTGCAGGCCGAAAACTAGGAGAAATGTCAGGGGTTTCAATCGAGACGAGTGGTAAAATTTTTGCATCATATGATAATGGCACAACAAAACTTCTTGGACAGATTGCAGTTGCGACATTTGCAAACCCATCCGGTCTCGAAAAAGAGGGTGAAAATCTTTACAGTGCAACACAGAACTCAGGCGCTTTTGATGGCATTGGAAAAGAAGTAGATGCAGATGGTGGAAGTATGTCGACAGGTGTTTTAGAAATGTCAAATGTTGATTTGTCAGCAGAGTTTACTGAAATGATTACCACACAGCGTGGATTTCAGGCGAATAGTCGTATTATAACAGTTTCAGATACGATGATAGAAGAATTGGTTAATCTGAAGAGATAAAGAAAATAGAAGTACGCTTTATATTTAAAAAACAGTATAGGGGAGCTATGAATATAGTTCCCCTATTTTCAAATGTCTATTTATGTAAGCATGAATAATAAAGGCGGGTGTGAAGATATGATAGAGGTAACTAAGTTAAACGGCTCACAGATTCTGATTAACCCTGATTTGATTGAGACCGTTGAAGAAACACCAGATACTGTTATTTCATTTACAAATGGAAAAAAAATAATTATAAAAGAACGTAGACAAGAGGTAAAAAATTTAGTAAAATCTTATAAAAGGGATATTTATGTGAATTAGGTAGGTGGGAGTCGTGGATATTGCATCATTGGTAGGGGTATTTGTATGCTTGGTACTTATTATATACGGAATTTCAACCGGGCCACTAGGATTTGCGGCCTTAATTAATTTCTATGATTTTTCATCTGTGCTGATTACAATTGGTGGTACATTTTGTTCTGTACTAACGGGATGCACGCTGAAGGATTTTCTGGGTGGGCTGAAAAGCTTTACTATTATTTTCAAATCTCCGGTATTAAATACGACAGGAATTATTCAGAAAATAATCGATTTGTCAAATGTAGCAAGAAAAGAGGGCCTATTATCGCTAGAGGAAGCAGCCAGTGATTTGGATGATATTTTTTTGCAAAAGGGGATTATGTTAATTGTTGATGGAACAGACCCAGATTTGGTTCGTGCCATTTTGGAAACAGAATTAGTGAGTATAGAGGGGAGACATAAACAGAACATTGGATTTTGGGATAATATAGCATCTATGGGTCCGGCATGGGGCATGATTGGTACCCTGATTGGCTTGATTAATATGCTTAAAAATATGGATGATGCATCTACGATAGGACCTAATATGTCGGTAGCCCTGATTACAACTTTATATGGTTCTATGATTGCAAACTGGATTGCGATACCGACTGCTGCTAAATTAAAGAATTACAATGAAGCAGAAATGAACGCCAAAGAGATTATCATAGAAGGGCTATTATCAATACAAGCAGGTGAAAATCCTAGGGTTATTGAAGAAAAATTGAAATCCTTCCTTGCACCCAGTGAACGTAGTGGCGTGGGTAAAGACTTGGGCGGAGGTGAATAATAGATGGCAGCTAAAAGAAAGCCGGATGAGGTAAAGCCAGGGGCAGCCTGGATGAATACATTCTCGGATTTAATGAACTTGCTGCTCTGTTTTTTTGTATTATTATTTTCAATGTCTTCGGTGGATGCCCAAAAATTTGAGTTAATTGCGGCATCTTTTTCTCAAAATTTCAGTATTTTTTCGTCGGGAGCAACATCAATAGGGGAAGGCGTCTTGGTTAGTAATGGTGTCAGTCAGCTGAATGAGTTAGATCAGTTTATGAACTCAATGGGATATTCGTCAGAAAAAGAAGACGAAGATGCAAAGGATGAATTTGATAAAGTAGAGGAAGAGCAGCTAAAGGAATCCGAACAATTAGCAGAAAAGATTGAAGAGTCCATTGAAGAAGAAGAAATGAGTAAAGAGGTGGATATTGATTTTACATCACAGTATGTATCTTTAACTTTAAATGGAGCGTTGCTGTTTGATTCAGGAAGTGATACAATTAAAAAAGAAGCTTATCCAATTTTAGACAAGATAGGCGTCATATTACAAAAATATGCGCAGAGTTTGATTGAAATCGAAGGACATACGGATAATGTGCCTATTCATAATGTGTTTTTTGAGAATAACAATGAACTTTCGAGCGCAAGAGCTTTATCGGTGTTTGATTATCTGCTTGAAACAACAAATATTGATCCTGCTTTGATAAAGCATTCAGGCAGAGGTGAATATGTACCAGTTACAGAAAATACATCTGTAGAGGGTAGAGCTAAAAACAGAAGAGTCGAAATAAAAATATATCATACTTTGAGTACTTATTAGAGATATCTAGGAGGAATATGACGTGAAGAGAAATTTGCTTACTATTATTATTTTGGCACTTTTAATTGTGAATTTGGCGCTTACGGGAATCGTCATGTTTAGTACGGTGTCTGTTAATAAAAAGACAGTTGCTTTAGTGACGGATATTGCATCAGTATTGGAGTTGGAAATGGGAGATTCTGCTATTGCCAGCGAGGAAGAGGCTGTCGAGAATGTGTCAATATCTGATACGGAAGTATATGATATTGAAGATGCAATGACGATAGCACTGAAAAAAGGTGCAGATGAAGAAGATCACTTTGCTTTGGTTGAGGTCTCACTTTCCTTAAATATAAAGGATAAAGATTATGAAGAATATCAACCGATGCTTGCGACGAAAGAAAGCTTAATCAAGAGTGAGATTATTACTGTTATTGGAAGTTATACAAAGGAGGAAGTCATGGCGAATACCACTGGGCTAGAAGAAGAAATTCTTATAAAGATACAGGATATGTTTGGCTCTAAATTTGTCTACGATGTGGCTTTCCGGAATATTAATTGCCAATAGAATTACGATTATTAATATATCGGAGGTGAATAGGCATGGGTGAAGTTCTCTCCCAAAATGAGATAGACAGTTTACTACAGGCACTCAGTTCGGGTGAGTTAGACGCAGATGAAATGAATAGCAACGAGGAAATAGTTGCTAAGAATTATGATTTCAAGCGCCCAGCTAAGTTCTCTAAGGATCATCTTCGAACGCTTGAGATTATATTTGAACATTATGGACGATTAATTTCTACAAACTTACCTGTTTATTTACGTAAGAATATTCAAGTAAATGTTGTTAATTCAGAAACATGTACATTTTCAGAGTTTTCAAATGCACTTGCGAATCCGGTTTTGTTAGGTATTGTTAATTTTGTTCCACTTGGCGGCAACATTTTACTAGAAATGGCGGCAAATTTAGGATTTACAATGATAGACAGGATGCTGGGAGGACAAGGAAATCCATTAGAGAAGAGCAGAGATTTTTCGGAGATTGAATTATCTATTGTTGAAAAAATATTGTCAACTTGTGTTCAGCTATTGCGTGAGCCATGGAAAAATGTTGTAGAGATAAATCCAATATTAGAAAGAATAGAAACCAATCCGCAGTTTGCGCAGATTATTGCACCAACGGATATGATTGCAATCGTTACTCTTAGTATGAAAATAGGAGACGTCGAAGGATTGATGAATATCTGCCTCCCCTATTTTACGCTAGAATCCATTATGGAGAAGCTGAATACTAAATATTGGTTTTCAACTATGAAGGAAGCCGCAAGCGATGAGTATAAAGAGCATATTGAAGCATTAATACGCAGAGTAAATATGCCGGTCAAGGCGGTTCTAGGAAAGAGCATGGTTACAGTCAATGATTTTGTTAATCTGCAGACAGGTGATATTATTAAACTAAATTCAAAGGTTGACCATGAGTTGAGTATATATGTAGGAAACATTAAAAAATTTAAGGCCTTGCCAGGTGCATCTAAGGATGTATATGCGGTAAGAGTTACATCAATATTAAGGGAGGGGGAATAAGAAAATGGACGGAATGTTATCCCAAGACGAGATAAACGCTCTCTTAAATGGTATTGGAACAGATAGCGCAACTGATTCTTTATTGGCAAAAACTGCAGGTAGCAATTCTAGTGACGATATGTTAACTGAAAACGAGAAGGATGCCATAGGAGAAGTTGCAAATATTAGCATGGGAACATCAGCCACAACACTATATTCCTTAGTAAACAGGAAGGTAAGTATAACAACACCAATTGTTTCGATATCTACTTGGGACAAGGTAATTGAAGATTATGAGAGACCTTGTGTTTTTATACGAATAAAATATAAGCAGGGGCTTGATGGTACAAATATTTTAGTTTTAAAAGAGGACGATGTAAAGGTGATTACCGACCTTATGATGGGCGGTGACGGTACTAATATAGATGGAGAACTGGGAGAATTACATTTGAGCGCTATATCTGAAGCAATGAATCAGATGATGGGATCTTCTGCAACATCTCTATCTTCTATGCTAGGAAGAATGATAGATATTAGTCCACCAGAAGCAAATTTAGTAGATTTAAATGATATGGCGGGCAATAATCAATTATCAGATTTCTTAAGTGGATCTTTTGTTAGGATAAAGTTTAAAATGCAAATAGAGGACTTAGTGGATAGTACAATCATTCAATTATATCCAATTGATTTTGCAAAATCTTTGTATGATCATTTTATCGACAACCAGGGAGGGGCACAAAAAGAAAAAGAGCCAGTGCCAGCTCCTAAAATGGCACCTCCACCTGTTATGCAGCAGTCGATACCTACACAAATGGAATCGCAACAGATGGACATGGGAATGCCAATGCAACAGATGGGCATGGGAATGCAACAACCAATGGGAATGCAGCAACCGATGGGCATGGGAATGCCGATGCAACAACAAATGGGCATGGGAATGCAACAACCGATGGGCATGGGAATGGGAATGCCGATGCAACAGCAGATGGGTATGTCAAATGTTAATATTCAACCAGCACAATTTCAAAATTTTTCAAGTGACCTTGGCACGATGCAGAGTCAGGAAAATATTGGACTAATTCGGGATGTACCCCTTGAAGTGACGGTTGAGCTTGGAAGAACAAGTAAGTCAATCAGTGATATTCTAGATTTTTCACCAGGTACTATTATCGAACTTGACAAGATTGCAGGTGAGCCAATTGATGTATTAGTAAATGGTAAGTTTGTAGCTAGAGGAGAAGTAGTAGTAATCGAAGAAAACTTTGGAGTTAGGGTAACAGAGATTATCAAATAAAACTATAGGAGTGAATAAATTATGGCGAAAAACATTTTGATTGTTGACGATGCAGCTTTCATGAGAATGATGATTAAGGACATTCTTACGAAAAATGGTTACAATGTGGCAGGCGAAGCAGAGAATGGTGCTAAAGCGGTTGAAAAATACAGTGAGTTAAAACCAGATTTGGTATTGATGGATATTACAATGCCAGAGATGGATGGTATTCAAGCGCTAAAGAAGATTAAAGAAAATGATTCAGGAGCGCTTATCATAATGTGCTCAGCTATGGGCCAGCAGGCTATGGTTATTGAATCTATTCAAGCGGGTGCAAAAGACTTTATTGTAAAACCTTTTCAGGCGGACCGCGTGATAGAAGCAGTAAAAAAAGTAGTTGGTTAGATTATGACTGCATTATTAGGTTTAAAGACGAATGGCGTAGAAAGTTTCGCCCAATTTATCACAGTTATTTTTATTTTTATTTTTGTGTTAGCGCTTACATACTTTACCACACGCTTTGTGGGAAAGTATCAAAAGAAGCAAATGCATAATAATAATATAGAAGTAATTGAGACATTTAAAGTGACTACCAATAAGTTTATTCAAATCATTAAGACAGGGGATAAGTATTTGGTAATTGCTGTTGGTAAGGATAGTATTACAATGCTTACCGAACTGACAGAAGATCAGATTGATTTCACACCTTTGGAAGTTGGAAGTGACTTGAGTTTTCAAGAAATTTTCAATAAAGCAAAAGATATCAAGGGTCTGATACACAAAAAGTAGAGTAGGCGAAGAAATATTATGAGAGAAGCATTTGCAAGGATAAGTAAGAGGGCTTTTTGTATTCTGGGCTTGTTGGTTTTTGCGACTATCCTTTCGTTTATGATTCCTAAACAGGTATTTGCTTCGGTAGATGAGTTGGGGATTACAGAGGAGGATGACGGACCAAGCACGGTAATTAGCGAACCAGGTTCGGCGGAAACACCTGAAGATCTGAAAGAAATAAATGTTGGTAATAATCTTTTAGTTACCTATCAGGATGGAGAAGGAAACTTATCTGGTACGTTAAGAATTCTAATCATATTGACATTAATTGGGCTGGCACCTATATTGCTCATTATGTTAACATCATTTACAAGAATTATTATTGTACTACATTTTCTTAGGACTGCACTTGGTACGCAGACGGCGCCACCCAATCAGGTTATGATTGGATTAACTTTAATTTTAACATTTTTTATCATGAGTCCCATTATTTCGGAGATTAACGAAAACGCTGTCATACCATTTGAAGCGGGGGAGATGACACAAGAGGAATTTTTCGAAACGGCTATGGAACCGCTTCGAGAATTTATGTATGGGCAAACTCAGACAAAAGATGTTAGGTTATTTTTGGATATAGCAAAGATAGACGAGGTTGATTCTTTAGAGGGTATTCCGAATAAGGTATTAATACCGAGTTTTGTTATTAGTGAGTTGCGAACAGCTTTTATTATAGGGTTTTTATTATATATTCCGTTTATTATTATTGATATGGTTGTAGCCTCGACATTAATGTCTATGGGTATGATGATGCTTCCGCCTACGACAATATCTATGCCATTTAAAATTTTATTATTTGTGCTTGCAGATGGTTGGAATTTGGTGATTGGGAATTTGGTAAAAACATTTTATTAGGAAGTGAAGGGAAGGCATATGACAGCTGATGATGTTGCATTGATTTTCAGAGAAACGTTATATACAATTATTACGACATCGGCGCCATTATTACTAATTTCACTTGTTGTCGGGTTGATAGTCAGTATATTTCAAACGGTAACTTCCATTCAGGAGCAAACGCTTACGTTTGTTCCAAAGATATTATCTATTTTTATTGGAATGATGGTATGCGGTCATTGGATGTTGAATAACATGGTGGGTTTTATGACAGAACTCTGGTCAGATTTTACGGTGTATATAAGGTAGGTAACTGTACATATGATTGATTATTCATTTTCAATGCAGGATTTGGAATATTTTTTGTTGATTATGACAAGAGTTAGCTGCTTTATTTATATAGCCCCTTTTTTTGGCACACAAAACGTGCCTTGGCGTGTCAAAGTAGGTTTGAGTTTTTTCACAGCGTTTCTTCTTTACGAAGTAATGACACCACATGAGGCTCTCGAATATTCGACTGTGCTTGGATATGCAATTCTAGTTGTGAAAGAAGGAATTACAGGGCTTCTGATTGGTTTTGGAGCGATTATATGTAATTCCATTGTTTTGTTAGCAGGAAAAGTAGCAGATATGGAAATAGGACTTTCCATGGTACAAATGATGGATCCTCTTACAAAAGAAGCATCTGGTTTTACAGGAATATTATATCAATATGGTGTGTTGATGATTTTGTTTATTATGGATGCCCATCATTATATATTACGTGCATTTGTGGATTCCTATTCCCTAGCACCAGTAGGAGGAGTTCATATTAATACAGACAAATTATTGACGGCCATCACACAGTTTATGGCAGACTATATGTCAATTGCTTTTCGGATATGT
This sequence comes from uncultured Lachnospiraceae bacterium, assembly GCA_964483155.1. Lineage (GTDB taxonomy): Bacteria > Bacillota > Clostridia > Lachnospirales > Lachnospiraceae > JAAYYM01. Next base: position 19,475 of record CAZAAC010000029.1, on the reverse strand, counting down.
CTGCCAATAGTAGCCGCTATGCTGATTTTGAATTGTGTATTGGGTGTTTTGGCAAAGGTGGCACCGCAGATGAATATGTTCTCGGTTGGTATTCAAATCAAGATACTAACGGGCATGTCTATTCTGTTTCTATCAATAGGAATGCTTCCGAATGTGGCTAATTTTATTTTTGAAGAGATGAAGATAATGATGACTGCATTTGCTTATAGTTTACAATAAATGAATATTGGGAGGTTTTGCATGGATACTGAAATTATTCATTTGCAATATAATTTGCAGTTCTTTGCAAAGGATGGACCTGGCGGGGAAAAAACGGAAGCGGCAACTCCCAAAAAGATGGAAGATGCTCGAAAAGAAGGACAGGTTGCAAAAAGTAAAGAGTTAAGCAGTTCCTTCGGATTATTAACTTTTTTTGTGGTTTTAAAAATGTTTGTCGGTCAATTAGGGAAAGAGTTTATCGAAAATTTTGCTTATATATATAATCGCATTCCGGAGATGGTAAAATTAGTAAATGGAGAAATATCGGTTAAATTATTTTCTTCTATGCTTAGTGAAGCGATTAAGCGAATTATGATTATGCTGTTCCCTCTTTTTTTAGCAGGTGTTATTGTTGCTTTTTTAGGAGATTTACTACAGGTTCGTTGGAAGCCTACTACAAAGCCTCTTAGACCCAAATTTAATAAGCTAGATCCGATAAAAGGATTTAAACGTTTTTTTTCTAAAGATAAAATTGCTGAATTGATAAAATCTATTATTAAAGTGTATATAGTTGTATATCTTGCCTATTCGACGATAAAGGAACAGTTTGATGTCATTTATTTATTATATGATATGCCACTTATTAATGCAGTACAGGCTATTGGCGATATTGTAATTAATCTTGGCTTGAGAATCAGTATTTTTTATGCAGTTTTTGGAGTTGCGGATTTTATTTACCAAAAGTTTAAATTTAAAGATGATATGAAGATGACGAAGCAGGAAATTAAGGATGAGATGAAGAATGCAGAAGGAGATCCAAAGGTTAAGAGTCAGCAGCGTCGTAGAATGCTACAGGCAGGAAGACGCAGAATGATGTCTGCACTCCCGCAAGCAGATGTTGTAATCACCAATCCTACGCATTATGCAGTCGCACTTAAGTATGATACGGAGATATGTCCTGCGCCCTATGTAATAGCTAAAGGTGAAGATTTCTTAGCTGCTAAGATTAAAGAAACAGCAAAGGAAAACAATATTGAGATAGTAGAGAATAAGCCGCTTGCAAGAATGCTGTATTATAATGTTGATTTAGGTGCAGCAATACCGCCAGAGCTATATCAGGCAGTAGCAGAGGTTCTTGCAATCGTTTACAATGCTAAGAATAAGGTCAGCTAAAAGGTATTGAAGTAAAAAGGAGGAAGTGCTTTGAAGATGAAAAAGGCCGATTTTGGCGTTGCTTTATATATATTATCTGCCTTCATTTTTCTGATTATCAGAATTCCTTCATGGCTGTTGGATGTATGTCTTGCAATTAATATTGCAACTGCATTGGCAATTTTATTTAATACGATGTTTGCCAAGGATGTTTTATCAATGTCATTTTTTCCAACAATGCTGTTGTTCACGACGATGTTTCGTATTTCCTTAAATGTATCCTCCACAAAATTAATTTTACAGGATGGTAATCCTGGAAATGTTGTGTCTACATTTGGTGAATTTGTCGGTGGTGGCGACTTGATTATCGGATCAATTGTGTTTGTCATACTAATTATTGTACAATTCATGGTCATCAATAAAGGTTCCGAAAGAGTTGCGGAGGTAACAGCGCGATTTACACTTGATGCAATGCCGGGTAAGCAGATGGCTATTGATGCAGATTTAAATACAGGTGCGATTACTGATGCAGATGCAAAAATTGCACGTGATAAGTTACAGCAGGAAGCGAGCTTTTTTGGCTCCATGGATGGTGCTGTGAAGTATGTAAAGGGAGATGCAACTGCAGGACTTTTGATTACTGCCATCAATATTATTGGTGGAATGGCAATGGGGATGACACGCTTTGATTTAGAATTTGGCGATGCTATTCAGAAGTATGCAATACTTACAATTGGTGATGGGCTTGTCAGCCAGATTCCTTCCCTGCTTATATCTTTGTCAACGGGTATTCTGGTTACGAAAGCTGCCAAAGATGCAGATTTTGGAACAGTTTTAGTCAGTCAGTTATTTGGTGTGCCAAAGGTGCTTTATTTTGTGGGAGGTACTTTGGCATTCCTTGGTATTGCAACACCTTTGAATGTGATTTTGTTTCTGGGACTTGGTATTGCCTTTATATTAACCGGACGGGTTATTGCAAATGGTCTGGATATCTCACAAATAGAAAAAGAAGTGGATGCAAGTGAGCTCGCAGCAGAGGAGATAAGACGGCCTGAAAACGTAGTATCTTTATTGCAGGTGGATCCCATCGAATTAGAGTTTGGTTATGGTATTATTCCATTAGCAGATGTAAACCAAGGCGGTGATTTGCTTGATCGTGTCGTTATGATTCGGCGACAGGTAGCGCTTGAGCTGGGTACAGTTGTTCCGATTATACGTTTGCGGGATAATATTCAGTTAAATCCAAATCAGTATATTATAAAGATAAAAGGAATTCAGGTAAGCGAAGGCGAAATATTATTTGATCATTATATGGCTATGAATCCCGGCTTTGTTGAGGAGGAGATTACAGGAATCCCTACATTTGAGCCATCATTCCATTTACCAGCAATTTGGATTACAGAAAGTCAAAGAGAAAGAGCAGAAAGTATGGGATATACTGTGGTTGACCCGCCTTCTATCATTGCAACGCATTTGACGGAGGTTATAAGGCAGCACATCAGTGAATTACTATCAAGACAGGATGTACAGAATCTGGTTAATAATCTTCGTGAATCAAATCCATCACTCGTTGAAGAATTGATGCCAAAATTACTTGGACTCGGAGAAATACAGAAAGTATTACAGAATTTATTAAAGGAAGGTATTTCCATTAGGGATTTGCTTACAATATTTGAAACGCTAGCAGATCATGCTACAGTCACAAGAGATACAGATGTGCTAACGGAGTATACACGTCAAAGCCTTAAACGGGCGATTTCTTCTAAGTATTTTCCTGCAAATGAGACGACAAGTGTTGTCACACTTGATCCGAAAGTGGAACAGGATATTATGGCTAGTGTAAAGCAGACTGAGCAAGGTGCTTACCTGACACTTGACCCAGAAAAGACTAAGGCAATAACAGCAGCTGTTAAAACGGAAATCACGAAGTTGGAAAATCTAGGGAAAAATCCAATTGTGATTACTTCACCAATTGTTCGTATGTATTTTAAGAGATTGACGGAAGATTATTTTAAGGATTTGATTGTTGTATCCTATAATGAAATAGATAATAATGTTGAATTACAATCAGTAGGGATGGTGACTGTAGCGTGATAATAAAGAAGTTCCAAGGAAAAACAGAAGAAGAAGCAGTGAATACGGCTAAAAAAGAACTTGGCAGTAATGTTGTCGTAATGAACGTTAAAAATATAAAGAAAAAAGGTCTTTTCTTTTTCCTGAAACCTGCGAAAATAGAAGTGACGGTCGCATTAGAAGAAGAAAGCGAAAAGACTGTATCTAAAAAAGAAAATAAGCAGGTATATGCTGATATCATTAAAGAGGAAGAAAAACCTACAAGACGTGCTTCAGATCTACTACATTCAGACAATGTGATTGAAGAAAAGCTGGAGAGCCTTCATTCTCTAATTGAACAACAGTTGAGTAAAGAAAACGAGACTAAAACAAATGATGATGTGGACGTTGATAATAGCAAGGTTACATTTATTAAATTAATTTATAACACTATGATAAACAACGAAGTGGATGAGAAATATGCGAACCAGTTGTTAGACGAGATTGACAAAATTAACAAACCAAATGCAACAATTGACTTTATATTGGCGAATATCTACCAAAAGATGATATTAAAATTCGGGCAGTCGCATATCATAACACCAGCTAAAAACATTCCAAAAGTCGTGTTTTTTGTAGGTCCAACTGGGGTAGGGAAGACAACAACGATTGCCAAGATAGCATCAAAGTTCTGTGTAAGCGATAAAAAGAAAGTGGCACTGTTGACGACAGACACATATCGTATTGCAGCGGCAGAGCAACTTCGCACATATGCTAATATATTAGATGTACCATTTCGGGTTGTCTATTCGACAGAGGAAATAGAAGCAGCAATTATTGATTTTAATGCATATGATTATATTTTGATTGATACAGCAGGACATTCACACCACAACGAGGCTCAAAAAAATAATATGAGTCAATATATTCATAGTGTTAGGGAAGATATTGAAAAGGAAATATATCTCGTAGTTAGTGCAACGACGAAGTATCGTGACTTAATCAGTATCGCAGATACTTATTCGGAAATGATGGATTACAAGTTGATTTTTACAAAGCTGGACGAAACAACAACGCTTGGAAATCTACTTAATTTGAAGTTGCATACTGGTGCGGATTTGTCTTATGTGACTTGCGGTCAGAATGTTCCCGATGATATTGAGCAATTTAATCCGCAAACAACAGTTAAACAATTACTGGGAGGCAAATAGCATATGGATCAGGCAGAACAATTACGGAACATCATTAAGATGAACCAGCAGACGATAAGACCGACGGCCAGAGTGATTACTGTTACGAGTGGTAAAGGTGGCGTTGGCAAGTCCAATGTGTCTATTAATTTAGCAGTTCAACTTCGAAGAATGGGGCAGAGAGTCATTATATTTGATGCTGATTTTGGATTGGCAAATATTGAGGTCATGTTTGGAGCTGTACCAAAACATAATTTGAGTGACTTGATTTATCAGGGAAAGAGTATTCGAGAAATTATTACTATGGGACCTATGGATATAGGATTCATATCTGGAGGATCTGGTATAGCAGGATTATCGAATCTCAGCAGAGACTATATAAATTATTTGGTTCAAAATCTTGCGGAGCTTGATATGCTTGCAGATGTAATAATAATCGATACGGGGGCAGGTATTTCTGATGCTGTACTTGAATTTCTTGTTGCGAGCGGGGAAGTCCTGCTTGTTACGACGCCAGAGCCGACTTCCATTACTGATTCATATTCTTTACTAAAAGCGTTGAACAGGCATGCGCGGTTTAACCGTGACATGACGCAAATTAAAGTAATAACAAATAAGGTTGAGGATTTTGAAGAAGGAAAACAATTGTTTAACAAACTAAATGCTGTAGTGAGTAGATATTTAAAAATTCCGATTGAGTTTATTGGCATTATTCCACAGGATCCACAGTTGTTAAAAGCAGTTATGCAGCAAACACCCATTTGCATTGAAAATCCAAATGCTAAGTCTGCAAAAGCCTTCGAAGATCTGGCAATCACACTTGTCAATAAGGAGAGTGAGCCGATTTTTAGAAAACATGGAATGGCGGGCTTTTTTGCCAATATCGTGACCGGCAAGAATCTAAACAGGAAAGAAATTAAATGAATGTGAGGTAGGCTATGTTATCAAAATTTGTAACTTTGGGAGACAAACTCGAACTAGAGACGGTCGAGAGAATACAGGGAGAAGAGGAAAAATCTGTACATGCAAGGAAGACATATAAAAGTCAGGTTTACGATATTGTATCCGAGGATCAGATTAAAATAGCCATGCCTATGGAACAGGGTAAGGTCATTTTGTTACCTGTGGATGGAGAGTATAATATTTGCTTTTATACAAAAACGGGTCTGTATCAATGCCTGGCCAGAGTGATTGATAGATATAAAAGCAATAATATTTTTATTCTGTTAATGGAAATTACCACAGATATGCGAAAGTACCAGAGACGTGAATATTACAGACTGAACTGTGTGTTGGATATGCGTTGTCGTAAACTGGAAGAAGATGAACTTCCAAAGGTTATGGAGAAGGTTCAGTTTATTGATACAGATATTACGCTTACAAATGGTATTATTGTTGACATTAGTGGCGGTGGTGCAAGATTTATTTCGCAGGTTCAGTATCCGGTAGAGTCTTTGATATTATTTGTTTTTAATTTATATGTGAATGGAGAAATGATAGAATACAAATTAGTAGGACAGGTTCTTTTGACAGAAGTGATTGCAAACAGAACAGGCGAATTTGAGCATAGAATACAATTCGCAAACATAATGAATGACGATAGAGAGGGCATTATACGGTACATATTTGAAGAAGAACGTAAAAACCGCAGACGTGATAAAGGTTGAAAATATGAAGAAAAAAATATTAGTAATCGACGACTCCGCACTCATGAGAAGGGTCATCTGTGATATAATAAATGCAGATGATAGATTTGAAGTGGCTGATATTGCACATGATGGGGTGGAAGGACTTAAGTTAATATTGCAAAAGCAGTATGATGCGATTGTACTTGATGTCTATATGCCGCGTATGACAGGACTTGAACTTCTTAGGGAATTACAAAAAAGTAATTTGTCATTTAATATACTTGTGGCAAGTACGACAACAAAAGAAGGTGCAAGAGAAACGCTATTAGCACTCGAATACGGAGCGCTGGATTTTATCCAGAAACCAGAAAATATTGCAGATACAAAGAACGCAGCTTTCAAGGATCATTTTCTTATGCTGTTAGATGTTGTATCAAATGCAAATTCTAAGGTGGATAAGGAGAAGAGCGCACATACGTATACGAAGACTGAGGTAATACCGCAACGCAAGGTGATAAATGAGAAAAAGGGTATTATCAGAGTCGCGCATAGAGCGGTTGGTCATGCAAACAAAGTGGTTGCTATTGCAGCATCAACTGGTGGTCCGAAGGCACTTCAGCAAGTGATTCCTAGAATTCAGAAAGATATCAAAGCACCTATTTTATTAGTGCAACACATGCCACGAGGCTTTACAAGGTCTTTAGCAGAACGACTTAATGAGCTAAGTGAGGTGTTTGTAAAGGAAGCAGAAAATGGAGATATTCTGAGAGCTGGCTATGTATATGTAGCACCTGGTGGAAAACATATGAAGGTTATCATGAAAGACGGAGAAGCTGTCATTCAATGTACTGATGAACCAACAAGGGAAGGCGTTAAACCATGTGCAAATTATATGTTTGAATCTCTTGTAGAAAGCAAATTTGATGAAATCATCTGTGTCGTACTCACCGGAATGGGTGGCGATGGCACTGCAGGTATCGTGAATCTTGCATTACATAAAAGAGTCAGAGTAGTGGCACAGGACGAGCAAACCTGTGCGGTATATGGTATGCCGAAGAGCATTGTTGCAGCGGGACTTGTTGATACGGTAGTACCGATTGAACTAGTAGCAGATGAAATTATTAAGAGCGTGGGGGTACGATAATATGGATGTAAGCCAATATTTAGAAATCTTTTTAGACGAAACAAAAGAACATTTACAAAGCCTGAGCGATCAATTGATGGTGTTGGAAAATGAGCCTGAAAATGAGGCTACTATTAACGAAATCTTTCGTGCAGCACATTCCTTAAAGGGTATGTCAGGAACGATGGGTTATAAAAGAATGCAGAAGCTGACGCATAATATGGAAAGCGTATTTTCTGAAGTTAGAACTGGTAAGCTGAAAGTAACAGGACAGTTGATTGATATTCTTTTTCAGGCACTCGATGCCTTAGAGGGGTATCAGAATGCAATTCAGCAGACTTCAGATGAAGGAACAAACGATAATGAACCGATTATTGATGCATTACTTAAGATTTTAGATGGTAGCGTAGGGACAGAAAAAGAGAAGAAGATTATCGTTGAGAACAAGAGTGACGCGGAAGTGCCTGTAGAAGCCCCAAATGATAGTAAATTGAATAAGTGGAGAGAAATAGTATTACAAAAGTCTGAGATACAGGGAGTAAAAGAAGCAATTCGAAGAGGACTGCATGTATATGGAGTAACTGTATATGTACAGGAAACATGTATTCTAAAGGCGGCACGTGCATTTTTGGTATTTAAGGCATTGGAAGAATTAGGAGAAATTATTATTTCATCTCCTTCCATACAAGATATTGAAGATGAGAGATTTGATTATGATTTCAGTATGTTTTTTGTATCCGAGGCAGATATTGATAAGATTGTTGCAGCAATTAAGTATGTATCTGAGATTGAGGATGCTGTAGGTGAGCGGATTGTGGCAGAAGATATTTCTATGATGAGTGGTAAGCCAGAAGAGGATGACAATGATGTGATGGAAGTGTTTGATGCAAAGGCCGAAGAAGAAGCCAGAAGAGACGAGGTGCAGACTTCTTCTGGTAAAAAAACGACAATGGCAAAGCCTGTTGTTAACAGAACGGTCAGAGTAGATATTGAAAAATTGGATGTTTTGATGAATCTGGTAAGCGAATTGATTATTGCAAAGAACAGTCTGGTTTCATTTGGAGAATCTGATGTTGCCAATACAAGCTTTAATGAGCAGATTGAATATCTGGAGAGTGTGACGACAAATCTGCATGAGTCAGTCATGAAAGTCCGAATGGTTCCAATTGAAAGCGTTTTGGCTAAATTCCCAAGAATGATTCGCGAGTTAAAAGGCAAGTTAGGCAAAAAAATGGAATTGTATATGTCAGGTGAAGAAACAGAACTTGACCGTACAGTTGTTGATGAAATCGGTGATCCTTTGATGCACTTATTACGTAACAGTGTAGACCATGGTATTGAGATGCCAGATGTCCGTATTAAGCGTGGTAAACCAGAAATTGGTACGATTCATTTAGATGCATTCCAGGATGGAAATAATGTAGTAATTGAAGTCAAAGATGATGGTAATGGAATAGATGTTGCTGCAGTACGTCAAAAAGCTATCGAGCGTGGCACGATTACAGCCGAGCAGGCTGAGACAATGGGCGATAAGGATATTATTGAATTATTATTCCTGCCTAGTTTTTCTACAGCAAAGGTAGTCTCTGATATATCGGGAAGAGGCGTTGGACTTGATGTTGTAAAATCTAAGATTGGTGTTTTGGGCGGAGATGTCAGTATAAAGAGTAAACTGGGAGAAGGTAGCGTATTTACGATTCGCTTACCACTTACTCTTGCGATTATACAAGCACTTATGGTTGTTGTCGGGGAAGAAAAGTATGCTGTTTCTTTGGGCTCAATTCAGACAATTGAAGAAATAGCTGAAAACGAAGTGAAGTATGTACAAGCAAAAGAAGTCATTAATTTGAGAGGCAGTGTTATTCCACTTATTAGAATGCATACAATACTTGATATTGCGCCAACGAAGAGCAAAGAGGAAGCTATGGTAGTTGTTATTGTCAGAAAGGGTGATTCCATGGCTGGACTTGTAGTTGATGAATTGATTGGTCAGCAGGAAATTGTTATTAAATCACTTGGCAAATATATCAATTGCAGTAGCAGAATGATTAGTGGTGCAACAATTTTGGGTGACGGTGAAGTGGCACTGATCTTAGATGCCAATGCATTAATATAGTAGGGGGTAGAAAGCATATGGATGAATTAAAAGTAGGAAATACAACGATACAGTATATTGTAATTCAAATAGGTGCGGAGCAGTATGGTATAGATATTAAGTATATAGAGAATATTGTACGCATGCAGAAGATTACACGGGTTCCGAAAGCGCAACCTTATTTTAAAGGTGTTATTAATTTGCGCGGCGAGGTAGTTCCAGTAATGAGCATTCGTATTAAAATGAATCTGGAAGAAGACGTTATAACGAATAAGACAAGGATAATCATTTTGAAATTGGAACAGAATGCGCCAATTGGAGTTATTGTTGATGAAGTTAAGGAAGTTGTCACACTTGATGATGCAAATATTGAGAAGATTTCATATGATGTTAAAGATGATACACCAATGTTTATTAATGGAATAGGTAAATACAATGATACTCTGGTTTCACTGTTAGATTTGAATGTAGTGGTATCTGAAAGAGAGACTGTCTGATACTTTGTGACAGATATGGGGTAAGCATTTATGGCTAAGTTTGATTTAGATCATGTTGATGGCATGTATTTTGATGTCTTGCGAGAACTGGGAAATATTGGCGCTGGAAATGCCACAACTGCGCTGGCGCAATTATTGCAGACTAAGGTTGATATGAAAGTGCCAAAGGTTGCACTTTTGGAGTTTTCTGAGGTTGGTGAAGCAATGGGTGGCGAAGAGCAGATTATGGCAGGTATTTATCAAGCCGTTGAAGGTGATATTACTGGTAGCATTATGTTTCTCCTGGAAGAACAATCAGCAAGAATTTTAGTGGCGAAGTTAATGGGTATGGAAGAGGTGCATGAGGGCAAATTTACGGATATGGAAATTTCTGCTTTAAAAGAAATCGGTAATATTATCACTGGCTCTTATTTGTCTTCGCTATCTACACTCACAAATCTTAAAATTATATCTTCGATACCAGATATCAGTATTGATATGGCAGGTGCTATTCTTAGTGTGCCAGCAATCGAGTTTGGCACATTAGGAGATAGAATATTGTTAATTCAAACAGCTTTTTCAGATGAGGTTAAGTTGGATGGATATTTTATATTAGTCCCCGATTTAGAATCATACGATAAGATTTTAACTTCATTGGGCATGTGATTTTTTGAATAAAATCAAACGTTGCAGAGCGATAGTTTACAAAATACAAATTTGGGATAGGAACTTAGAATGGGTAAAATGATAAAGGTAGGTATGGCTGACTTACAATTATGTAAGAGTCCGGATGCAATTACCACTTTAGGACTTGGCTCCTGCGTTGGCATAGCAGTTAGGGACCCGGTTAAAAAGATTGGTGGATTGGCACATATTATGCTTCCTGACAGTACTAAAATACAAAATAATTCCAGCAAACCTAAATTCGCGGATACCGGTATTACAGAATTGGTCAATTTAATGTTGAAGGAGGGAGCAGTTCAAAGCCGCATAGTTGCCAAGATAGCTGGCGGAGCGCAAATGTTCTCTTTTCAAAATAAATCCGAATTGGTTTCTATTGGTGATCGGAATGTTGAAGCTTCAAAGTTAAAATTGAAGGAAATGGGTATTCGTATTTTAGCGGAGGACACGGGAGCAAATTATGGACGTACCGTTGAGTTTTACCCAGAAACTGGAGATTTTTTAATAAAAGCAGTAGGAAAAGCACCAAAAACGATTTAAAGGGAGATGCTAAATGAATACAAAAAGAATCCCTGCGATTGTGATGCTGTTGGCAGGAGCAGTGACATGCATAGTCACATACATTGATGGTTATGATATTAGGGACACTTTATTTATTTTGTTCTGGGTTTTGCTTATATTTTTGGTGTTAGGTATTGTTGTGAAAAGGATATTGGATTCTTTTCGGTTACCAGACGAAAATGCCGTTGATGACAGTGGAGAAATGATAGAGAAGCAATCAGGTGATGGTGTAGAATTAAACGAAAACAACGGCAACGAGGATGAGGCAAATGGATGAGACATTAAGAAAAAAAATGTGGGCTGAATATGCTAAATCAAGGACCCCGGAATGCAGAGAAAAGATAATACTTGAATATGCGCCGCTTGTTAAAGTAGTTGCGGGGCGATTAAGCATGTATTTAGGATATAGTGTCGAGTATGATGATCTTGTAGGATATGGGATTTTTGGTTTGATTGATGCAATTGATAAGTTCAATCCTGAAAAAGCGGTCAAATTTGAGACTTATGCAAGCCTAAGAATTAGGGGAGCGATATTTGATCAGATTCGAAAAATGGATTGGATACCAAGAACAATTAGACAGAAACAGAAAAAAATAAATATGGCAATCAAGGAAATTGAGGAAAAGACAGGAAAGAATGCAACTGATGCGGAAATTGCTAATGAGCTTGCTATTACGGAAGAAGATCTTTTGGATTGGCAGACACAGATGAAAGCCACCAGTATTATGTCTTTGAATGAATATATAGAGCAGGGTTCAGAGGTACCTAATGATAAAAATGCGCCAGCACAATTTGAGCAGCCAGAGGATGTGATTGAGCAGAACGAATTAAAATCTATGTTGAGCGAGTCACTTGATTTACTGACTGAGAAGGAGCGTAAGGTTATAGTACTTTATTATTATGAGGAATTGACGTTGAAGGAAATTAGCAATATACTTGAAGTATCAGAATCAAGAATTTCGCAACTTCACACGAAGGGGTTGCAAAAGATGAAGACAAAGATGGGACGCTATATGGGAATCGTAACAGAGACTTAAATAGAGTACATGAGGGAGGATCGTATGGACGCAAGAAATGGTTTTTTTCAATTGGTCATGAATAATGGGAGTATTTATATTCGCCTTTTTGCACCAGCAGGAGGTGGAGAAGCAATACGTGTCAACGAATTGAAAGATTACTTATTGCGTAAGGGATACAATAAATATAATCAGGTTGAATTAAACAAAGCGCTTCTTACTTTAGAAGGGCAAAAAGATGTATTATTGGATGAGAGGGAAGGTTACGCAGAGCGTGAGTCATTGAATGTAGATTTTTCTCCAGATAAGATGAAGGCTGTTATGAGGTTTTATCCACCTTCAAGTGGAGGTGAGATATTTACTTATGAGGACGTGATTAGTGAATTAGGGTATAATAAAGTTATAGTTGGTATTGATGAAAATGTTATTAAAGGTTTTTTACAAGACAGAAAATATTGTACGGATTATTTGGTTGCAAGAGGGATTGAACCAATTCAAGGAAGCGATGCCAAAATTGAGTACTTTTTTAATACAAATCCAAATGTCAAGCCTAAAATGAACGAAGATGGTTCTGTTAATTTTTTTGATCTTCAGACGATTAGTAAATGTACAGAGGGTCAGGTCTTAGCAGTATTGACAAAGGAAAATCCTGGGCAGGCAGGTCAAAATGTCTCAGGAGAAAGAATTCCGCAGAATGATGTTAAAAAGAAGATGTTGAAATATGGGAAAAACATTGAATTGTCAGAGGATGGTCTGACCTTGACGGCAACTGTCAATGGTCATGTATCACTTGTAGATGATAAGGTTTTTGTATCAGATGTATATGAGGTTAATGACGTAGATACATCAACGGGAAATATTGAGTACGCAGGAAATGTTCTTGTACGAGGGAATGTGCAGACAGGCTTTTCTTTAAAAGCAAGCGGAGATATTGAGGTTAAGGGAGTAGTCGAAGGTGCATTGTTACAGGCTGGTGGCAATATTATCATAACGAGAGGTATTAATGGTATGAACCGCGGAACACTGACCGCCGAAGGAAACATCATTTCTAAATTCATAGAAAATGCAACAGTTAATGCGGGTGGATTTGTGCATACGGAAGCGATATTACATAGTCATGTATCAGCAAAGGGAGATATCGATGTTACAGGCAGAAAAGGATTCATCACTGGTGGAACTGTTTGTGCAAGTAATATGATTTCGGCAAAAATTATTGGCTCGTCTATGGGGACCGATACTTTCATTGAGGTTGGTGTTGATCCGACCATTAAGGAAAGAATCAATGTTCTTACAAAAAATATTAGTGATGCAAAAAAAGTGATTGCTTCTATGCAACCAGTATTAACAGCAATGGGCCAGAAAATTGCAGCTGGGGAGAAATTACAGTATGAGCAGGCACAATATGTTCAGAAATTGGTCGAGACATGCAAAGCACAACAGGCGCAGTTAAAGAGTGATGAAAGTGAACTGGAAAGTATTGACGGGTTTATGGATAAAGACACAGTAGCGCAGGTGAATGTGCAGAGCGAGGTATATCCGGGTACTAAAATTACAATATCTGATGTATCATTATACGTAAAGGAATCATATAAACATTGTAAATTTGTTAAGCGAGATGGCGATGTAAAAATGATAGGTATATAAGCACAGAACGGTCATATTTTGTGAAAAGAGGTGTTTGTCATAATTAGTCCAATAGAAGTTAACGGTATGATTTCTAGAGCACAAGATGTTTCTGCACTGCGACATAATGAGGTTGAGAAAGATGTAATTGATCAAAATAATTTTCATAATAAGTTTGCGCATGAAGTTGATCAGAATGCCAGAACAGTCCATCATGCAGATGACAGCGATAAGACGGATACGAAACATGATGCAAAGGAAAAAGGAAAAAACGAGTATACGAGCGGTGATGGTAAGCATAAGAAACAGAAAGAAAAAGATGGGAAGGTTACAATTAAACAGCAATCTGGTTTTGATATTAAAATATAGGGCAAGATGGGAGATATGCTACTATGACGGTTATTGAGATAACGCTCCTGATATTGGGGGCGCTTATTTTTGCAGCAAGTTTCATTATTCCGGAACTGAAACTTCATAAGGGCGAGGATGTCAGTAAGAAGAGTGAAGAAAAAATTAGAGAAGTAATTGAGCATGAGATTACAAATGTCAAAGAGCGTATTGATGAAGTGCTCGAAGAAACCGTAGAATATGCGATGGAGAAGACAGAACGCTCTCTTGCAAAGGTGTCTAATGAGAAGATTATGGCTGTAAATGAGTATTCTAATACCGTATTAGAGGAAATCAATAGAAATCATAAAGAAGTGATGTTTCTTTATGATATGTTAAATGACAAACAAATAGATATCAAGAATACAGTCCGGAAAGTAGAAGCAACAAAAGAGGAAGCAATGGCTGTGGTCATGCAGGCTTCAGCAAATGAAGGACATTCGAGTGATGTTGTTAAGACAGAAACGTTTATGGAAACAACAGGAATACCCCAAAAGAGGATGGCACCAGAGCAGTTCGTGAAAGCAGACATTGCAGTAAAGTACGGGCAGGATACAGATAAAATCTTGGATGAAAAACAAACGAAACAAGTGAAGCCGCAACCGATTTTCAGCAGTTTTACAGAGAATATGGGTAATATTTTATTATCAACGACACAGGAAAAGAAGATTTTGAGGGAAGCAACTAAGCCACCTATTTTAAAAGAAACAAGAGAAATAGCATCCATCAATAATACTGCGCATGATTTTTTGGCGGTTGGAGGAAGTAAAAATAATAACAGCAGGATACTTAAACTTCATAAAGAAGGGAAATCTAATATTGTTATTGCAAAAGAACTTGGGCTAGGTCTTGGTGAAGTAAAGTTAGTTCTTGATCTATTTGAGGGGATGTAAATATGAAATTAAAGTATTATTTGAGAGGCCTCGGAATTGGAATTATTGTTACGGCAATCATTATGGGGATTTCAATAGGCTCGCATAAAGAACTGACAGATGAAGAAATCATTAAATATGCTGAGGACTTGGGGATGGTAAAAGAAAACGAAGTATTATTACCAAGTAATGCGACAGAGGATGACCATATGTTGAATGAGGAGCAGGGAGAGCAAACGGTTTCAGACCAGTCAGTTTCAGACCAGTCAGTTTCAGAGCAGTCAGTTTCAGAGCAATCAGTTTCAGAGAAGTTGGTTTCAGATGATAAAGTGGTTCCTCAGCCTGTGAAGGCTGTCGTTGAAGATAGCAGTGATACAAAAATGCAGGATGTAGAACATAGTATGTCGCAACCAGAGAACGATGTGACAGTATCAGAAAAAGAAGATACAGGTGCAAGAATAGAAATACAGGTAGAGAGCGGTAACGGCTCGGATGCGGTCAGCAGAAAGCTCGCAGATGCAGGTTTGATTGCAAGTGCAGTTGCATATGACAAGTTTTTATGTGACAATGATTATGATAATAAAATAAAGGTTGGAAAGCATACCATTCCAGCGGGTTCCTCTTACGAAGAGATTGCAGGAATAATAACTTCAGCCGCAGAATAATAATACAATTTTTTTAGTAAAAACCCCTTGCACAGGGGTTTTACTTATGATATAATTCTTAAGTTGTAATTAATCACGTATATGGATTTGTAGGATGGTGTCTGATTTTACTATTATTTTTTTATATATCAGGTAGCCTGCAAAGAGGAAATATGCGGTCGAATTTAACCAATGGAGGTAAGAGACATGAGCGTTATTTCAATGAAACAGTTATTAGAGGCAGGTGTTCATTTTGGACATCAAACAAGAAGATGGAACCCTAAGATGGCTCCTTATATTTATACCGAGAGAAATGGTATCTATATTATTGACTTACAGAAATCTGTGGGAATGGTAGATGATGCGTATAATGCAATTGCAAGTGTTGCTTCTCAGGGTGGTACTATTCTTTTTGTAGGAACCAAGAAACAAGCACAGGATGCAGTTAAAGCAGAGGCAGAGCGTTGCGGCATGTTCTACGTTAATGAGAGATGGCTCGGCGGTATGTTAACAAATTTCAAGACAATTCAGTCAAGAGTTGGACGTTTGAAACAGATTGAGAGAATGTCAGAGGATGGAACATTTGATGTACTTCCTAAGAAAGAAGTTATTACTCTAAAGAAAGAGTGGGAGAAGCTAGAGAAAAATCTTGGCGGTATCAAGAATATGAAACGTATTCCAGATGCTATTTTCGTAGTAGATCCAAAGAAAGAGAGAATTTGTATTCAGGAAGCACACACACTTGGCATTCCACTTATTGGTATTGCAGATACAAACTGCGATCCAGAGGAACTTGATTTTGTAATTCCAGGTAATGATGATGCT
>CAZAAC010000029.1:0-2942 GCA_964483155.1 uncultured Lachnospiraceae bacterium | reverse complement strand
CAGAGCTGTAAAATTGATTGTTGCAAGGATGGCAGATGCTGTTATTGAAGCAAATCAGGGTGAAACAGCTGACGGATATAGTGAGACTACAGATGTAGCAGTTGATGAGACTGCAACAGAAGAAATAGAAGCATAATAATGTTGATACGGGTAATAAGCAGAGTCTAGTACCCTGCTTATTACTTTAGATAAAGGAGGATAATAATATGGTAGTAACAGCAGCAATGGTAAAAGAATTACGTGAAATAACAGGTTCAGGCATGATGGATTGCAAGAAAGCACTTACTGAAACTGATGGAGATATGGATGCAGCAGTTGATTTTCTTAGAGAAAAAGGTCTTGCTGGAGCAGAGAAAAAAGCTGGGCGTATTGCAGCAGAGGGTATCGTAGCAACTTGCTTATCAGCAGATGCAAAGAAAGCAGTTGTAGTTGAAGTCAATGCTGAAACTGATTTTGTTGCAAAAAATGAAAAATTTCAGACTTATGTTGCAGATGTTGCAGCACAGGTACTTAAAACATCTGCTGTAGATATGGACACATTTTTGGCAGAGAAATGGGAGAAAGACGCTTCTCTTACTGTAAAAGAAGCTTTGGCATCACAGATTTCGATTATTGGCGAGAATATGAACATCAGAAGATTTGAAAAGGTTGAAGAGGCAAATGGATTTATCGCATCTTATATTCATGCCGGCGGGAAAATCGGCGTATTGATTGATGTTGAGACAGATGTCATAAATGATGCAATAAAAGAAATGGGCAAGAATATAGCAATGCAGGCAGCTGCATTAAAACCAATGTTTACGAATAGAAGTGAAGTAGATGCTGATTATATTACGAAAGAAAAAGAGATTTTAATGGTTCAGGCTAAAAACGAAAAACCAGATGCAAATGATAAGATTATCGAAGGCATCGTTATGGGACGTATCAATAAAGAATTAAAAGAAATTTGTCTTTTGGATCAGGTATATGTTAAGGCAGAAGATGGTAAGCAGGTTGTATCAAAGTATGTGGAAGAAGTTGCAAAGGCAAATAGTGCAAACATTGTAATTAAGAAATTTGTCCGTTTTGAAACAGGCGAAGGTCTTGAAAAGAAGAGCGAAGATTTTGCAGCAGAAGTTGCAAAACAGATGAATTCGTAGTTTGCAAAGCAAACTTCGAATATGATGAATACGTAGGCAATGAGAAGTATTCCCCATAAGAATGAAAATGGCTGGACCAAGTTTACTTGGTTCCAGTTTTTTTTTATTCCTATGAGGTGATACGGCGAATGCCGTGTCACGAGCTGTTGTGCAGCAATAGTGAGGGAATGCTTCGAAACAAAGTGTAAAGCAAAACACCAGAAAAGCAAAACACCAGAAAATATTCTCTTGACATTATAGTTTGTGTATGATAATATTTACTACGACAGACGTAGTACGATAGACGTAGTACGACAGACATAGTAAAAAAAATAGTAAAGAAAAAATAGTATTTTAGAGAGCAGGTGAAATATTGATTAGTAGTGATGTGATTCGCGGATATAATGATACCATGATTCTATATTTGTTGATGGAAGCACCGTCTTATGGATACGAAATATCGAAGCGCATCAAAGAACTATCTGAAGAAAAGTATATCATAAAGGAAACAACATTGTATTCTGCATTTAGCAGAATGGAGACAAATGGATATATCACATCCTTTATTGATGAATCCTCTGGGAAAAGGCGGACATATTATAGTATTACAGAGTCGGGAAGATGTTATTATCATGAGAAATGCGAGGAATGGAATATTACGAAGCAAGTAGTTAATCAGTTTATTAAGGAGGAGAATGAGTGATGGATACAATTATGAATTATTTGAATACGATGTTCGCTACAGTGGCACAGACAGAGCAGATGCAGAAAATCAAGAATGATCTCGCGGCCAATATGGAGGATAAGTATCATGAACTTAAGGCAGAGGGAAAATCTGAGAATGAGGCGGTTGGAACTGTAATATCTGAATTTGGAAATATTGATGAGTTATTAAAGGATATTGGTATTTCTCAGCCACAGACCGATATCAATGCGAATGTTACAGTACTGGAAAAAAGACTTGTGACAAAGGAAGAGACTGATGCATACTTTGTGGCAAGAGCAAAACAAAACCGAATGACGGCATTTGGTGTTGTGTTTATACTTTTTGGGGTTGCTGCCATGGTTCTATTGTTTGGAGTTTTGGACAAATATAATCCAAATTTTGGTATATTTACAGAAAGTACAAGTGGAGTTCTGCCTGTCATCATTATGTTACTTACGGTTGTAGCTGCAGTACCTTTGTTTATTGTTGGAGGGACACAGTTCGAGAGATATGCATATATGGAAAAAGGGATTGCTCTGCCGGAAACACTACGTAGAGAATTGATAAAAAAAATGGAACAGGATCGAACAATCAATATCATTGCAGTGACGACGGGCGTTGCATTATGCATACTAGGTGTCATTGTACTGTTGATACTAGTAGCACTGAGTGAACAGAATGTAATACTCAGGGAGGTTGGAGTGGCTTCATTAATTCTGCTGGTGGCTGTAGCCTGCTATCTGTTCATATGCCCAGGTGGAATGAAAGAAGGATATGAGAAAATACTTGGAGTTGGTGAGTATACACCTGAGAAGGAAAAAGAGAACAGGGTTATTGGTGTTGTAGCATCAGTTGTATGGCCTGTTACAGTGGCTGTATTTTTGGTATGGGGACTGGCATTTAATGGTTGGCGTATATGTTGGATTGTTTTTCCGGTAGTCGGAATGTGTTTTGGAGGATTTGCTGCGGCATATGGTGCTATGACAGAAAGAAAGTAACGCTAGACAGTAGAAACGAAACCTAAATGGGAACGATTATATTTTGAGAAATATATCGATATAGAGCTAGGGTAAAGTTTTTGTAGGATATTAATTAGATAAAAAGAAAGAGAACACCTT
>CAZAAC010000028.1:0-34203 GCA_964483155.1 uncultured Lachnospiraceae bacterium | reverse complement strand
AGGCGCTTATCGAGAGATAAGCGCTTTTTTGCGTACAATTAAGTGAACATGAGATGAAACAGCAAGAAATGCAACGAATAACCAGTTAGCAGAGAGGATGGGAAAGAAATGATGGAGAAGATTATCTGGAAACTGAAAGGTACAAAAATAAAAGAAAGGATGACTAGCTTTGCTATGGTATTACTTCTTTTCATCGTACTAATTGGAATTGTTACTTTTTTTGCCTTGGGAAAATTGAAAATAGGTAGCAATACCTATGATGAAATCATTCTCAGTAAAGATTTGATAGCAGATATATTGCCTCCGCCAGAATATATAATCGAGTCATATTTGACAGGAACCGAATATATGCTTGCAGACAATACAGATGCTCGTAAAACCAAACTAGAATATATTAATGAGCTCAAAGGGATGTATGATGAAAGACACACCTTCTGGATGGAGTGTCAAGAAGATGGGAAAATCAGTGATGAGATAAGTAATGAATTTTTAACAAAGTCCTATGAAGCAGCAGAAAGATTCTATAATATATTTTATAATAAAATGGTGCCGGCTGTTGAAGCAAATGACAATGAAAAAATAAATAGTGCCTATGAAGAAATGAGCGAAGCATACTTAGAGCATAGAACATTTATTGACAAAGTGGTTGAGCTGGCAAGTATATGGGCTAG
This sequence comes from uncultured Lachnospiraceae bacterium, assembly GCA_964483155.1. Classification (GTDB taxonomy): domain Bacteria; phylum Bacillota; class Clostridia; order Lachnospirales; family Lachnospiraceae; genus JAAYYM01. The sequence continues at coordinate 33,532 of CAZAAC010000028.1, read as the reverse complement.
CGAAACAGAACAGAAGTCAGAAATGGAGAGTATGGTATATTATATTTTGGTGATAGGAATTATGATTCTCAGCATCATATGTGGTTATGTATATTCAAAACTTATGTCTCGTTCTATCATAGGTGAAGTTGAGGGAATAAATGAGGTTATGGAAAGAGTTTCAAAAGGAGATCTAAGTGTTGTTATAAGCGAAGATATGAAAACAAAGGACGAGTTTGGAAAGCTGGCATTGTGCATAGATATTACGCTGAAGAAGCTGAATAGCTACAGCTCTTATATTGATGAAATAGCAAGCGTGCTGAATAGAATCGCTGATGGCTGTATAAAGGTTGAAGTAGTGAACGACTACGAAGGTGAATTTGCAAAAGTGAAGCAAGCATTAACGCAAATTACAAACTCATTATATAATACATTAGAACAGATTAATATATCCGCCGATAAGGTTTTGGATGATTCTGAAAATGTTGCAGGTCTTTCCGCTAAATTATCAGATGGGGCAAGCAATCAGGCAAGTATCATAGAAGAACTTGTTGCATCAATAGAACAAATTGATCATTCGATAAAAGATAATGCAAAAGGCGCCATGCATGCAAATTTTAAAGTCAAAGACGTTACAAAATCAATTGAATATGGTAATATTGAAATGAAAAATCTATTAGGTGCAATGGCGGATATTCAAGATTCATCATCGAAAATAGAAGAAATAGCAAATGCGATTGCTGCTATCGCCGAAAAAACTAATCTACTTGCATTAAATGCTTCTATTGAAGCCGCAAGGGCCGGGGACCAAGGACGAGGATTTGCAGTGGTTGCCAGTGAAGTTGGGATACTGGCACAGCAATCTTCTGAATCAGCGAGAATCACCACAGACCTTATCCACGAAGCAATGGAAGCTGTGAATAAAGGCGTTGCGCTGGCTGACCATACTGCTGAAGCGTTAATAAAGGTTGTGGATGGTGCACAGGAAATAACTACGATTATGGATAAAATTGAAATGGACTCTAAGATGCAGAGTGAAGCTGTAAGTCAGATTGCAGAAGGAGTAGAAGAAATAGCACATGTTGTTGATGCAAATGTAATGTCGGCATCTGTTAGTGCCAATGCCAGCAATCGTCTGCAAGAAGAAATGAATGTGTTAAAAAAGCTGGTTGATAAATTCGAATTATAGTTTTGCAGAAATGAAGGATGCTAAAAATAAATGATGATAATTAGAATAGAGTATGACAGGGGTGAGAAAGAAGTTGAAACTTAGCCTGGAAACGCAGAAATTAATAGAGCTGTTAAAAGATTTTCATACGTTGACAGGAATGAGAATCGTGATTTTTGATGCGGATTATCAAGAAATATTAGCATATCCAGAAAGCCATTGCTCTTTTTGTGAGGTCATGCACAGTAATAAGCAGACAGGCTCATATTGCCGAGAGAGTAATGAAAAATCATTTGCACATTGTAGAAAAAGCGGAGAATTAATGGTATATCGCTGCCATGCAGGATTAATCGAAGCAACAGCACCTTTAAAAGACAACGGAGTAATCATAGGATATACGATGTTTGGTCAATTAACTGACATAGAGGATTCTGCCGTACTACTTTGTTCCATTCACGAAAACTGTCAGACCTATCAATTAGAAACAAAGTTAGACGATACAGTCATTATGTCCATTACCTATAAAAATCATGAGCAGATTAAGGCAGCTGCAAAAATCATGGAGGCATGTACGTTCTATGTTCTCCATAAAGATATGCTTCATATGGAAAAACAGCAATTTATGCATAAACTGAATGAGTATATCCTAGCACATATGTCTGAGACAATTTCTGTAGAGAATTTATGTGATATATTTCAAATCAGCAGGAGTAAATTATATGAAGTATCAAATCAATATCTGGGGATGGGAATTGCAGAATATATAAAACAAAAAAGAATCGAACAGGCAAAAGAGTACTTAAAAGATTCAAATGATTCCATCACAAGGATTTCTCAAAAAGTTGGATTTGCTGACTATAATTATTTTTGTCGAACATTTAAGAAGAAGGTAGGATTACCAACAAAAAAATACAGAAAGCAATACCAACAGGATGCAAGTGAAAATTGATTTTGAAAATGGACGATTGTACAGTTTTTCATACGTTATATTCTATTCAATAATAAAAAAACCTTTTACAATATTTTTATAGTGTTTCCAATGGAAGAAACAAAAATAAAGATAGTAGGAGGTTTTTTTATGCAAAAAACAACATTTGCCTTATATTTTACAAACAGAGGATTTATGCCAGCAGAATTAATATCAAATGCCAGAGCTGATATGGTGAAGGCAGTAACAGATGCTGGATATGATTACTTGATTATGGATGTGAATGCTACCAGATACGGCGCAGTAGAAACAAGAGAAGAGGGACGCGCTTATGCAAAATGGTTAAAAGAACAGGAAGGGAAATTCGATGGGGTGATTCTATGTATGCCAATCTTTGCAGATGAAAATGGTGCAATAACAGCACTGGAGCATGCCAATGTTCCGATTCTAATGCAGGCTTATCCAGATGAAATCGGAAAGATGGGATTCAAATACAGGAGAGATGCCTTTTGTGGTAAATTTTCAGTGACAGACGTATTCCACCAGTATGAAGTACCCTTTACCGTTTTAAAACCGCATGTAGTACATCCTTTATCTGAAAAATTCAAAGAAAATCTGAATGATTTTGCAGCCATCTGTAGGGTGGTAAATGGTATGAAACACTTTAATATAGGCTGTATCGGTGCCAGGACAACTGCATTTAAAACAGTTCGCTTTGATGAAACAACATTACAGAAATATGGCATTAATGTAGAATCATTTGATTTGTCAGAGTTATTTGAGAAGGTAAGAGCAAAAGAAGATACGGAAGTGGCAGTTGTCACAAAGAAAGAAGCATTGCTGCACTATTCAGATTTTTCTCTTTTGCCAGATGAAAATATGAATACATTAGCAAAGGTTTCTGTTGTTATTGATGAATATATAAATGATTATCGTTTAGATGCGATTACATTACGATGCTGGAATGAGATAGAGACTTATCTTCGCATCTGTCCCTGCGTATTATTGAGTGAATTAAATGATCGAGGTATCGTAGCTTCATGTGAGATTGATCTTTGCTCTGCGATAACCATGCGCGCGATGAATCTTGCATCCATGCAACCGACATCTTGTCTTGACTGGAACAATAATTATGGTGACAATGAAAACAAGGTTATTCTGTTTCATTGTGGTTCTACGGCGCAAAGCTTAATGAGTGGTAAAGGAACTGTAACGGAGCATAAGATGTTTGCAAAGGGAGATCCTGGAAGTGGATGGGGGAGTAATGAAGGAAGAATAAAAGCATTCCCAATGACCTTTGCAAACTGTAAAACAGAGTATGGAAAATTGACTATTTATGCAAGCGAAGGAGAAATGACCAATGATGTCATTGAGGAAGGATATTTTGGTTGTGCCGGTGTGGCAGAAATAGCAGATTTGCAAAACAAATTAATTTTACTAGCGAAAAATGGCTTTAAACATCATACGACTATTAGTGTTGGCCATATGAAATCTATTTTAACAGAAGCATTTTCTACCTATCTTCATTATGATGTAATAGATATTGATTAGAAAAGGAGCAGGAGGGAAATAGTATGTCAATTGCAGGTCTGGACATTGGTACGACAGGATGTAAAATCACAATTTATGACAACGAGGGGAACTATCACTATCGTGTCTATCGAAATTATAAAGCAGAGAGAGGTAGTAGTGTACATGAAGTAAATGCAGAACACATCTGGCGTGCAGTGCAGGATGTAATAAAAGATGCAACCGAACACTACACGGATATCCAGGCAATTGGCGTAACGAGCTTTGGGGAAACTTTTGTAATGCTTGATAGGAACAATCAACCAATTCGCCCGGCGATTCTGGACACTGATGCGAGAGGCGTGGCAGAGTGCAATCAGATCGTAAATATGCTTGGAAAGGATAAAATATCATACATAACGGGTTTAAATCCTCATAGCATGTATGGATTACCTAAAATGATGTGGATCAAAAAAAATGCAACAGATGATTATGCCAAAGCAGAACACATTCTAATGATGGAAGACTTTGTGGTGTATATGCTAACGGGGAATGCTGTGATAGATTACTCACTTGCGACCAGGAGTATGGCCTTCGATATCCGAACACTTGAATGGAGTGATGAGATATTAAATGCGGCAGGAATCGATCATCATCTTTTTTCAAAACCAGTTATGAGTGGCACAAATGCAGGGACTGTACAGGCACATATTACAAAGGAACTTGGTTTGACAGAAAATACAATAATTGTTCCAGTAGGGCATGATCAGGTGGCTGCAGCGATTGGAGCAGGTGTATTTTCAAGTGATAGTGCCGTAGATGGAGCAGGGACAGTAGAATGTGTGACACCAGTTTTTAATGGGATTCCAGAAAATGAAGCTATGCAGGCAGGCAATTATGCGATTGTCCCCTATGTGCTTCCGGGAAAATATGTTACCTATGCATTTTCTTTTACAGGAGGAGCATTGGTGCAGTGGTATATCGACAATCTTGCTAAGTTGGAAAAAGTAGAAGCAGCGAACAATAAAACCTCTGTGTATGAAATTTTAGAAAAAAACATGATTGATGAGCCGACAAAAATATTAGTATTGCCACATTTTGCTGGAGCAGCAACGCCCTATATGGATGCGGGCTCAAAGGGAGCAATCATTGGTCTGACTGTTAGCCATACAGCATCAGATTTATACCGAGCAATGATGGAAGGTGTTGTCTATGAAATGAGGTTAAATATAGAATTGCTTAAAAAAGCAGGCATTGAAATTAAGACACTGAGAGCGACAGGCGGTGGTGCGGCGTCAAGGGTATGGATGCAAATGAAAGCAGATATCTTAAATATTCCCATTGTATCACTTGATTCATCAGAAGCAGGCGCAACAGGCTGTGCCATCATGGCAGGTCTGGCAATAGGTATTTTTGACAATCTCGAACATGCGGCAAAGCGTATGATTAATGAGAAAGAGACTTATTATCCCAGAAAAGAGATGTATAAAGCATATAGTAAAGAATATAAAAGATATCGTAAATTATATAAAGCTGTAAGAAAGCTGGTATAAACAATATGACCAGAGAGGGAAGGAGCATAAATAATGGAAAAATTAAAGTATGTAGGACATGAATCACAGCTTTTTGGTGTAGAGGAGCATAGATTGCTTGGAGGGAAAGGCGATGGCATGCGATTATTTCAAGTCAAGAATGGAAAGGGAATAGAATTTACGGTATCTGCTGACAGGGGCGCTGACATCTCTAGACTTAGCTTTAAGGGAGATAACTTCAGCTATTTTTCACCTAATGGATATGTGGCACCTGCATATTATGATGCCACTGGAATAGGATTTTTAAAATCATTTACAGCAGGATTTTTAACAACCTGTGGATTAACAGCAGTAGGGTCGCCTTGCATAGATGATGGAGAAGCATTACCACTCCATGGGAACTATAATAATATACCGGCTGAGCATATATACTGGGAAATGGACGAAGAAAGCATTCGTGTGCATGCCAGCGTAAAGGATGCAGGTATCTTTTGCAGAAAGCTGGAACTGAATCGTGTCATAATGTGTTCAAAAATAAAAAATTGTATTATAATAAAAGACAAAATTATGAATCACGGAGATATAGCTTCTCCACTTATGATTCTGTACCATATGAATATCGGATATCCTCTTTTATCCGAACGCGCCAAACTGCATATTTCATCGAAACATGTTATCGCCAGAAATGAACATGCGGCAAAGGATATGGATACTTGGGATCAGATGATAGAGCCGACGGTTCATTTTGAAGAACAATGCTATTATCATCAATTTGAAAAAGAGGGAAAAGCAGCAATTTTCAATCCAGATATTCAAAAAGGACTTCTGATTACTTTTGATACAGCAACATTAGATTACTTCACGGAATGGAAAATGATGGGTGTACATGATTATGTTTTAGGCTTAGAACCCGGAAATTGCCATCCGGATGGAAGAGATAAGATGCGAGAGGAAGGAACATTAAAGTTTATACAGCCAGAAGAAAGCATTACCTATCAAGTGAAAATAGAGATGCTAGAGAGTGAAGAGGAGTACGAACAAGTAATTGAAAATAATAAAATAGACAGGGAGGTTATAAGATGTTAGTAACATTAAATGAAGTATTGGAAATCGCAGAAAAAGATAATTATGCAGTGGGTGCATTTAATACACCCAATTTTGAATGTTTAATGGCAGTACTACATGCTGCAGAAAAATTAAATGTTCCCGTTATTATTAGCCATGCAGAATTGCATGAACAAATATCTCCATTATCAGAGATTGGTTCTGTCATGGTGCTAAAAGCAAAAGAAGCAAAAGTGCCAGTCTGTGTGCATTTAGATCATGGCGAGACATTGGATTATTTACAAAGAGCATTAGAATTAGGCTTTACCTCAATTATGTATGATGGATCAAGATTATCCTATGATGAGAATGCAGCAAATACAAAAAAGGCAGTAGAAATGGCAAAGAAAACAGGTGCTTCTGTAGAAGCTGAAATCGGTGTATTAGGAGGTCATGAGGCAGGAACAGAGACAGATGTAAAGATGGAGGATTTATATACAGACCCTGCTATCGCAAAAGCATTTGTGGAAGAAACAAAAATTGATGCATTGGCAGCTTCATTTGGTACTGCACATGGAATTTATAAGGTGAAACCAAAATTGGATGTTGAAAGAATTGAAGAAATAAAAGCACTTGTTAATATTCCACTTGTTATGCATGGCGGTTCTGGCGTTAGTCCAGAGGATTATACAACAGCAATCAGCAAAGGGGTTCGAAAAATAAATTACTATTCTTATATGGCAAGAGAGGGCGTAACTGCTACAGAAAAATTATTGAAAACAAAAGAGGTTACTTTTTTTCATGATATAGCAGTTGCAGCAAGAGAAGCAATGGAAGAAGATGTAATGAGGGCAATGAAAGTATTCTCTCAAAAATAAAAGACATAAAATAATAAATTAATTTTGAAAATAGGTATTGACTCGTACGTTACGTAATAGTGTAGACTTCTAGTTGGAGGTGGAAATAATGCGTTTTTCAGTTAGTAAGACAGCAAAATTGACAGGTGTGAGTGTCAGGACACTTCACTATTATGATGAGATTGGTTTGTTATTGCCAAGCATGGTATCTGAAACCGGTTATAGATATTATGATGAGTGGGCACTCGAGAAATTGCAACAAATCTTATTTTATAGAGAACTTGACTTTCCCCTGAAAGATATTGTTAAGATTATGAACGCCTCAAATTACAAGAAAGAAGATGCATTAAAAAGGCAACGTGAATTATTGAAATTAAAACGACAGCGTTTAGATAATCTGATTGACCTTTTAGATGCGAATTTGAAAGGAGACAACACTATGAATTTTAAAGAGTTTGACAGGAGTACGATTGAAGAGGCAAAGAGAAAGTATGCCAAAGAAGTAGAAGAAAAATGGGGAGATACAGATGCTTATGCAAAAAGTAAGGCAAAAACAGAACAGTATTCTAATGAGGATTGGGAAAAAGTAATGAGCAAAATGGATACAATTTTGAAAAAGTTTGCTGATCAAATCGATGCAGCCCCAGAATCTCAAATAGTACAAGCATTAGTAGAAGAATGGAGAAATTTTATAACAGAATCTTATTATGATTGTACAGTGGAAATTCTTGCAGGACTAGGCGAAATGTATGTTGCCGATGAAAGGTTCACAAAAAACATGGATAAGTTCTGTGTCGGGACAACAGTACTAATGAGCAAAGCCATCAAAGTGTATTGTAAAAAGTAATGGTATACTAAACTTCCGGTTCCTACGAATTCGCATATTTTTTAGCGGATTTGTAGGAACCGGTTTTAGTAATTGCTTAACACTTTACTGAAATATTTCTATAGCGACATTCCAATCATCAAACCTATCATGGCGCCATAGGTAATTGAACCAAATCGGCTAGAGGTAATCGGGCAGGTTCCACTTGGACAACCCACTTTTTTATAGTATAAATACCCTAATCCGCCACCAATGACGGCTCCTACCACTATTTTTATGATCATTATTATCATATTAATCCCTCCAAAATCATGTTTGTCTTTCATTTTTATTTCAAAGCTTAAATCATTTTTAACTAAATTTAGTATATCAATATCAAATAAATGGTTCAGTGATAAAATCACATTGGGTTTTTGCTTGTTGACAAATCATTGTTAAAACATCACAATCGTATTGTGATAGTATAAATAAAAAAGATGTATTGTTGCTGTTAAGGAGAAGTGTAATATGAATAGGGAACAGGTTAAAAAGTACGCAATTATTTTATTAGGAATAGTGGCAGTTATTATAGTATATTTTGTAGCCGAGAAAGCTTTGCGGCAAAAGGATATTATTTCTGGAGCAGATGTAGTTGCAATCGAAGCAGTTGACACAAGTGTTTCAAGTGCGGATGTTCAGACGGTTGGTAACGCAGGAATGGAGTTAACGATTGGAGAAACGGAGAATCGGGAAATTTGGACACAGACCTTTGTATATCCCAATAATATTGATGATACGTTTGTAATTGATGTATGTTTGCCAGATGATTATGATGAGACTATTATGTATCCGGTTGTATATCTGACCGATTGTTACTGGAGGCGTGAGGATTATGCCGCTGTTAAAGATTTGTATCAGTCAGGAAAAACAAAAGAATTTATCCTGATAGGAATTGGATACCCAGATGACTATAATTTTGATGTTATTAGGGAACGCGACTTACTTGAGTCACCTGATAAGTTCCTAACTATGATTGTAAATGGTGTGATACCTTATGTGGAAGGAATATACAATATTGATGCAAAAGATAGAACCTTTTGTGGAGCCTCTTATGGCGGATTTTTTATGTTATATAGTCTGCTTCAAAGTGACGGACTAACAAAGGATATCTTCAAGAATTATGTGCTTGCAAGCCCGACATTTATGATGAGGACAGATGGACAATATCTAGATGATTATGAGGAAGATTATAGTAAAAATAATTCTATACTAAATGCAAATGTATATATAACAGTAGGGGAGCAGGAAAGTATAAGCCAGTTCCAAAGACCAATAGAAAAATTTGTTAAGCGTGTTGAGAAAAGAGAGTATGACGGATTAAATATGACCTATAAGGTATATGAGGGGAAGGAACATTATACAGTCTGGGTACCTTCACTGCTAGATGGACTTGGAATGTTTCTGAAAAAATAGTCATATGTTAGAACGACGCTTGACCAAACTCTATGATGCGTCGATTGTATAATTCGTTATCAGCATTTATTATAATGTACTGGAGGTGTAAAAACATGAATTATGATAAAGTAGGAAGTCTCATATTGAGCTTGCGTAAAGAAAAGGGAATGACACAAAAAAAACTTGCAGAAAAAATGAATATTAGTGATAAAACAATATCTAAGTGGGAGCGGGGCATGGGGTGTCCAGATGTGTCTCTGTTACATGAACTTTCCAGTGTATTAGGTATCAATATTGAAAAACTGCTGATAGGGGATTTACAACCAAATGATGCAGATAGTGGAAACATAAAGAGAACAAAATTCTATTTTTGCCCAATATGTGGAAATGTATTAACAACTACGGGGATGTCAGACATTTCTTGCTGCGGACGGAAACTTAATGCACTGATCTCAAAAGAGTTTGATGCGTCACATGAATTACAAATTGAAACGGTAGAAGAAGATTACTTTATTACGTTTAAACATGAAATGAATAAAGAACATTATATTAGCTTTATTGCATATGTCGATTGCTCCAGAATTCTTTTGGTCAAATTATATCCAGAGCAAAGCGGCGAAGTACGTTTTCCGAAAATGTATGGTGGTAAAATATATTGTTTATGTAATCAACATGGATTATTTGCAATAAAAGCATGAAACATTGTTAATCCTGTAAATTTTTATAGGCAGTGGATAACATTAATTTGATTCGATTTAATTGGTTTACTTCACTTGCACCAGGGTCATAATCTATGGCAACCACATTAGAAAGAGGATGTCTATGTCTTAGCTCTTTAATGACACCTTTTCCTACAACATGATTTGGAAGACAGGCAAATGGCTGTGTACATACAATGTTATTAATATCAGAGTGAATCAATTCCAGCATTTCTCCAGTCAAAAACCAGCCTTCCCCGGTTTGATTGCCAATTGATACTATCGAGGAAGCATATTTGGCCAAGGAAGTGATGTGAGCAGGCGCAGTAAAGTGCTTGCTCTTTTTTAATGCTTTTCTGGCACTGCCTCTGAACTGCTCTAATGCCCATATATAAATATGCGAAAGAAAGGCAGCTTTTTTACTGGTGCCGAGTTTTTCGGCTTTATAGATCTGGTTGTAAAAACAGTATAATAAGAAATCCAATAAATCTGGGACAACTGCTTCTGCTCCTTCTGCTTCAAGAAGCTCAACAAGAAAATTATTAGCCGTAGGAGAAAATTTGACGAGAATTTCACCCACGATACCAACACGAGGCTTTTTAATGCCAGTAATAGGTAGTTCATCAAATTCCTTGATGATCTGTCTACACATTTTATTGAAAGAAAGTAGATTAAAATGATGGCCACCTACAAATTCACAACATCTTTTTTCCCATTGCTTATGAAGTTCATTAGCTGAACCAGGAACCACTTCATAGGGTCGCATGCGATAGAGGCAACGCATAAAAATATCACCAAATTCCACAGCACAGAGTGCGCGCAGAAGAAGATTAGCATTGATTTTAAAGCCAGGATTGCTTTCAAGACCCGAAAAACTAAGCGAAATAACAGGTATCTGTGGATAACCGGCCTTTTCAAGCGCACGCCTGATAAAAGCAATATAATTGGTAGCACGACAACCGCCACCAGTTTGTGACATCATTACAGCAGTCTTATTAACATCATACTCGCCTGAAAGAACAGCCTCCATAATTTGTCCCACTACAAGGAGAGAAGGAAAGCAGGCATCATTATTTACATATCGTAGTCCTACATTTACGGCATCTCGTGTTGTGTTCTGTAATAGTACAAAGCGATATCCACCAGCTTCAAAAGCCGACTGCATAATATCAAAATGAATCGGAGACATCTGTGGACACAAAATAGTATAATCTTTGCGCATCTCTTCTGTAAATATGCGACGATGATAAGCAGAGGAATGAATTTCACGCTTAATTTGTTTGTTTTCCCTTACTCGAATTGCAGCTAAAAGCGAACGAATACGGATTCTTGCTGCACCAAGATTATTGATTTCATCTATTTTGAGAGTAGTGTATATTTTGCCAGAGCGTGTCAGTATATCAGACACCTGATCAGTGGTAACCGCATCTAATCCACAACCAAAAGAATTTAGCTGTATCAACTCGAGATTTTCCCTTGTCTTCACAAAATCAGCGGCAGCATAAAGCCTAGAATGATACATCCATTGGTCAGATACCAGTAAAGGACGTTCCAGAGAAGCTAAATGAGAGACAGAATCCTCCGTTAATACTGCAATTCCATAAGAAGTAATTAACTCTGGAATACCGTGGTGTATTTCGGGATCGACATGATATGGTCTGCCTGCAAGTACGATACCGCGCTTACCAGTTTCCTCTAGATATTTTAAAACCTCTTCCCCTTTTGCCTGAATATCTTTTTGAACAACAGAAATTTCTGCCCATCCTGCGTTTGCAGCCTGCATAATATCAGCAGGGGCAATATCTGGAAAGGCTTCGATTAATCGATCAATAATAATCGTAACATCTCTAAATGACATAAAGGGGTTTATAAACTTAACGTCTCCATGCTGTATCTCATCTACATTGTTTTTGATATTCTCAGGATAGGAGGTAACAATAGGGCAATTATAGTGATTGTTTGCATCTGGAGTTTCATTTCTCTCATAAAAAAGAGAAGGATAAAATATAGTAGGTACATTTTGCTTGATTAACCATATTATGTGACCATGCACCAGCTTGGCTGGATAGCATTCAGATTCACTCGGGATGGATTCAATACCGAGTTCATATATTTTATGTGTGGAGTTAGGAGACAATACCACCTGATATCCGAGTTTCGTAAAAAAAGTAAACCAAAATGGATAATTCTCATACATATTAAGGACGCGCGGGATACCAATTCGACCGCGAGGTGCTTCATCAATGGAAAGAGGCTCATAAGAAAAAATGCGCTGTTCCTTATAATCAAATAGATTAGGTATGTTATGCTCATTTTTCGTTTTGCCAATACCACGTTCACAACGATTTCCAGAAATAAATTGTCTGCCGCCGGTGAATTTATTAATCGTCAGACGGCAATTATTTGTGCAACCCTTGCATTTTGTCATACTTGTCACAAATTCTAAGGACAGGATTTTTTCTATTGAGAGCATACTGGTAGAATATTCATTAGTATGACGCTCTCGTGCAATCAAAGCTGCACCAAAAGCACCCATTATACCAGCAATATCAGGTCGAATAGCTTCGCATTTTGCAATTTTCTCAAAACTTCTCAAAACAGCATCATTATAAAAAGTACCACCCTGTACCACGATTTTTTTACCAAGTTCTGAAGCATCAGAAATCTTAATTACTTTAAATAATGCATTTTTAATAACAGAGTAAGCAAGTCCGGCAGATATGTCATCTACGCCAGCCCCTTCTTTTTGTGCCTGCTTAACTTTGGAATTCATAAAAACGGTACATCGTGTACCAAGATCAATCGGATGTTTGGCAAAAAGTGCTACTTTAGAAAAATCCTCGACAGTATAGTTTAATGATTTCGCAAAGGTTTCAATAAAGGAACCGCATCCAGAAGAACAGGCCTCATTTAGCTGTACACTATCGACAGTCTCATTCTTGATTTTAATACATTTCATATCCTGTCCACCAATATCAAGGATACAATCCACTTCAGGCTCAAAAAAAGCAGCAGCATAGTAGTGTGCAACCGTTTCTACTTCTCCCTCATCTAGCATTAGGGCAGCCTTAATGAGTGCCTCTCCGTAACCGGTTGAGCAAGAATGCACGATAGAAGCGCTAGGTGGTAACAGTCTGTAAATTTCTTTGATAGAAAGAATCGTTGTTGCTAAAGGATTACCATTATTATTGCTATAGAAAGAATAAAGCAAGGCACCGTTTTCCCCGACAAGAGCAACTTTTGTAGTAGTTGAACCCGCATCAATTCCTAAAAAACAATTTCCTTCATAATTTTTTAATTCTTCGGTTACGACACAGTGCAGATTATGTCGGGCTTCAAAAGCAGCATAGTCTTTTTTTGTCTCAAACAGAGGTTCTAAACGTTCGATTTCAAACTCCATTTTAATGTCAGATGACAATCGTTCTACCATGTTAGACAGGGTAGTAACCGTATCAGCATGGAAATTGAGAGCGGAACCGATTGCCGCAAATAAATGAGAGTGTTCAGGTGAAATAATATGCTCATCATCCAGTTTTAATGTACGGATAAAAGCATTTTTTAGTTCAGATAGAAAATGAAGAGGTCCTCCTAAAAATGCAATATGTCCTCGTATTGGCTTGCCACATGCAAGTCCACTGATGGTTTGGTTAACGACCGCCTGAAAAATGGAGGCAGACAAGTCTTCTCTTGTGGCACCTTCATTAATCAAAGGCTGAATATCTGATTTAGCAAATACACCGCATCTCGCAGCAATCATATAAAGAGATTGATAATCTTTGGCATATTCATTGAGACCAATAGCATCTGTCTGTAAAAGAGAGGCCATTTGGTCTATAAAAGAACCTGTGCCACCTGCACAGATACCATTCATACGTTGTTCGACATTGCCACCTTCAAAGTAAATAATTTTTGCATCTTCGCCGCCGAGTTCAATAGCAACATCTGTTTGTGGAGCATAATATGACAAGGCTGTAGATACGGCGATTACTTCCTGCACAAAAGGCACCTTTAAATGATTTGCAAGTGTCAAGCCACCCGAGCCAGTAATCATTGGCGTTAATTCGATTTCGCCCAGTTCAGAAAAGGCTTTGTTAAGAAGAGAAGAAAGGGTCTCCCTAATATTGGCAAAATGCCTTTCATAATCAAAAAAGAGCAAAGCATTTTGCTCATCTAAAATTGCTATTTTAACTGTTGTAGAACCAATGTCAATTCCCAGTTTGTGTAAAGCCATAATACATTTTCCTTCCTGAAAAAGAATAAAATAGTACATATAAAAACCAAATTACATTATACGACAAGGACTTTAAAAGTGCAATCTCAAGTTGATTTTGAAATTCTTAAAAATACGTATTTTCCATTAAATATTTATGAAGTCAGGTTTACTTTTAGTATCTTCAATGATACAATACGAAAAAGACTTAATGGCTCTGTTTAAAGCTGAACGGAATGAAAAAAGGAGTAGTTTAATGGAAAAATTTTTAAATAAGATGGAACGAAAATATGGGAAATATGCACTTGAAAATTTGTCGTTATATATTGTAGGAGCATATGCCATAGGTTATGTATTACAGTTATTATTACCAGGTAGCATCACTTTGATCAACCTTGATCCATACAGAATCCTACATGGACAGGTATGGAGAATTATTACATGGATGGTTATTCCACCTAGTGGCTATAATATATTGTTTCTCGCTATTATGCTTTACTTTTATTATTCCATTGGGACAACACTTGAGAAGACATGGGGTGCATTCCGGTATAATATATATATTTTTTCGGGAGTTATATTTACAGTAGTAGGAGCAATTGTATTATTTTTAATCAGATCAGGGTTGGATATTAATTCTGCAAATGCAGTCGGATATGGAAGCGTAATCAGCCTCTTTTTCACAACATATTATGTAAATATGTCTATTTTCTTGGCGTTTGCTGCTAATTACCCGGAAATGAAGGTTCTTCTTTACTTCATTATTCCTATAAAAATGAAATGGATGGCATATGTGTATGGTGCTATCCTGCTCTTTAATTTTTTTGTAAGTGGTGTAGAAACGAAAGTGGCGATTGTTGCGTCATTGCTCAACTTTATCTTATTCTTTTTTTCTACAAGAAACTATAAGAGAATCTCACCACATGAGATACGTCGAAAGAAGATGTATCATCAGGAGATAAATAGAGCAAATAGTATTACAAAGCATAAATGTGCTATTTGTGGTCGTACCGAGAAGGATGATGAAACATTAGAATTTCGTTTCTGCTCAAAGTGTGATGGAAATTATGAGTATTGTCAGGAGCATTTATTTACACATGAGCATATTCGTACCTTATAATAGATAAGGTAAAATATAGGATAATATAAGGTATTATATAAAGGAAGTGATTTCATGCAAAAGGTCGGACTGATATTAGAAGGCGGTGCACAAAGAGGGGTATTTTCTTCTGGCGCACTTGATTATTTGATGGAACAGGACTATTGGTTTCCTTATGTAGTCGGTGTTTCATGTGGGGCCTGTAATGCAGTAGACTATGTAGCTAAACAGATTGGCAGAACAAAGGACTGCATCATTACAACAGAAAAAGCATATCGTAGCATCAGCTTTAAAAATGCAATTAAAAATAGAAGTCTTTTTGATATGGATCTAATTTTCGAGAAATTTCCAAATCAATATATCCCATTTGATTATGAAACCTATTTTTCAAGTGAGATTAGATGCGAACTTGTGGCTATTAATTGTCTGACCGGCAAGGCAACATATTTTGAAGAGAAACGTAGTAAAAGTCGTGTTATGAATATATGCCGAGCAAGTAGTAGTATGCCGATTTTTGCACCAATGGTCTATGTGGATGGAACGCCCTATCTTGATGGAGGAATGGCAGATTCTATACCGATTGTACATTCTATACAAAATGGATATAGAAAGAATGTTATGATACTTACTAAGCCAAAGGGATACCGTAAGAAATTCTCACCCGCTGAAGCGAGAGTCGTAAGGACTATGTATCGAAATTATCCCAATCTAGTTAACAGCATATTGACGCGCCCACAGGTTTATAACAGAACAATGGACTTAATAGAGGATTTGGAAAGAAGAGGACATGTTTTTGTGATTCGGCCTAGAGGAATTGATATCCATAAGGCAGAGAGAAATGTCGAAAAGCTCACAGCATTTTATAATCATGGCTATGATCAGATGGAAAAATGTTTTGATAAGATGAAAGAATATGTGGATTTAGATAAGAATAAAAGAAATGATTGCGGAGGAAGCAAATGAAATTTAATCAATTGGCAGAATATGAGATGCTAGAAGAGCGGAAAATATCAGATTTAGATTCAATGGGATATTTGATGCGGCACAAGAAGACAGGGGCAAATATTTTGCTTCTTTCTAATGATGATAATAATAAGGTTTTTTCCATTGGATTTCGCACACCACCAGCAGACAGCACTGGTTTGCCACATATATTAGAACATTCTGTACTATGTGGTTCAAAGCATTTTCCAGCGAAAGACCCTTTTGTGGAATTGGTAAAAGGATCTCTAAACACTTTTCTGAATGCTATGACATATCCAGATAAAACCGTATATCCTGTAGCAAGCTGTAATGATAAGGATTTTCAGAATCTGATGCATGTATATCTAGATGCAGTCTTTTATCCAAATATTTACCAGAGAGAAGAAATTTTTCGCCAGGAGGGCTGGCACTATGAGCTTATGAGCAAAGATGAGCCAATTGTAATAAATGGCGTGGTTTATAATGAAATGAAAGGTGTTTTCTCTTCGCCAGAAGACATGCTGGACAGAGAGGTTTTTAATACATTGTTTCCTGACAATGCTTATGCTTTTGAATCAGGTGGGGATCCAGAATTAATTCCACAGCTTTCTTACGAAACATTTTTAGAATTTCATAAGACTTATTACCACCCAAGTAATAGTTATATCTATTTATATGGTGATATGGATATGGAAGAAAAGCTTGCTTGGATTGACAAGGAATATCTCAGCAAATTTGAAAAGATTACTGTTGATTCCTCTATCAAAATGCAGGAGAGCTTTTCTGAAATCACTACCCGTGTAAAGGAATATTCTATTACAGCCGAAGAGCCTCTAGAGGATAATACCTATTTATCCTATAATCTTGTTATTGATACAAGCCTAAATAAAGAATTGTATTTGGCATTCCAGATTATTGAATACGCACTTCTTGGAGCGCCAGGTGCCCCTTTGAAGCAAGCCCTTTTAGACCGTAAAATCGGTAAAGACATTATGAGTACCTATGAGAATGGGGTATTGCAGCCCTATTTTTCGGTTATAGCAAAAAATACTAATAAAGCGGATAAAGAAGCCTTTTTGGATACAATAACAGAGGTGCTCGAAAAGATTGTAGCAGAGGGTATGGATAAAAAAGCATTGCTTGCCGGAATCAATTACTTTGAATTCAAATACAGAGAGGCTGATTTTGGCTCTTATCCCAAGGGACTTGTTTACGGACTGCAGGCGTATGATAGTTGGCTGTATGATGAAAAAAGCCCATTTATGCATATAGAGGCAAATGAAACATTTTCTTTTATTAAGGAGCAAGTAGAGCAGGGTTACTTTGAAAAACTGATTCAAAAGTATCTGCTACATAATAGTCATGGTTCAGTTGTGATAATAGAGCCAAAGCGTGGATTAACGGTAGAATTGGAGCGAAAAGAAACAGAACGTCTCGCAAGATATAAAGAAAGTCTTTCAGAGGAACAATTGCATAAGATAATTGTGGACACAGAAGCGTTGACGCTATATCAGGAGGAGCCCAGTACAAAGGAAGAGTTGGAAAGTATTCCACTATTAACGATAGAAGATATTAAGAAAGAGGCAGAACCATATGTGCTAGCAGAAGCATATATGTCTGATACGCTTGTGCTACACCATGATTTATTTACAAATGGAATTGGTTATTTAACACTATTATTTGATTTAAACAAGGTACCATATGAATTACTTCCTTATATCGGAATTCTCAAAAATGTGTTAGGATATGTAAGTACAGAGAATTATTTGTTTGGAGATTTGTTCAATGAAATCAACATAAATTCTGGTGGTATCAATATGAGTGTGGTTACCTATGCAAACGCAAAGAATACAGAGGAAATCACCACGAAATTTGAAATAAATGCAAAAGTGATGTATGACAAACTGGGATTTGCCTTCTCGATAATTACAGAAATTTTGTGCACATCTAATTTCGATGATGATAAGCGTTTATATGAGATTATGTCGATGCTTAAATCAAGAATGCAGATGGGTATGACATCATCGGGACATTCTACTGCTGCATTAAGAGCATTATCATATTGTTCCAAAACTGCATATCTGGCAGATTTAATGAGTGGACTTTCTTTTTATCACTTAGTGGATAAAATAGAAAGCAATTTTGAAGTAGAAAAGCAGGAAATGATTATTAAACTGAAGGAACTGATGCATTATATTTTCAGAGCAGAGAATCTGATGGTGGACTATACAGCTGAAGAAAAGAAATTTATTGAATTGGAGAGAGAAATCGCCCCATTTAAGGACAAACTTTATAAAGATAAGATAGAGGAAAAAAGTTATGTTATTGAGCCTCGTCAGTTAAATGAAGGCTTTAAAACGTCCTCAAAAGTGCAGTATGTGGCTGTAGCAGGTAATTACAGAGAAGCGGGGCTTGACTATACGGGTGCATTGAAAGTAATGAAAGTCATATTGGGGTATGATTATTTATGGAATAGTGTAAGAGTTAAGGGAGGTGCGTATGGGTGTATGAATTCATTTTCTAAGCTAGGGGATTCCTACATGGTATCGTATCGAGATCCAAATCTTAAGAAAACGCTGGATGTATATCATGGTGCTGTAAGTTATCTGGAAAATTTCAAAGCAGATGAGAGAGATATTACAAAATATATTATTGGAACCATCAGTAACTTGGATGTGCCACTCAACCCATCCGCAAAAGGAACGCGTTCTATGGGGTCATATTTATCAAAGGAAACATTTGAAGATTTACAAATAGAACGTGACGAAGTGCTACATACAAGTCAGATAGAGATCAGAAGACTTGCAAAATATGTAGAGGCCATGTTATCACAGAAGTCCATTTGTGTATTAGGTGGAGAAGAAAAAATTGAAGAACACAAGGAACTATTTTATAATATTGAAAATTTATTGTAATTTATTGAAATAGAACCATAAAAAGGGTGGGTCAGAAGCGTATCTGTTATAGTAAGATAAAAAACAGACAGGTTACCGTAAAAAGGAGGAACAGTTTATGAAAAAAACAGTATTACGTTTAGTGAGTGTTGTATTAATGGTAATTGCAATTTCAGGGTGTGGAAGTAAAAGTGAAGACTATGCATCAAGTGAGAGTTATGATGCCTCATATGCTACTACGGGAGAAGCGTATGCAACAGATGATATCTATGCGGTAGAAGAGGCAGCCCCGGCAATGGAAAGCCCTGCCCCTGCAGAAGGTGAAAGTGCTAAGGCAGTTGAAACAAATGCAGCGACAGCGGTAGAATCCAATCGAAAATTAATCAAAAATGTCAATTTGAGTGTACAGACAGAAGAATTTGATACTTTGATGTCGAAAATCGACCTGAGGATTAAACAAATTGGTGGGTATGCTGAGTCAACTAATATTAGTGGAAAAAACTATTATGACGAAGCATCAAGTCGTACTGCAAGTTTAACAATAAGAATTCCTAGTTCCAAGCTGGAAGAATTCGTAAATAATATATCAGAAATTTCAAATGTGACGAATAAAAGTGAAAGCGCAGAGGATGTAACATTACAGTATGTTGATACCGAAGCGCATAGGGATTCTCTTAAGATAGAACAGAAGCGTTTGGAGGAATTGTTGGAACAGGCAGACACTTTGGAGGCTATCATCGCACTTGAAAATAGGATGACAGAGGTCAGATACCAGTTAGAGTCTTATGAGTCGCAACTTCGTATGTATGACAATTTAGTAGATTATAGTACAATATATCTTTATGTTGAAGAAGTAAATAGAATAACACCACAGGTAGACGAAAGTAGATGGGATAGGATAAGAGTTGGATTTGTGGAGAGTCTGTATGATGTTGCATCAGGATTCTTGGATTTTATTGTAGCCTTTATTATTGCCCTGCCGTTTTTGATCGTATGGGCCATTATCATCACCTTGGTTGTCTTAATCACAAAAGGCATCATTCGTTATAGAAAACAACGGAAAGAGAAAAAAGCATTTAAAGTGGAAAATAACACGAATACAGTGGAACAAAAGAAATAGGAGTTAATATGGTAACAGCACAATATAAGTCTGGATTTGTAACCCTGATTGGGAGGCCAAATGTAGGAAAATCTACATTGATGAATCGCTTAATAGGGCAAAAAATAGCGATTACATCAAGTAAACCGCAGACAACAAGAAATAGAATTCAAACTGTTTATACGAGCGAGGAGGGGCAGATTGTATTTTTAGATACACCTGGCATCCATAAGTCGAAGAACAGGTTGGGTGACTATATGGTAACGACGGCGATGCGAACCTTTTCAGAGGTAGATGTGATATTATGGCTGGTAGAACCGTCGACATTTATAGGGGCTGGGGAGAGGGTTATTGCTGAAAAATTAAGCAAAATTAATACACCCATCATACTTGTTATGAATAAAACAGATACTGTGAAGCATGAAGAAATTCTGAAGTATATTGATGCTTATAAGAATGTGTGTAATTTTGCTGAAATTGTACCTGTGTCTGCACTAAAGGGTGAAAACACAGATATGCTGATTCAACTCATTATGAAGTATTTACCCTATGGAGAACCATTTTATGACGAAGACACTATTACGGATCAGCCTGAAAGACAGATGGTTGCAGAACTGATTAGAGAAAAAGCACTTAAATGTTTAGATGAAGAGGTGCCTCATGGAATTGCAGTTTCAATAGAAAGTATGAAGTACCGTAAAGATATTGTGGATATTGAAGCAACAATCATATGTGAGAGAGATTCGCATAAAGGTATTATTATCGGCAAGGGAGGGGCAATGCTTAAAAAGATTGGTTCAGCTGCCAGATATGAGATTGAGGATTTACTTGAAAGTAAAGTGAATCTGCAATTATGGGTCAAGGTAAAAAAAGATTGGCGTGATAGTGATTTTATGCTTAAGAATTTTGGATATCATCCGGAGGATAAAAAATAAGTGAGGGATTATATTCTGCTGACGGGGATAGTTTTACAAGCACAGCCTATCGGTGAATATGACAAAAGAATGGTAATACTAACAAAGGAAAGAGGAAAGATTACTGCATTTGCACGTGGAGCAAGACGGCAAAACAGTCGTTTAATGGCAGGAACCAATCCTTTTTCTTTTGGTATGTTTAAAGTGTATGAAGGAAAGGCTTATAATCTGATAGAGGTAGATATCAACCAATATTTTGAAGAACTTCGAAATGATTTTGATGCAGCATGTATGGGGATGTATTTTTTAGAATATGCAAACTACTATACACGAGAGAACAATGATGAAAAGGAGATGCTAAAATTATTGTACCAATCGCTTAGGGCAATTTCGGCTCCTTCCATTGTGAATGAACTTGTAAGATATATATTTGAGATTAAGGCAATGGTTGTAAATGGTGAATTCCCGGGAATTCCGGAGAACAAGATAATTAGCGAGGGAACCCGTCATACAATCAATTATATTGTTTTATCATCAATAGAAAAACTTTATACTTTTACAGTTTCACAAGAGGTTCTTAACGAAATTAGGTTAATGTCAGATTACTATAGAATGAAATATATAGATCAGCATTTCAACAGCCTTGAAATATTGGAAAAATGTATGTTGAAAAACTAAGATTTCTTCGTTATAATAACTAAGGTGTGACGTATGAACAATCATAGTTTAGCACGTGGGGAGATAGAGTGATATGAGAAAGATAAAAAAAGGGGCATTATTGGTTGTGTGTATTGTAAGCACCTGTTTATGTGGCTGTGCCACTAAGGAGATTGATGTGGAGGCCACAACTTTATTTGTTAACAAAAACGGAAGTATAACAGATGCAATTGTGGAAGATTTTAATGAAAGCTATTACAATGCTACAGAAATGCAGGCAATGCTGAATACGGAACTTGCAGCATATAACCAATCTGTTAATAATGAAAGTGCTGCAGTTATTTCTAAGTTTGAAGTGCTGGGTGGAGTGGCTAAAGTGTTTATAGATTTTGCATCGAGTATAGATTATGCAACATTTAATGAAAAAGTTTTTTTTGTAGGAACGGTCAATGAGGCATATGAGCAAGGATATGAATTAGATGTTACCATGAAAAATGTGAATGGTGATGAGATTTTGAAAAAAGCAGATATACTGGAAAAAGGGAAATATAAGATTGTTATTTTAGAAGAGCACATTAATGTTGTTTTGTATAAAAAAATACTTTATACAAGTGCGAATGTGGAGATGATTAATGATAAACAAGCTAAAATTTCTGAAGAAGCAGAAGGATTAGCATATATTATATATAAATAAGCAGAGAGTGAAGGTAGAAACAATGGAAAAGACAATGGAAAAAATCGTAGCATTGGCCAAATCAAGAGGGTTTGTATATCCTGGTTCGGAAATATACGGAGGACTAGCTAACACATGGGACTATGGTAATCTTGGCGTTGAGATGAAAAACAACATAAAGAAAGCCTGGTGGCAGAAGTTCATAATGGAAAACGAGTATAATGTAGGTGTTGATTGTGCAATACTTATGAACCCGCAAACATGGGTTGCATCAGGCCATTTAAGTGGATTTTCAGATCCATTGATGGATTGTAAGGAGTGCCATGAACGTTTTCGTGCAGATAAAATGATTGAGGATTATGTGGCCGCAAATGGCTTGGTGCTGGAAAGCGCACTTGATGGATGGACACAGGAGCAGATGATGGCTTATATCAAGGAGAATCATATTGTATGTCCGACCTGCGGAAAACATAATTTCACAGATATTCGTCAGTTTAATTTGATGTTTAAGACTTTTCAAGGTGTTACAGAAGATGCTAAAAATACAGTTTATCTTAGACCTGAAACTGCACAGGGCATTTTCGTAAACTTTAAAAATGTCCAGAGAACTTCTAGAAAAAAAATTCCTTTTGGAATCGGACAAGTTGGAAAATCTTTTAGAAATGAAATAACACCGGGTAATTTTATTTTTAGAATCCGTGAATTTGAACAGATGGAATTAGAATTCTTTTGTGAGCCAGATACAGATCTTGAATGGTTTGCATACTGGAAACAATTCTGCATCGATTGGCTTACTAATCTGGGAATGAAAGAGGAAGATATGCGTGTCAGGGATCACGATGCCAAGGAGTTATCGTTTTATTCAAAAGCGACCACTGATATCGAGTTTCTATTTCCATTTGGCTGGGGCGAATTATGGGGAATTGCTGATAGGACAAACTATGACTTAACACAGCACCAAGAGACATCAGGACAGGATATGTCTTACTTTGATGATGAAAAAAGAGAAAAGTATGTTCCTTATGTTATTGAACCTTCACTTGGTGCAGACAGAGTTTTTCTCGCATTTCTATGTGGCGCTTATGATGAAGAGGAAATCGGTGAAGGAGATGTCAGAACAGTGCTTCATCTACATCCAGCAATCGCACCGATTAAAGTAGGCGTTCTTCCATTATCTAAGAAGCTGAATGAAGGGGCTGAGAAAATATTTAAGGAGCTTTCCAAAAAGTACAATTGTGAGTTTGATGATAGAGGAAATATCGGTAAGCGATACAGAAGACAGGATGAGATAGGGACTCCTTTCTGCATCACATACGATTTTGAATCGGAAGAAGATAAAATGGTAACAGTTCGTGAGCGAGACACAATGGCGCAGGTTAGAGTAAAAATCGAAGATTTAAAAGATTATTTAGAAGAGAAGTTTACATTTTAGTATGTTATTGCAAATTTATATTTTTATACAAAAATTTGCTAGACAGGTGATTCCCTTTATGATATAATTTTTGTACGTCAGAGAGGGAAAAAGCACGACGTATGTCGCTCCTTGTAAGACGATTAGCAACTATGGCAGATGCTAAAAAACAAAAAACAAATAAAGGATATTTGTATGATTCGATTGAAAATTATTGTTTTTCAAAAGAACGAGAATATTGTAAAAAAGCCAAAATAAACCAGGGGGTATTTTGGCTTTTTTTTTTGACTTATTAGGAAGCCATCTGTGCGCTCGATAAGTTAAAAGGTATTTCATGCTAAAATGTAAAGTACGCGAAAAGAAAGTAGTTGCTACGCAACCTGTCAGTTGCAAAGAATGTGGCAAAGAATATTTTTCATTCAAGAAAGAATAAAATACTATATGGGAGGAAATAGAAATGGGAAAATGGGTTTATTTATTTAAAGAAGGAAATGCTGATATGCGTAATCTGCTTGGGGGAAAAGGAGCTAATCTGGCTGAAATGACAATCCTAGGGTTGCCAATTCCACAGGGCTTTACTGTTACAACAGAAGCATGTATTGACTATTATGACCAAGGTAAAATGATTAAAGAAGAAATACAGATGCAGATATTTGAAGCACTTGCTAAGCTTGAGGAAGAACAAGGGAAAAAGTTTGGAGATAACGATAATCCATTACTTGTTTCAGTTCGTTCTGGCGCGCGTGCCTCTATGCCTGGGATGATGGATACGATTCTGAATCTTGGATTAAATGATGTGTCTGTGGAGGTTTTTGCTAAAAAAACGGGAAATCCTAGATTTGCCTATGATTCTTATCGAAGATTTATCCAGATGTTTTCAGATGTTGTAATGGAGTTGAGCAAGACTTTTTTTGAAGGAATTTTGGATGAGATTAAAGAAGCGAAAGGTGTACAGTATGATACAGATTTGACAGCAGAGGATTTAAGGGAAATAATTTTACGATATAAATCTGTATATAAAGAGAAAATGGGAGAAGAATTTCCACAGAATCCAAAAGTGCAATTGATGGAGGCTGTGAAAGCTGTATTCCGTTCATGGGACAACCCAAGAGCAATTGTATATAGAAGAATGAATGATATACCTGGAGACTGGGGTACAGCTGTCAGCGTTCAGGCAATGGTGTTTGGTAATACTGGTAATAAATCAGGAACTGGAGTAGCATTTACAAGAAATCCGTCTACTGGTGCAAAGGGAATTTATGGAGAGTATTTAATTAACGCCCAAGGCGAAGATGTGGTAGCAGGTATTAGGACACCGCTGCCGATCAGCAGACTTGAAGAAGATATGCCAAATGTATTTAAGCAGTTTATGGAAATCGCAAATAAACTCGAAAACCACTATCGAGATATGCAGGATATGGAGTTTACGATTGAAGATGAGAAATTGTTTTTCTTGCAGACAAGAAACGGTAAAAGAACTGCAGCAGCAGCATTGCAGATTGCATGTGACTTAGTGGATGAAGGGAAAATCACTACTATTGAAGCAATTAAAAGAATTGAAGCAAAATCACTAGAACAATTGTTACATCCAACATTTGCCGAAAAGGCACTGCAGGAAGGCAGGGTGCTCGGACAGGCACTTCCAGCTTCGCCAGGCGCAGCAGCTGGCAAAGTTTATTTTACGGCAGAGGAAGCAAAAGGGCATCATAATGATGGAGAGAGAGTGATTCTTGTCAGGCTTGAGACATCACCAGAAGATATAGAAGGGATGCATGCGGCAGAGGGAATCCTCACAGTGCGAGGCGGTATGACTTCACATGCAGCAGTTGTTGCACGTGGTATGGGCACAGCATGCATTTCGGGATGTGGTGAAATTAAGATTGATGAAGCGGCAAAGTTGTTTGAACTTGGTGGCGAAATAATTAGGGAGGGCGACTATATCTCACTCGATGGTTCTACGGGTAAAATCTATTTGGGTGATATTCAAACAGAAGAGGCTACGACAGGTGGCAATTTTGGGAGAATTATGGCATGGGCTGATGAATATAGAAAGCTCAAAGTAAGAACGAATGCTGATACACCTATTGATGCTGCAAATGCTGTTAAACTTGGGGCAGAAGGGATTGGACTTTGCCGTACAGAGCATATGTTTTTTGAACCTGATAGAATACCGAAGATTCGTCAAATGATTTTATCTACCACAGAAGAAGAACGTATAGCGGCATTAAGTGGTTTGATTCCCTATCAAAAGCAAGATTTCAAGGGAATTTATGAGGCGATGGAAGGTAGACCAGTTACGATTCGTTTTCTCGATCCCCCTTTGCACGAGTTTGTTCCAACGGAAGAAAAAGATATCGAAGAACTTGCTAAAATTATGGGACTTACAGTAAAGCAGGTGAAGAAAGCTTGTGATGCATTACATGAGTTTAATCCAATGATGGGACATCGTGGATGCCGTCTTGCAGTCACATACCCTGAAATTGCAAAGATGCAGACAAGAGCTGTTATGGAAGCGGCAATTGAAGTAAATAATGAGAGAGGTTTTCATATAGAACCAGAAATTATGATTCCGCTCGTAGGAGAGAAGAAAGAACTAAAATTTGTAAAGGATGCAGTAATAGAGGTAGCCGAAATAGTAAAGAAAGAGTACAATTCAAATATCATATATCATATTGGGACAATGATTGAAATACCGCGAGCTGCTTTGCTTGCAAATGAGATCGCAGAGGAAGCTGAATTTTTCTCCTTTGGAACCAACGATTTAACGCAGATGACATTTGGGTTTTCACGTGATGACGCAGGAAAATTCTTAGATTCATATTACAAATCAAAAATTTATGAGTCTGATCCGTTTTCAAAATTGGATCAGAATGGAGTTGGTCAGCTTATTGAAATGGCAATTAAAAAAGGACGTGCCACAAGACCGGATTTACATCTGGGAATCTGTGGTGAACATGGTGGAGATCCAGCATCCGTGGAATTCTGTCATAAGCTGGGGTTGGATTATGTATCCTGTTCCCCTTTCCGTGTTCCAATTGCCAGACTTGCAGCAGCACAGGCAGCAATAAAATAACCCCAAAATGGAGTAAGGCTGCCTAGTGATAGGCAGCCTTGAAGAGAAAATCTATGTAAAAGGAAATTATTGTTTGTCGAAGCTAATCAATCAAACACGCCTTATGATTAAGTATGCGCATTTTGTGTTTGTGCGTGTTCGTTGTTAACTTCATTTGATAGTTCTAACTATAGATTATAAATGTGTCAAAATCATGTACGGATTATAAAACAAAAATAAACATAAAGTTAAAAAAAAAAGATGATAAAAAAGGCAAGATAAAAAGGAAAGATATGACTGTTAAAGAAGATGTTCTGAAAATTTTGGAAAATAGAAGAGGCGCAATAGTATCCGGCACCGAAATGGCAACTGAATTATCCGTAAGCAGAAATGCTATATGGAAAGCAATTCAGTCTCTTGAAGGTGATGGATATGTTATTAATGCAGGTACGAACAAGGGATATTGTTTGTCAAAAGAAAATGATGTTGTCTCAGCGCAAGGAATAAGAAGATATCTGAAACAGGATTATCGTAATTTTCCGATTGAAGTGATTAAGAAAGTGACGTCTACGAATGAACGATTAAAGTTAAGAGCTGGAGAAGGTGCTGAAGAAGGTCACATATTGATTGCTGAGGAGCAAAGTGATGGGAAGGGTAGACGGGGACGAAATTTTTATTCTCCAAATGGAACTGGTATTTATATGAGCCTACTATTACGCCCTCAATTAAAGATGGATAAAGCAATTTATATTACAACAGCAGCGGCTGTAGCTGTTGCAAAGGCAATTGAGAGTGTGACAGATCAGAAAGCATATATTAAATGGGTTAACGATATATTCTGCAACGATAAAAAAGTATGTGGTATTCTGACGGAAGCATCTCTTGATGTTGAAAGTGGTGGCCTGGCATATGCTGTATTGGGAATCGGCATTAATACGCATAGACCTAATACAGAAGTCCCAAAGGAAATACAAAACACAGTTGGGTATTTATATATTAATGAAGAAAAGGAATTTGATATACGAAATAAACTTATAGCAGAGGTAATCAATCATTTTATGCAATATTATGTTTCTATTGAAAATAAAGCTTTTATGCAGGAATATAGAGAGCGGTCTTTTTTAATTGGAAAAAAGATCACCTACTATAGCGGCAAGGAAGAACGTACTGCTTTTGCGAAAGATATAGATGATGAAGCTAGATTGTTGGTGCGTTTTGAAGATGGAAGTGAAGATGCACTAAATTCGGGGGAAGTTACTCTGCACAGAAATTAATTCATTTGATTTTATGCTGGAAAAATACTTGCGAAGGTGATAAAATGAGAAACAGTAATGTGAAAGGTGGTAAAGACGTGATGAATATAGTAGTACCAGAAGGATATAAAAGTAAAGAGACGATTAAGGAAACAGAGATTGCAATAAAGGATGTGAAAGACTATTTCGAGAGGGTGCTGGCTAAAGAATTAAATCTAACCAGAGTTTCAGCTCCACTTTTTGTAAGGCCGGAGACAGGCCTTAATGATAACCTTAACGGCGTGGAAAGGCCAGTGAGCTTTGGGATTAAGGAACAGGGAGACGTTTCTGTAGAGATTGTGCATTCACTTGCCAAGTGGAAACGTATGGCATTGCAGAAATATGATTTTGTATGCGGCGAAGGATTATATACCGATATGAGTGCTATCAGACGTGATGAAGATACAGATAACATACACTCCATTTATGTGGATCAGTGGGATTGGGAAAAAATATTATTAAAAGAAGAAAGAACGATCGAGACACTGAAGAATGTAGTGAGAAGCGTATATGAGGCGCTTAAGAACACAGAAGTGCTTGTGAATGCGAGTTATCCTGAAATCAAAAAAATTCTGCCTGTTGATATTACTTTCATTACAACGCAGGAGTTAGAAGATCAATATCCAGATTGTACACCAAGGGAACGCGAAAACATAGTGGCTAAGAAATATGGCGCAGTATTTGTTATGCAAATTGGTGATTTGTTAAAGTCAGGCGAAAAACATGATGGACGCGCACCTGATTATGATGATTGGAAGCTCAATGGAGATATTATTGTATATTATCCAGTTCTCGACATAGCACTTGAATTATCTTCTATGGGCATCCGTGTGGATGAAGTGTCGTTGCAGGAACAGTTAAAGAAAGCTGGATGTCCGGAAAGAGAAGAACTTCCATTTCAAAAGGCATTATTAAATAAAGAACTGCCTTATACCGTCGGTGGTGGAATCGGACAATCAAGAATCTGTATGTTCTTTTTAAGAAAAGCGCATATTGGCGAGGTGCAGTGTTCTGTCTGGCCAGAGGATGTCATGAGATACGCAAAGGATAAAGGCGTTCACTTGCTATAAAGTACAGAAAAGGAATTAGTTTTTATGAAATTTAATGATAAGCATACGCTGTATGCATGTTACATAGGATACATCACGCAGGCGATTATTAACAATTTATCGCCTTTGTTGTTTTTAACATTTTATAGGCAGTTTTCAATTTCGTTTGTGTCAATTAGTCTACTAATTTCTATTAATTTTGGTACACAGATACTGGTCGATCTTATTTCGGTCAAGGTAATTGATAAAATCGGATATCGTATCAGTGGAGTTATGTCGTTTATTATTTCAGCGCTGGGATTGATTTCGCTAGGATTATTGCCTAATATTATGCCGAATGCCTATGTGGGATTGGTCATAGCAACGATTATTTGTGCAATTGGCGGAGGTTTGCTGGAAGTATTAGTGAGTCCAATTGTTGAGGCAATACCGCTGCCGCAGAAGGAAAAGGCATCGGCGATGAGCTTGCTACATTCCTTTTATTGCTGGGGACATGTTGGGGTAGTATTATTATCAACACTATATTTCAACGTTGTGGGTATTGAAAACTGGATTTATTTACCAATCATATGGGCAATTGTTCCACTAGTGGATATCGTTTTATTAACGAAGGTGCCTCTTTATAAACTTGTTGAAGAGGAAGAAAGGATGCCTCTTCGAGGGACGTTAAAGACAAAAATATTTTGGCTTTTGTTTTTGCTTATGATTTGTGCGGGTGCGGCAGAACAGGCTATGTCACAATGGTCGTCTCTATTTGCTGAACTTGGACTAGGGATTGATAAAACAATGGGAGATCTTTTAGGCCCCTGTGCTTTTGCAACATTTATGGGATTGTCACGTTTGCTGTATGGAAAATTTGGCCAACGCATTAATTTGAAAAAATTTATTATTGGTAGTAGTATTTTATGCATAGGTAGTTATTTGATTGCAGTATTTGCGCCATATCCATTACTATCATTAGTGGGATGTTCCATGTGTGGCTTTGCAGTCGGAATTATGTGGCCCGGTATATTCTCTATTGCTGGACAACGATGCAGAACTGGCGGAACAGCGGTGTTTGCACTTTTTGCGGTAGGCGGAGATATCGGTTGTTCACTGGGACCAGCACTTGTCGGCATGGTATCAAATCATGCAAATAATGATGATGGATTAAAGCAAGGTCTTCTTTTTGCAATTATATTTCCAATTATAATGTGTATAGGTGTACTATTGTTGCGTAGGAAACGTAAAATAATAAAGGATATGGTTTGACAATCCTAAGAATTATATTTATAATATGAAATGTCAGCTTTTGCTGGCTTTTTGTATGTTTTTACTATCCGATATTTTGAAAGAAAGAATAAATGATCATATCATATGGAGGAAATTTTCGTGAAGAATTATGGAGTAAATGAACTAAGAAAAATGTTTTTGGATTTTTTTGAAGGTAAGGGACATTTAGTGATGAAGAGCTTTTCGTTGGTGCCTCATAATGATAATAGTCTACTACTAATAAATGCGGGTATGGCACCGTTAAAGCCTTATTTTACAGGACAGGAAATTCCACCTTGTAATAGGATGGCGACTTGCCAGAAATGTATCCGTACGGGTGATATTGAAAACATCGGTAAAACTGCACGCCATGGTACTTTCTTTGAAATGCTTGGCAATTTTTCTTTTGGTGATTATTTTAAAAAAGAGGCTATTGCATGGTCATGGGAGTTTTTGACGGAAGTAGTAGGTCTTGATGCTGACAGGTTGTATCCCTCCGTTTATTTGGAAGATGATGAGGCTTATGAAATATGGAACAAGGAAATAGGGGTGCCCAAGGATAAAATTTTCAGATTTGGGAAAGAAGATAATTTTTGGGAACATGGTTCTGGACCATGTGGACCATGCTCAGAGATTTATTATGATCGTGGCGAAAAATACGGTTGTGGCAAACCAGATTGCACAGTTGGTTGTGATTGTGACAGATATATTGAGATATGGAATAATGTATTTACACAGTTTAATGGTGATGGTAAAGGGAATTATGAATTATTAGAAAATAAAAATATCGATACAGGCATGGGATTAGAAAGACTTGCAGCTGCAGTGCAGGATGTTGACTCGATATTTGATGTGGATACGATTCATGCGCTTCGAACAAAAGTATGCGAGTTCGCAGACAAAGAATATAAGAAAGAATATAAAGATGATGTATCTATTAGAATCGTTACAGACCATATACGTTCAGCTACTTTTATGATTTCTGATGGTATTATGCCAAGCAATGAAGGACGTGGCTATGTTTTGCGCAGAATTATCAGACGTGCAAGTAGACATGGAAGACTGCTTGGGATCGAAGATATGTTTCTTGCAAAATTGAGTGAGACTGTTATTGAGAGTTCTAAAGATGGTTATCCCGAATTGTTTGAAAAGAAGGATTTCATATTTAATGTATTGACACAGGAAGAAACAAAATTTAATAAGACAATTGATCAAGGCCTTTCCATATTAAATGATATGTGTGATGAAATGAAAAAAGAAGGAAAGACAGAACTGTTAGGGGAATATGCTTTTAAGCTACATGACACATATGGATTTCCACTGGATCTGACAAAAGAAATTTTAGAAGAAAAGAATCTGCATGTTGATGAAGAGGGATTTTTAAGCGCAATGAATGTGCAGAAAGAAAAAGCACGTGGCGCTAGAAAAGAAACGAATTATATGGGCGCAGATGCAACAGTGTATGAAGAGATCGATGTGGAAATTACTTCAAAATTTGTAGGGTATGACAATTTAACACATACATCAAAGATTACGGCATTGACAACAGAAGACTCACTGGCAGAAGCATTGACCGATGGTCAAATGGGTACAGTTTTTGTTGAGGAAACACCTTTTTATGCCACAATGGGTGGACAGGCGGCTGATGTTGGCATTATCAGTGTAGCAGGCGGCAAGTTTAAAGTGGAGGATACAATAAAGCTGCCTGGCGGTAAGATAGGTCATATTGGAATTGTGACAGAGGGTATGTTTAAAATAGGAGATATAGTAGAATTAAGTGTCGATGAGAGAAGCAGGACAAATACATGCAAGAATCACAGCGCAACACATTTATTGCAGAAAGCGCTCCGGACTGTACTTGGTTCACATGTGGAACAGGCAGGTTCTTTTGTAACAAATGACAGATTACGCTTTGATTTTAGCCATTTTTCAGCGATGACAAGGGAAGAAATAAGTAGAGTCGAGAAAATCGTGAATGACGAGATAGCCGCTGGACTACTAGTCGATACACAAGAAATGTCAATTGAGGAGGCAAAGAAGACGGGAGCCATGGCACTATTTGGAGAGAAATATGGTGCAACCGTACGCGTGGTAAGGATGGGAGATTTTTCGACAGAACTTTGCGGAGGAACGCATGTTAAAAATACGCATAGCATTTCTGCCTTCAAGATTATTTCAGAAGCGGGTATCGCTGCAGGTGTCAGAAGAATTGAAGCATTGACTGGGAACGGTGTATTTGCATATTATCAGGAGCTGGAAGATGTGCTAGAGCAAGCATCAAAAATCGTAAAGACAAATCCAGCATCCTTAATAGAAAAATTAGAACATATGATGAGCGATATTAAGGTGATGCAAAGCGAAATCGAGTCGCTTAAGAGTAAGGCAGCTAAAGAAGCACTCGGTGATGTTATGGACCAGATCAAACTGGTTAAGGGAGTAAAACTTCTTGCAACGAAAGTAAATGGAATTGAGATGAATGGTCTTCGTGAACTGGGCGATCAATTAAAGGGAAAAATCGGTGATGGTGTCGTCATTATTATATCTGTCGTTGATGAAAAAGTAAATTTAATTGCAATGGCAACTGAACAGGCTGTGGAAAAAGGCGCACATGCTGGAAATTTAATCAAAGGTATTTCGGGATTGGTAGGTGGCAGTGGTGGAGGACGCCCTAATATGGCACAAGCAGGTGGGAAAAATCCAGATGGTGCAGAAGCAGCGCTTATAGAAGCTGCAAAAATTTTAGAAAATCAATTATAGAATAGGATTCATAAATAATAGTGTTTTTGCAAAAGTCAAAAAACACTATTATTGTTTTATTAATTAGTAAATTTAGAAGAATATTCAGCTAATTCAACAAAAAAAATAATAATTTCTTCCTATGCGGTTTGTTTAAGTTGTGTTATAATCTTAAATATGTGACTTTGTGCTTTTTTAGACAAACGAGCAATGAAATGTTTGAAAAATTTTTATATAAAATGGAGGGCCAAACAAAA